>NZ_JBEXMW010000003.1:405592-408096 GCF_040610775.1 Nonomuraea sp. NPDC003709 | reverse complement strand
TCGCGCGGTCGGCCCCGCGCACGCGGGGGTGTTCCACAGACCGGCGCCACGCTCCGCACGTGCGGGTTGTCGGCCCCGCGCACGCGGGGGTGTTCCCGCGATGCACACCGGCTTGCACGGACAGGTAGTGTCGGCCCCGCGCACGCGGGGGTGTTCCGCAGGAACGCTCGATCGCCGAATCGAACGCGCGGTCGGCCCCGCGCACGCGGGGGTGTTCCACAGACCGGCGCCACGCTCCGCACGTGCGGGTTGTCGGCCCCGCGCACGCGGGGGTGTTCCGCCGCTCAGCCTGAGCCAAGCGATCCTGAGCCGGTCGGCCCCGCGCACGCGGGGGTGTTCCGCATCTTCTGTACGTCGAGGACGAGCAGGCCCAGTCGGCCCCGCGCACGCGGGGGTGTTCCGCCGGTGGCCAGGAAGCGGGGCGCGTGATGGAGGTCGGCCCCGCGCACGCGGGGGTGTTCCCGTCCTGATATACGCGATGGCGTCTCGGATGCCGTCGGCCCCGCGCACACGGGGGTGTTCCCCGTGATGGACACCGCGGTCCCCATGACGGACGGTCGGCCCCGCGCACGCGGGGGTGTTCCGCCATGGCGTCCGCTCTACCTTCACCTTGAAGAGTCGGCCCCGCGCACGCGGGGGTGTTCCTTAGGGAAATCTCCCTATAGCCAGAGGCCTTCCGTCGGCCCCGCGCACGCGGGGGTGTTCCCGTCCTGATATACGCGATGGCGTCTCGGATGCCGTCGGCCCCGCGCACACGGGGGTGTTCCCTGCGCGGTGGGGCCCGTCTTTGGGAGCCGTGAGTCGGCCCCGCGCACGCGGGGGTGTTCCGCACCAGGGCCACCCTTCGACGTGGGCGCGGTGGTCGGCCCCGCGCACGCGGGGGTGTTCCCGACATCACCGTGAGCCGCACGGGCGGGTCGTCGTCGGCCCCGCGCACGCGGGGGTGTTCCGCCATGGCTGAGCTGGTAGAACGCGGGGACCTCGTCGGCCCCGCGCACGCGGGGGGTGTTCCACGCGCCCGAGAGACGTACGAGGGCTCTCTGGCGTCGGCCCCGCGCACGCGGGGGTGTTCCGGCAGTCAGCGAGTGCGGGATCCATGTGGTTCCGTCGGCCCCGCGCACGCGGGGGTGTTCCGCAGGCTGCCGAAGGTCTCCAGGATGGCTCTGGGTCGGCCCCGCGCACGCGGGGGTGTTCCCTGCTTCGCGGCGCGGATGAACTCGGCGCGCTGGTCGGCCCCGCGCACGCGGGGGTGTTCCGGAGCTCGCCGACACCGACAACGGGTTCGAGTGGTCGGCCCCGCGCACGCGGGGGTGTTCCCCGGGTGAGCGTCGCGACGCGGTCTTTGAGCTGGTCGGCCCCGCGCACGCGGGGGTGTTCCGAGCCTCGCCCTGGACCGGCCCTTCTCATGACCGTCGGCCCCGCGCACGCGGGGGTGTTCCGAGCAACGCCGCGCATATGATGCGCTTCGTTACGTCGGCCCCGCGCACGCGGGGGTGTTCCGGCGATCATGGGCGAGGCGTGATCATGCACTACGTCGCCCCCGCGCACGCGGGGGTGTTCCGCCGGGCAACATCGGCTACATCAACCTGCAGAAGTCGGCCCCGCGCACGCGGGGGTGTTCCGTCCACGACGACGACCAGCTGATGGTCACCTACGTCGGCCCCGCGCACGCGGGCGTGTTCCGGCGCCCGCAGCCCTGCATCGTTTTCTCATGTGGTCGGCCCCGCGCACGCGGGGGTGTTCCCGCTGGCACCAGGGATTGCTCGGTCTCGAGTGCGTCGGCCCCGCGCACGCGGGGGTGTGCCGCTGCAGCCCGGCCGCGCTCGCAGGGCTCCCCGGTCGGCCCCGCGCACGCGGGGGTGTTCCGGTATAGCCGCCGTACTTGTTGATCAGCATCAGGTCGGCCCCGCGCACGCGGGGGTGTTCCGCTGATGGAGATGCCCGCCCGGACCGGCACCATGTCGGCCCCGCGCACGTGGGGGTGTTCCCGACCGCGAGCCCAGCGAGCCCGACATGGACGAGTCAGCCCCGCGCACGCGGGGGTGTTCCGGGGGTTGGCCGAACCGGTCTGGTTCTTTGACGTCGGCCCCGCGCACGCGGGGGTGTTCCGTCGGGCACGGCCGCGAACTTCTCGTTGAACACGTCGGCCCCGCGCACGCGGGGGTGTTCCCGGCCGCTGGGTCACCATGGACCAGCAGGACGAGTCGGCCCCGCGCACGCGGGGGTGTTCCGGACTTCGGGCACTCGAAGTATCTGACGGATGGGTCGGCCCCGCGCACGCGGGGGTGTTCCTCGACGATGATTGCGGTCGATGGGGGAAGGAACGTCGGCCCGGCGCACGCGGGGGTGTTCCTTCTCCAGCGTGACCCTTCGGGGGGATCTATTCGTCGGCCCCGCGCACGCGGGGGTGTTCCCGAGCGTTTCCGCTGGTCGCGGGAATGCGGAGAGTCGGCCCCGCGCACGCGGGGGTGTTCCGCTGCGTGACGACCGCATGGGGCACGTCT
>NZ_JBEXMW010000003.1:93507-405498 GCF_040610775.1 Nonomuraea sp. NPDC003709 | reverse complement strand
CGTCTCCACGTCGACCCCGCGCACGCGGGGGTGTTCCGCTGCGTGACGACCGCATGGGGCACGTCTCCACGTCGACCCCGCGCACGCGGGGGTGTTCCGCTGCGTGACGACCGCATGGGGCACGTCTCCACGTCGACCCCGCGCACGCGGGGGTGTTCCGTGCGATGGTTCCGTCCGGGAGGCGTATTTTGCGTCGGCCCCGCGCACGCGGGGGTGTTCCGCGGGCCGGAGTCAGTGACGTGACGTGGGGAAAGTCGGCCCCGCGCACGCGGGGGTGTTCCCGTCCAGGCCAGGGATATGGGGAAGCCCTGGCGTCGGCCCCGCGCACGCGGGGTGTATACCACCATGCTCGGAACCGCGCTCGTGTTGCAAATCCCTCTATAGGAGACGTGTGGGTGGGTCGGTGCGCGTACCCGCCACGGCGTCGTCGTGATCCCTGCGGGCGGAGGGACCGACAGCGTGATCTGTGGGGTTAGCACGGGCGCGTTCGGGTGATCCCGCGCGGGGCCAACCGACCTGCATCGTGAGGCCGACCTCTTCATCGACGGTTATTAGCGATGAAGAGATCGAGGGCCGACATTGTTGAGCTGACGTTTTATCGGCGATTGCGGGCGGAGAGAATCAGTCCATCGAAGTCGACGGGGTACCAGCGGTCTTTCCCTGCAGTGCGGAGGGCCCAGCCTTGTTCGTTGGAGGCGGGTTCGACGAGGATGGCTTGGCCGTCGCCGATGCGGTTGGCGAGGAGGGTCCAGATGCGGTCGCGTATGCGTTTGCTGGGATTTCCGACGAACATGCCGGCGCTGACTTCGACCATCCAGCGGGTGAGGTGGCCGCGCAGTCCTTCAGGAGCGGCCACCAGGACGATGACGGTCATGAGTCGCTCGCCTCATTGGTGTGAAGAGGTTTGTCGAAGTCAGGGCCGATGACAGCGATGTGGTCCTCGCCCATGGCGGCCTGGTTGAACTCCGCGTAGAGGGGATCGTCGGGGAACTCTTCGGTTCCGGCCCAGTTGACGCCTCCTGCGACGGTGCCGACCTTGTCGTCCCAAAGTTCGTTGACGTCGATCTCGGGGACTTCGGTCCCATCAAGGGCCAACAAGGCTTTGATGTCGCGGACGATGCGGCCAAGGAGTTTGTCTTCGGCGATGCGGTCGCGCAGGCGAAGGCGGGCGTCGCGTTCATCGGTCAAGCCTTGGGCAGCCAGGTCAAAGGCAAGGGGGATGGTGTAGTCGGCTTTGTAGAGGTCTGCGATGTCCATGACGAAGGAGGTGGCGGAGCCGGTGTGGACGAAGCCGAGACCAGGGCTGGCGCCGAGGCCGACGATGACGGCGTGGGAGATGCCGTACAGGGCGGTGTTGGCCGCCGACAACAGGCGATTGAGGTCGTCGCCGGTGGCGAACGGGTCACCGGGGCGATAGTCGCGGCCGGTCCAGGCCACGCCGGTGCGTTGGGAGTGATGCTGGTACTGCTTGCGGACGCGAGCCCCTTCGCGTCCACGCAGCTGTTGCATGGTCATGGCGGAGACGTCTTCGCCGGGAAATCGCATGCCGTACATGGCGCGGGCGACGGCAAGGCGTTCCTTGGGGCGGGTGACGAGCCAGGCCTGGCGGTAGAGCAGACCGGCCCCGCGGCTCGGGCCAAGACCTGAGGCGTACAGGCGGACGCCCTGTTCGCCGACCCAGCACACGGCAGTGCCGGAGTCGCCGAGGAGCTGAACGGCGCCGTGGGTGATGCGGGTGCCAGGTCCGATCAGCATGACAGCGATCATCGCGGCGGGGATGCGGACGGTGTCGCGTTTGTTGATGACGACGACGGCGTTCTCGTCGCGGTCGATATGGCTGCGTTCGATGTAGACGCTGGAGACACGGTCCGCGATGCGGTGCAGGTCGTGAGGGTGTGCCTTCTGCCAGATGTCGGCCATCACCTCTCCTGCCGTAGACCGGACAGGGGAGCGAGGGTGAGCAGGCCGCAGCCGTAGGACTTGGCCGGGCCGATGCCGCCCAGGAGTCGCTCAGTGAACGCGACCGCATCCGTGATGCGTAGTCGACCTTCGAAGGTGGCGGTGTGAAGGACGACCGGTTTGGCACCGTTGTTCTTCTTGCGGAAGGAGCGGCGCGCTCGGGCGATGATGCGCACCTCGCGGGGTACGGGCGGCTGCGGGTCGTCGGCGGCGGCGTGTAGGCCGAGGGCGGGCGGGTCGGTGCGCGAGGGTGGAACCTCGAATCCCCACTGCTGGGTGCGGGACAGAAACCAGGCGAGTTGCTGGTCGGCCGTGCGGTGGCCGATGCGGAAGGAGCGGCGCTTGGTATCCGCGGCGCGTTCGAGTTGCGTGGCGGTGGGCTTGGTGGGGGTAGAAGTGTTCTGGACGGGGTTGGCGGTGAGCCGGAAAGCGAACTCGCGACCGACGGCTATCTGACTGAGCAATGGGGCGTAGTCGCGGATGGCGGCATGTTCGCCATCGGCTTCGGGCCAGCCGGCCTGTTCGACGAGGTGGCTCCAGTCCGGGCGAGTGGCGGTGAGGACGAACACCATGGGTCTGCGGGGATCGTCCGCGTCCAAACGCCACAGGATGCGCTGGTCGGCAGGTGCATCCGGGATGCCGTACATGACGGCGCCGTGCATGGCGTGCGGGCTGGCCAGCAGCGCTCGGCTCTTCTCGCGCAGGGGATTGATTCTGATGCGGGATAGATAGGTCATGTCGGTGGTCACCAGCCCAGGAGGGCGAACGGGTCGTGGCTTGACGGGTTGTCCGGGGTGCTGCGGGGGTTGGAGAATCCGGTCGGCAGGGTGATCCATAGGTGGTGGATGCGGCGGCTGGTGAAGCTGCGCTCGCGGGGGGCGAAGGAGCGCGGGACGTCGGTGGCCGAGTCCTCACCGTTGGGGTCGTCCACGGTGGCCGGGAGGCGAACTGTGGCGGGGCGACCGCGGTCGCGAGCGTAGAGCTGTTTGGCGGTGTCGGTGGCCTGCCAGGGCTCGTTTTCCAGTGCCTCGAGTAGAGGTGCTTGGCGGACGGCAAGGAAGAGGGGCTGGGTGGGGACGCAGGAGCGGCGGCCCAGCGCGAGGGGGAAGGCGGGACGTTGGACGGCCTCGGCCAGCGTTTCCACCAGGGCGGTGGGGCCGTGCAGAGCGGCGAGGAAGACCGCGTCCTGGAGATAGAAACGCTGGGTGACGTGCGTGTGCTTGGCTGGCGAGGTGGGCTTTTGCACGCCTTTGGCAGATACGCCGGCCTGCGGCAGCGGGCGTCCCCGGTAGTCACTGACGGTGTGGTAGTCACGCAGCAGGCTGCCGGGCTGGTCGACGCGGACGCCGAGATGGAGGCCGAGCAGGTCGTCCAGGGGTTCTTCGCGGGCTCGGCCGGAGGCGGCGGCGAGCAGGCCCAGGATGCCGGATTTGGTGGGTTCTGGCCGGGTCTCGCGGCGGTTGAAGACGCTCCGATCGCCCCAGGACTGCAACGGGCCAGCCAGGCGCAGGACCAGCGTGGCCTGGGGGGTGGTCATCGGGTCTGCTCGATCTTCTCGGCCAGCCTGGCGTGCAGGTCGGCGATCAGGGTGGGGAAGGGGGTGTTGGGGCCGAGGATCGTGGTCAGGCGTTCGCCGGTGTGCCGGTCGGGGTCGAAGGTGTGGCAGACGGCGACGTATGCGGGGGTGTCTCCCCATTGCCGAGTGGCGCGGTCGTGTTCCACGGCCAGACGGATTGCGGAGTCGGCGGCCAGGCCCTCACCTTCCTCGTCAGGTTGGAGCGGCTTTTCGAAGGCGGAGACGAGGTTGACCGGCTGGTCTTCGCGTACGACGACGGCGAGCAGGCTGGGCAAGGTGCGGTGGGCGAAGGAGTTCTGGTGCCCGGAGGGGATGGAGCGGGCGAAGTGCTCGATGAAGGCGTCAACGGCGGTCAGGGCGGCGTCGCCGTCTCCGAGGTTGTCGATCAGCTGTGGAACGTTGACGGTGGCGTACCGGTACAGAGTGGCTGAGTTGAAGCCGATCTGGCCGATCATGCCGGCGCCGGTCTCTTCCTTGGGGTTCTCGTCGTCAACGGCGGTGTAGTAGTCGAACTCCAGGTCCACGGCGTGGGTGGACAGCGCGTGCGCGACCTGGACGGCGGCGTCGACGTTGAGGGCGGGGATGTCGGCGACCATGCGCCCGAACATCGCCACGTCCATCGGGTGGCCCTGCTGGAGTTTCGCGGCGACAGGGAGGTCTTTGACGGCTTTGGCCAGTTCCTCGTCTTCCAGGGCGATCAGATCGGTGGCCTGGTCGGCGACCAGATCGATGATGTCCTCCAACTGGCGGTAGCCGAAGAACAGCAGGTAGGCGGTGTCGCCGGCCTTCTTTCCGGGCTTGATGCCGAGCGGCTGCAGGAGCGCAGTGGCCAGGCGGGTGGCCTGCTCAGTCTCCAGGCCCGTACGGTCGGCCAACCGCTCGGCGAGTTCGGCCGCGATGCGCTTGGTTCGGGTCGCGTGGTCCTGTTCATGCGTGTGCTCGGCGAAGCGCGTGCGAGTGGCGCGCTTCCACGCCTGTGACGACACCCGGGCCCGGCGGTGCCCGCCGAAGTAGGCCTCCTTCGGGTTTCCCTGATCGTCGCGGTTCAGGTTCGCGGGCGGGACGGTCTGGACGATGTGCACGTCGATGTACAGGCGCTTGGCCATGAGAACTCCGGATGAGATCAGGGAACGTTATTCGGGGCTGGGCGTGGACTCGGCAGGCGCCTGCGGGGTTGGCTGCCAGCCGTAGTAGTCGAGTCCGAGCCGGCGTCGGGCCAGCTGCCGGGTGTCGGGGCGTTGCCAGTCGTGGATGTCGCGCAGCAGCCGGTCGTAGTCCAGCGGCGCGCCCACGGTCCGCAGCTGGGAGATCAGGCCGCGCAGGTGGGTGAGGAAGGCCGAGACCTGGGTGGCCGAGGCAGCGGCGTTGACCCGCCGCTCCACCGCCTCCCGGGAGAACCCCTTGTCGTGCTCCGACTGCTTGTGCAGACGCCGCAGCGCCTGACCGAGCCGGATCCCGGGGCGGTGCATGGGGTCGGAGCGGGACTGCTGATGCAGCCCGTACAGGGCGAGCGCGGCGTGCTCAGCCGCCAGCTCGGGCGATACCTTGCCCTGGCGGGCGAGCCGGTCGTCGATGGGCGAGGTGTAGTACGGCCACAAGGCCGGCACCGTACCCGCGAGGCGGCCCAGTCCGGCGCGGAAGGCGGCCAGGTCATCCCCCGGCGGTGGACCCTGTTCGCGACGCCAAGTGCCGTCGGCAGCCACGTAGCGGCTCCAATACCGGACGACGCGATCGTTGGTGGAGGTCATAGGTGTCCTCGTTTTCAGGCTGACAGCGGTGCCCGTCAGGCGGAGAGTTCCGCGGGTCCCGCGTCCGGGTCATCTCGTACGGACTGAGCCCAGCGGGGCAGTGCGGCGCGTAGCCGCTGGCGGAAGTTCTGCTCGGCGGAAGCCAGTCGGTAGATGTACTCCGTCTTGTCCTTCTTCACCACGCGCCCGGCGAACTCGCTGCCGGTAGCCGTGGCCAGCAGCTTGTCCGCCACGTCCTGGGTTTGTCGGTACGCGAGCTTCTCCCAGGCGGTACGTCCCCGCTCCAGCAAGTCAGGATCATCCGCGCTGGCCCGTACCCCGACCAGGAAGCGCCGCACCAGTGGGTCGAGAGCGTGCAGCACGAACTCGCCGGGGCGCTGCCCCTTGTTCCAGGGGATCGGATCCGCTCCACGTGCTCGCCGCAGATCGCTCGACAGGTTGTTCACCGCCCGTGCCAGGTCTTCGGCCTGCTCGGCCACCTCGACCAAGGTGGTGTAGGTGTCGGTTTCAGTGCGTAGCCCGGCGATCGGCAGCGGGATCGAGTCGAACAGCACGTCCTCCACGACCGCGGACTGGGTGCCGTAGACGATGCCGATCGTCTGCACCTGCAGCGGGTAGTCGAAGGGAAGAGCGTCGTCGGCCTGAAGATCGGCGAGCTGGCTCAGCAGCACCGAGGTCTCCACGCCGCCGTCACCGTTCTGCCGCTCCGCGGCCAGCAGCGCCTCCATGCCACGCCAGGCGGCCTTGCCCGGTACGTGCCGACGCGGCCGGCGCACTGTGCCTGTGGGGCTCTTGGCTTCTTTGGCGAAGGTCCAGGCCGTGTGCGGCTCCCATTCCGGGACGGCCTGCAGCCGGTCCCCTGCGCACAGCACCACCCGGCAGACCCGCAAGCCGTGCTCGGTCTGTTCTGGGATCAGGCGGATCCGCCGCGCCTGCCAGGTCCACAGGTCCAGCAGACCCGTGGCACGTCTGGGTACCCACTGCCCAGATGAGGGAGAGCGTCGCCATTGCGGGAGATCATCGGCGGGTTGGCGTCCGATCGGGATGTTGAGCATCAACGTCTCGAACAACGTGCGCCCCATCGGAACGATCACGCCTAGCGACCCCAAGGGACCTGTAACGTTTCCCGTGGTTTTGCCCGCTTTTGCCAGCGTGTCATCAGCCGCGCCCGACTTGATGCCTGCGGTGTCCCAGCAATGCGTGTGCAGCAGCCAGTGGACCGCCTCAGCCGGGGTCAACGGCAGCGGATCACCCTCAGTGCGGGTCGAGAACAACGGCACGTTGTTCCCGGACGCTTGGCTGGCAACCAGCAGTGCCGAGCCTTTCGTCTCGTCCTTCGCCGTGTGCAGTCCGGCAGCCTGAGCGAACGGCGCCTCGGAGCTGAACAGGTCGAAGCGAGGCCGAACCTCGTCCAGATAGGCGCTGAGCGCTTCTTGCTCGGACTCGGTGAAACGCCCGTTGGCGAACCGACGAGCCCACTGCTCGCGGTCCACTGGTCGTCCCAGAGCGTGCATGACGACAGGCAGAAGGACCTGACGCAACAGCGCGGGGGTGTGCGTGGAGACCCCGACTTCCAGCGCGTCGAATTGGTCGGCGTGGAGCAGCGTCTCCCGCAAGGAGCGAGGTATTGCGGCGGTCTCGCCCCGCGGCCGGGGAAGCAGCCATAGGGAGTCGACCAGGTCGTAGCCGAACATTGAGAGCTCCTCTAACTAGTCCTGTTTAGAGGTTGCGGTTTGGAGCGTGCCATGCCGGACGTCACCGCGTCTCGAGAATCCGTAAAGTGGTGTGGGTCGGCCCTGCGTCACCGATGGCGCGGGGATGGCCCGTGGTCGTGTTTCGGGCATACGTCGGCCCCGCTATGCGGGGATCCAGCCCCGCGCGAGCCGGGCGGTCTTCTCCATCAGGGCAGTGCCTGAAGCCGTCTGGCCGTGCGGGGCTCATGTGCGTCTCCGGGGTGGGCGCCGTGAACCGCCGTCGACCAACAGCCCAAGCTTCTCGTCGTACCGCACGTGATACTCACCCAGGGTGGTTGGGGTATCGGCCGTCAATTTCAGCGCCCGGCTGTGTTTCAGCCAAGGGTGGCTTCGCCAGCCGTCCAGCGGCGCCAGTTCGCGCTCGGCCGGCTCGGTCAGCTTGGACGGCAGTCGTACGGTCGCGCCGAGTACTTCCTCCACCACGTCGTCTGACAGTGCCTCGCCATTGACTCCCAGCCAGCGGCCTGCCAGCGTGTGGTAGCCCCGCTGGTCCTCGCGTACCAGGATCACCTCCAAACTGCGCTCCCCATCCCGGACCACGGCCTCCAGCCTGTGCTCGGCCAGGCTGCCGGGAGCCGCGCCATAGTGCAGGCTGTCCAGCGTCCCATTCGTGTGCTCGCCAGCGCGGGTGAGCAGGAAGTGCTCGGCGCTCCGGGCCCGTTCCTCCTGCTGGGCCGTCCACTTCTGGCGGGCCTGCTGCTCGTCCGCGCTCCACGCGGGCGGGACCACGTCGGTTGCATCGCCGTACACGCGCTCGACCAGACGTGGCACCTCACTCGGCACCGACCAGCTACCGCCGTCCGCAGCACAGACCATGGCAGCAGTGCGCAACAGCAAGTAACGGCCGTAAATGGCCTCGCTCGCCGGCAATATCCACGGCGCCTTCTCTCCGTGCGGCGCAAACCCGGTGATGATCACCTCCGGCCGACGTACTCGTGCCGGCCGGGCTACCCCGTCATGGCGGTGCATCCGGCCGAGCCGTTGCAGCAGCAGGTCGATCGCGGTGAGGTCGGTGACCAGCACGTCCGCGTCCACGTCGAAGGACTGTTCGGCCAGCTGCGTCGCGACGAGGATCAGCCGCTCCGGCCGTCGGGTCCCGTCCTTGCCCGGCGGGCCCAGTAATTGCAGGCATTCCTCGGTGCCCTCTGCGCGATCATGTGCGGTCATGCGACCGTGTAGCAGTCGCACGTCACCGTCGCCGAACCGCTCGCGCAGCACCTGGTACGCATGCTGCGCTCGGGGCACGGTGTTCCGAATCACCAGCGCGCACCCGCCCTGAGCCAGCCGGTCCAGCAGCAGCTCGGCGAGGTCGTTCTCAGCCTGCCGGCTCTCTTCTTCTACTGTGTCCGCACCGTGGATCTCCGGCAGCACGGTCACCGTCACGTCCAGGTCCGGCCGCCACTGCGGCGCGTCATCGACGTCGTAGACCGCCCGGCCGTCGACCAGGCACGCTGCGGTGACGCTGGGATAGCTCTGCGGCGGCGGCAAATCCGTGACGTCGAACGTCTCCGCCGAAGCTGCACCAGCCAGATACGCCGCAACGAACGCGCTGCGCTGCGCGGGAGGCAAGGTGGCCGACAGCAGCACGACTGGCACCTGCGCCTGCCCCAGCCAGCGCAATCCCTCCAGTAGAAACTGGGACATGTACACGTCAGCGGCGTGCACCTCGTCCAGTACCACGACCTTGCCCATCAGTCCGGCGGCGCGCAGCATCACGTGCTTGGTCCGCGTCGCCGCGAACAGCAGCTGATCGATCGTGCCGACCACGAACGGGCTGAGCAGTCCGCGCTTACGCCCCAGGAACCATTCCGCCGGCGCCTGCCGCTCCGCCGTCCCCTCGCCGCCGAACGGCGAGTCGGCCAGCCCATACAGGTCGTCTTCCTCGATACCGCCATAGAAGCTGTCGGGGTCGGCGTCCGACCCGTCCAGCAGGCTCTGCCACTCCTTGTTGAACATCCGCTTGCCGTGCAGCAGCGCCACCTGCCGTGTCAGCTCAGGGTCGATCTTGTTCAACCAGGCACGGACCTGGCTGAACATCGGGTCGCTCGTCGCCTGCGTCGGCATACCAACAAACGCCCCGTCAGCACCGAACCTTGCGGCCAGTACCTCGGCCGCGCCCAGCGCCGCCTTGGTCTTGCCCTCCCCCATCGGCGCCTCGACGATCAGCAACCCCGGCCCCGGGATCCGGCGGGCCACGTCCAGCACGAGCTCCTGTGATGGGCGAGGCGTTTGATCAAACCGGCACGCGAAGGCATCCTGCGTCGGGTCATCCAGCCGTCCCCAGCCACCCCGCAGGCCGAGTCGCCCCCACGCCTTCACCGCTCGATCCCGAGCGCCCTGCATGGTCACATCGGCCAGGTCATCGACGCCAGGGAAGTGCCGCTCGTCGCTGGCGATCCAGTCCGCCATCACCACCAGGCCGCTGAGCTGCAGCTGCACCGCCCGGCTGGGCACTCGCTGAGGCTGCACGTCGGCTAGATCTGCGAACCCGACCAGCCGCGTGAACACCTCCACCACCGCCGCCTGAACGCGCGCCCAGGCGGGGCCTTTTCCTTGAGGCTCGCCCCGACCCGTCCGCAGCCCCAGCAGAGCCCCCTTCGACGGCACCGTCCCGTGATGACCGGCGACCAGTGGCCACAACCAGGCGATCTGCTCGCCCTCCCAGCCGGCCTCCTTCAGCAGACGCAGCACAAGCGTTCCGCCAGCCTTGTCATGCCGCCACCGGGCCTTCTGCACCACCGGCTCGATCCAGCTCAACCCAGCCCGTCGGACCGCGTCCGCTCCATCGGCGTCAACCCTCTGGAATGCCGGGGTCGCCTTACCGCAGTCATGAACCCCACACAACCACGCGAAAAACAGCCTGCCCCGACCCTGCGAAAGCGCGTTCAATATCCGTTTTGTGGAGGGAGCCAGATAGTTATCCCATATTTGCTCCGCTACCGCCGCAGTGTCCAATAGATGCGAAAGCAGGAGATTTATCCTACCTCCTGCTTTCTGGCGCGATTTACCCCAAAGCGCACCAAGTTGCCGCATCACGACCGGGTCGCAATCAAGCGCGTCATGCCACTTCATCACACCTCCGCCCATCAACCCCGCACCCTAACCACCGCCACCGACAAAACAGAGCCGCACAGCGTATCTCCGGTATCGTTCGACTTCTGCGTAGCGTTAGCAGAAAGATCAATCTGAAGAGAAGCTGTAGGCAGGGAATGCAGCAGCCCACCGATTTGCAACCGAAGGAAACCAGCGCACTTCACCGGTAAACCCGCAGGTGAAGAAGTGTCGGCCCCGCGCATGCGGGGGTGTTCCGCGGGCGCGCGAGACCTATGACGGGGCGATGGAGTCGGCCCCGCGCATGCGGGGGTGTTCCGGTCTACCCGCAGGAGGGTGTGGACGCGCTCGAGTCGGCCCCGCGCATGCGGGGGTGTTCCTCAGGCCGATTGCAGCCGCCGCGGCGTTGGCGCGTCGGCCCCGCGCATGCGGGGGTGTTCCGCGCCGATGGCGAGCCACACCAGGCTCTTCATGGTCGGCCCCGCGCATGCGGGGGTGTTCCGCGACCGGTGGAATTAATAGGAGGAGATAGGGGGTCGGCCCCGCGCATGCGGGGGTGTTCCGCGGCCACGCATGGACGTACAGCCACAGCAGCAGTCGGCCCCGCGCATGCGGGGGTGTTCCGGACACCTCAGACTTTGACGTGGTCTTCGACAAGTCGGCCCCGCGCATGCGGGGGTGTTCCTTCGGTTCCGTCAACGTACCGGGAGCGGCGACAGTCGGCCCCGCGCATGCGGGGGTGTTCCCGAAGGACATGTCTACTCCTGCTCTTGTCTGGTGTCGGCCCCGCGCATGCGGGGGTGTTCCGGCGCGGCGCGGCGCGGGCGGCAGGGCCCCGAAGTCGGCCCCGCGCATGCGGGGGTGTTCCGGTGGGCAGGTCCTGGCCTGCGTGATTACCCTTGTCGGCCCCGCGCATGCGGGGGTGTTCCCCACACGATGTAGCCGCTGGCGTCACGGGGCATGTCGGCCCCGCGCATGCGGGGGTGTTCCACCAGGCGGTCACGTCTCCCCCTCCGCGGCGGGGTCGGCCCCGCGCATGCGGGGGTGTTCCGGCGGATGAATGGCTCGCGGCTCGCCAGGCCGAGTCGGCCCCGCGCATGCGGGGGTGTTCCTGCGTCATCCCGTTGCCCTGGACGTGCTGACCGTCGGCCCCGCGCATGCGGGGGTGTTCCTGCAGAGTGGCGTAGTGCACAAGCTGGCTTCTTGTCGGCCCCGCGCATGCGGGGGTGTTCCTCTGCATGCCGGCGAGAACGTACGGCCAGCTGCGTCGGCCCCGCGCATGCGGGGGTGTTCCCGGCATCATCGTCGTCGCCCCCAGCGAGCACGAGGTCGGCCCCGCGCATGCGGGGGTGTTCCGGTGCCCGTGCCGGTGGTCAGCGTGCCCGTCTTGGTCGGCCCCGCGCATGCGGGGGTGTTCCCCATGCTCGCGGCCGGCTCGCTGTTCGGGTACGGTCGGCCCCGCGCATGCGGGGGTGTTCCGCCCTGGGAGGAGGACAACCCTGCCACCTGCACGTCGGCCCCGCGCATGCGGGGGTGTTCCGGCGTAGATGCCGTTCTGGGTGCCGGTGGTCTGGTCGGCCCCGCGCATGCGGGGGTGTTCCGGCGTAGATGCCGTTCTGGGTGCCGGTGGTCTGGTCGGCCCCGCGCATGCGGGGGTGTTCCGGGGCTCATCGCCGTGAGCAGGAACGCGGGCGCGTCGGCCCCGCGCATGCGGGGGTGTTCCGGAGGGACGATCATGACCACCGTGGAGACCACTGTCGGCCCCGCGCATGCGGGGGTGTTCCGCTATAGTCCTCCCCACCCTCGAGCCCCGGCCGGTCGGCCCCGCGCATGCGGGGGTGTTCCGTCATCGCCCACGACCGTGGTGTAGGTCGGGAGGTCGGCCCCGCGCATGCGGGGGTGTTCCCCTGAGGTGCCGGATGCCGTGGAGCAGCACGTCGTCGGCCCCGCGCATGCGGGGGTGTTCCGCTGGAGTTTCAGCGCCGCGGCGCACCGCACTTGTCGGCCCCGCGCATGCGGGGGTGTTCCGGCACGGTGTGGCTGGAGGATTCCGGCGCCGCCGTCGGCCCCGTGCATGCGGGGGTGTTCCTCTCTCGTAGAGCACAAGGGGCAGGTTTGGCGTGTCGGCCCCGCGCATGCGGGGGTGTTCCGACAGGGGTCCCGTACATGCCTGTCCCCGCGCCGTCGGCCCCGCGCATGCGGGGGTGTTCCCCTCGGCATCATCATGGAGGGGGCGACCGATCGGTCGGCCCCGCGCATGCGGGGGTGTTCCGTTGGGTGGCGACAACCCGGTGAAAGTGGAAACGTCGGCCCCGCGCATGCGGGGGTGTTCCGATCAGGGCCGGGTCAGAACGGGGCCTTGGTGTGTCGGCCCCGCGCATGCGGGGGTGTTCCCTCGTTGTGGCCCGTACGAGATCTTCGGCCGTAGTCGGCCCCGCGCATGCGGGGGTGTTCCCCGCCACGTGTTTCGCTGGCCGAGGTAGCCGCGGTCGGCCCCGCGCATGCGGGGGTGTTCCGCCTCGCCGATGCTGCAGCTCTGCTGTTGACCGGTCGGCCCCGCGCATGCGGGGGTGTTCCCGGGCTCAGAGCGCTTTCTGGACGCAGGCTTCTGTCGGCCCCGCGCATGCGGGGGTGTTCCTCGTTCGATCTTGGCAAGGTGTTCCTCGTCCGCGTCGGCCCCGCGCATGCGGGGGTGTTCCGCAGCTCATCGCCGTGCTGTCCGCCCAGGTGGCGTCGGCCCCGCGCATGCGGGGGTGTTCCGCTTGAAACGTCCACATACCCTGTTTTGGGCGTGTCGGCCCCGCGCATGCGGGGGTGTTCCGTACTTCACGACCGGCGTGCCGGAGGTGTCGGTGTCGGCCCCGCGCATGCGGGGGTGTTCCTCGAGCTCGCACAACGCCCGCACCATGTTCGCGGTCGGCCCCACGCATGCGGGGGTGTTCCCCTTCAGTGCGTTGTTGACCGTCGGACGAGTGAGTCGGCCCCGCGCATGCGGGGGTGTTCCGCTGACCCCCGGGGCCAGCGCAACCCAGATCGAGTCGGCCCCGCGCATGCGGGGGTGTTCCCTCCGAGGGGCGGCGGGTAACAAACCGCGATGTGTCGGCCCCGCGCATGCGGGGGTGTTCCATCGCGGTTGTCACGGAGGCGGTCCGGGCTCGCGTCGGCCCCGCGCATGCGGGGGTGTTCCTCTCCTGAAGTTTCTCCCCGAGCACATCGAAACGTCGGCCCCGCGCATGCGGGGGTGTTCCCTGACACCGAGCCCCATCACACGCCGCGCGGTTGTCGGCCCCGCGCATGCGGGGGTGTTCCGCCGGTCGAGATCCCTGTCTCGATCCGGGCCCCGTCGGCCCCGCGCATGCGGGGGTGTTCCCCAGGTTGTTGCCGTGATCCTCGCTTGTCGGGCGTCGGCCCCGCGCATGCGGGGGTGTTCCGCGGTATCCACCTGGATCAAGGTGAAGATGCTGGTCGGCCCCGCGCATGCGGGGGTGTTCCTCCACTTACCACCCGGATGATCCATACGCCTTCGTCGGCCCCACGCATGCGGGGGTGTTCCGATGACCTTGGAGGTCACGGCGGCGCGCCGACCGTCGGCCCCGCGCATGCGGGGGTGTTCCGGCCATGCTGCGTTCTCAGGGCCGGCGTAATCCGTCGGCCCCGCGCATGCGGGGGTGTTCCCTCCTGCATGGCGTCGACCGCGCCCCGCCAGCCGTCGGCCCCGCGCATGCGGGGGTGTTCCGTCCTTCGCGATTCGCGGCCGGATTTCAACGTAGTCGGCCCCGCGCATGCGGGGGTGTTCCCTGGAACAGGTCAAGGAGGACGCTCTCGCGGTCGTCGGCCCCGCGCATGCGGGGGTGTTCCTGTTCAACGTCATCCTTCGTGCCTGTAGACAGGGTCGGCCCCGCGCATGCGGGGGTGTTCCCCAGGACGGTGGCGGCACCGAAGGGTTCCTTGTGTCGGCCCCGCGCATGCGGGGGTGTTCCGTGGCTGGCCGACCGGCTCGGGGTCTCCATCCCGTCGGCCCCGCGCATGCGGGGGTGTTCCCTCATCGATGATGGCCTGCTCGGTGATCTTTCTGTCGGCCCCGCGCATGCGGGGGTGTTCCCCGTGTTCAAGCCGCACGTCGCCACGTGCACGCGTCGGCCCCGCGCATGCGGGGGTGTTCCGCGGGGCACGATCACCTCTTCTGCCTCCCCGGTGTCGGCCCCGCGCATGCGGGGGTGTTCCGCGGCAGCTGGCCTTCCGTGCCGGACAGGTGATGTCGGCCCCGCGCATGCGGGGGTGTTCCGCTTGCCCGCTGCATCTTGCAGGGGCTTCATTCGTCGGCCCCGCGCATGCGGGGGTGTTCCGCACCGCCCTGACCAGGAGGCATCATGAGCGCCGTCGGCCCCCGCGCATGCGGGGGTGTTCCGACCAGAGCGAAGACCGCACAGGCCGACTGGTCGTCGGCCCCGCGCATGCGGGGTGTTCCGGACTGACCCTCACGCCCCTGGCCACAAGCCGGGTCGGCCCCGCGCATGCGGGGGTGTTCCCCTCGGGTACTGGGAGGAAATCCCCGCCCTGGCGTCGGCCCCGCGCATGCGGGGGTGTTCCGTACACCGGCAGCATCCTGATCAAGGAATGGAAGTCGGCCCCGCGCATGCGGGGGTGTTCCGATGACGTAGATATGACGCGGGGTCAGCGCCATGTCGGCCCCGCGCATGCGGGGGTGTTCCGCGCCGTAGCCCCAGCGTCTTCACGCCGAACCCGTCGGCCCCGCGCATGCGGGGGTGTTCCTCCCTTCGCTGGCGCGGTCAAGATCAAGTCGTGGTCGGCCCCGCGCATGCGGGGGTGTTCCCTGCTCTACCGCATTGGTCCCCCCGGACCCCAGGTCGGCCCCGCGCATGCGGGGGTGTTCCCTTGTGTGAGCGGAGTCCGAGCATGTCGGAGGCGTCGGCCCCGCGCATGCGGGGGTGTTCCGCTCTGGTGGGCGAGATTCAGCGAGAGCTGCGGGTCGGCCCCGCGCATGCGGGGGTGTTCCGGCCGGGTCCTTCACCGCCGGCCCCGCTCGATCGTCGGCCCCGCGCATGCGGGGGTGTTCCTCCGTGGAGCCATGGGCCGCGTGGGTGTGAGGAGTCGGCCCCGCGCATGCGGGGGTGTTCCGGGTGATAGCGCGGACCTCTCCAATTTCGAGTGGTCGGCCCCGCGCATGCGGGGGTGTTCCCCCCGGGCATAGAGAAAGCCCCGGCGGTTCGCGTCGGCCCCGCGCATGCGGGGGTGTTCCGAAGCATTCCGAGTCTTACCGGCAGACTGAGGCGTCGGCCCCGCGCATGCGGGGGTGTTCCCTGAGCAGTCGTTTAGCGTCCGTCGCATGGTGCGTCGGCCCCGCGCATGCGGGGGTGTTCCGGCCAACCCGATCGACCTCGCCCTGCGCGTCCCCTTGGCCCCGCGCATGCGGGGGTGTTCCTGCCGACGGGACTTCGCTGACCGGTTCGGGCACGTCGGCCCCGCGCATGCGGGGGTGTTCCCTGATCGCTGTTCCGTTCTCGTCCCGGTGAGTGGTCGGCCCCGCGCATGCGGGGGTGTTCCCAAGATTGAGGTGTCCACGCTGCGCAGGGTTAGGTCGGCCCCGCGCATGCGGGGGTGTTCCCGTCAGCGGGTGCGCGACGATTTCCTCGTCATAGTCGGCCCCGCGCATGCGGGGGTGTTCCGCTCCAGGCGGCAGTCATGGCCGGGTCGCCAACGTCATGCTTGGTATCCGCTGTGTCACGCGGCAGTGGAGTGATCGCGCCCTGCGAGCTTCCCTTCAAGGCCAATTCGCTTGATCCAACGTCCCCACCGAGCACTCCGCGCGAACTGCTCAGCGATAACCCGGCCCGACGGAAGCGCCCCATCAGGAAGGCGATTCGCCAGAGCCCACCGCCAAGCGGTTCGACGGAGATCTTCCCTCCCGAACTCATCAGGACCCGCCTGCTCTGGCGAGTCGTGGTCATAGACCCTGACATGTTCCGGATCCCTTGCCACCTCGCCCTGCGCCACAACTGGCTCTTGGGCGGAAGCTTGACGGATCTGGGACATCAAGAGCTCGTAACTGCCGATCAAAGCGGCGCTTGGCCAAGCGGCGATGACGCGACCGATCAGGCTGGGATCGGCGACGGCTATGTTGGCTCCGAGGCTGGCGAGACTGCCGATCAGCAACATGGTCCACGCCAGCAACCCGCCGCGGGAGCCGTACCGGTTCGCCAGGAGAATGGACATTGAGGCGACGACGATCGTGCCGTCGACCGCGAGCGGGATGAGCACCGCCGCCACATGATCCTCACCATGGCGGAGGCACAGCTCGTGCATGTGCCGGAACGATACAACCGCCGCGATGGTTGCGAGAAGCAGGACTCCTGTGATCGTCGTTCGGTGAATGCGGCGCACGGCTCGCATGTTCGTCTCCATAGCTGCTCAACCCTCCCGACCTGGGAGAACGAGTGTGGTGGAGGCGCTGAAGGGCATGTACGTATCGGCGGTGTCCCCCCTCGGACACAAACCGGTCGCCTATGGGGTCCTGGTCACGTGTAGACGTGACCAGGACTTTCTGTTTTGACGGGTGGTAGATCAGCCGCAGTCCCATGTTCGCGTAGATCTTGGCCTTCCGGATCGGGTCAGCATTCGAGAGAACTCGCACCATGTCTCCAAGCCTGTGCGTGATCTCCGCCAGCTCATCACGCCCGAGCCGCTTCTGAGGCAGTACGTGCGCGCGGCTGAGACGTTGCTCGGCCGCGCTCTTGCGGACAAGCTCTTCCTGGGTCCATCCGGCGACGAGCGCCGGGTCGGCGCCCGCCTCAAGGGCAGCTCGATGCTGGGCGAGCTTGCGGTCGCACTCGGCGATCTGGCGGCGTGCCATGGCGAGTGCTTGGGCCTCGGGCGGTGTCACGTCCTGTGCGGCCGTCAGGACGTCGAGGGTCTGGTCGACGTTGTGGGGCGCGAACAGCCGGCCCAGCCAGCGGTCCAGTCGCGGGACGACGCGGTCCTCTCGTAGGTAGACGTTGCGGGGATGCATGAGGTGGTTGGCCAGGGCGTACTCCTCGGGAAAGCGGCAGCGGTAGTAGGCCGCGTCGTTGACCCAGTGGCCCTGCATCCTGCGGTCGCAGACACCGCAGTACAGCAGCCCCCGAAGCTGGTACGGCTTGGAGGTGCGCTTGCGGGTCTTGTCGGTGTGGCGATCGCCTCGCCCCGTCAACGTCGTCTGCACGGCGTCGAAGTCCTCCGTGGACACGATCGGCGGGTGAACGACTGTCTCCGACCAGACCCAGTCCTGTTTGGAGTTCCACCTGAGCTTCGTAGTGTGGCCCAGCCCGACGTCGTCCACATCGATGAGGACCTCGTCCTTGCGCTGGCGGTTCCACACCTGATGGCCGGTGTAACGGGGGTTGGTCAAGATGGCGCGCACTGCACTCTTGGACCAGGCGATGCCGGAGCGGTGAGGGTTCCGGCCCGGATCATGAGCTGATGGGCTGGGAATCCCGTTGCGGGTCAGTCTCTCGGCGATGGCGAACAGGCCGTAGCCGTCGAGAAAGGCTGCGAAGATCTCTTCCGCCACGGGCGCGGCGACGGGATCGAGTTCCAGCCGGTGAGCACGCTTGCCGTCGGCCGCCTTGGCCGGGTTGGGGTGTGGACCCGCGTCGGCCAGCCGGTAGCCATAAGGCGGCCTGCCTCCCAGGAAGCGGCCTTCCATCTGGGCTTGGGCTGACATGGCAGTGCGCACGCGGATCTTGATGCGGTTGCGCTCACCCTTGCTCATACCGCCGAACACGCTCATGACCAGGTCATGGGCCTCGTTGTTCGGGTCGATGGGGCCGCCCACCTCGGGCACCCAGAGCGGGACCCCGAAATGCTCGAAGACGGGGAAGGTCAGGCCGTACTGGTTGCCGTAGAAGGCCCGGTGCGGCTCGCCGATCACCACGGCGTCGAAGCCTCGGTCGGGGTTGCGTAGCTCGGCGAGCAGCGCCGCGGCGTACGGGCGGCGCTGCCAGGGGATCGAGCGGGACTTGTCGATGTCAAAGAACTCGGTGACGATCACGCCCCCGCGCGGCTCGATGAGCGCGCGGGAGCGGGTGATCTGCCAGGACCGCGAGGACTGGGGATCTTGGTTGTCCTCGGTGGAAACCCGGCCGTAGAAGGCGAAGGGGATGGCGTCCATGGATTCCTCAGGCCGCGTCCGGGCGGCTGGTCTGCAGGTTTTGGTGGGCCTCTAGCAGGATGGCGAGCAGTTCTGTTGCAGCGCCAGGCGTCAGACGGGGCGGTCCACTTGGTAAGACAACGTGCGGAGTCGGTTGGTTACGAATGGTGGATGCGGACATGATGTAAGGCACTCCTATGCGTTCGTTTCTGGCGGTAGGGGTGCGGCCCCGGCGACGTGCTTGGCGGTACTGGCGTCGGGGTCGCTAGAAGTCGCGCTTCTGCGTAGATGCGCAGGTGGCGGGCGATGGCTCGGCAGGGCAGGAGATCGGGGATCGATTCCGTCCGCAGGGATGCCACGGCGGCACAGAGCACACGCGCCGGGACGGGAGTCACCGTGGATGCACACTGCGGTCTGAGCTTCGGCCACGGTGCGCTCATCCACATAGGCCCGCCGGGATTTACGCGGTGGATCAGGAAGGTCGGCCAGGCGAGACACCAGCACGGCGTACGGGTTGCGTATTCCAGCGGTGTTGGCTCCCACGTACTCGGCGAGAACGTCGGGATCCCACCCAACGGCGAGCGCCTCAGCGACGGCGGGGATGAGGCGGCGAATCTGGCTGTGAGACAGCGGCCAATCGGGACCGAGCTTGGCTACGAACAGGTGGATCGACGCGGTAGGGGCTTGCTCACGACTCCCGAGACCCCCGCCCGTCCACCGGCTGTCCACACGCGTGCTGGCGCTGAAGCCCGCTTGGGCGGCCGGAGGTGATTCATTGTTTGGTTCAGTGAAGGGTTCGGGTGCAGCCGTTGCAGCCCGCGACTGCGCTGGTTGCACCTCGTCGCTATGTGGATTGCACCCCGTGGAGACCTCGGGATGCGCACGCTGCACCCCGCCTGCACGGTTATCCACAGGCTGTGTGTGAGAGTTATCCACAGGTGCTTCGTCGGCGGCCTTCGCCGCGTTCACGCGAGCGGTGACACCGGGAAACATGGCCTCCAGGGCTTTGAGTTCCTGAGGCTTCAGATCGGTACGTACGCGCTCCATCGCCAGGTCCCAGCCTTGCGGACGCCGGTCACCGCGCTTGATGTGTGCGGCCACGATGGCCGGATCGCAGGGCCGGATGATGTACTCGGCTTCCAAGCGATCGAGTGCAGTGCGGACCGTGCGCTCACACAGGCGGCTGTAGCGCACGAGCTTCCTGGTGCTGGGGAAGGCCCCAGTCCCGTCCGGGCCGGCATGAGTGGCAAGTCCGACCAGAACCGCAGCGCATGAAGCGCTGGGCTTACCATTGGAGTTCACCGGAACGGGCGCGAGGTTCAGCGCCCAGTTGAGTGCTTCGAAGCTCATCTCTCGTCTCTCGTGGTTACCTGGGCAAAGTTCTGATGACGAACGAGACTCGGACGCTCATGGGTGTCATGTCGTGAGCCGCCGAAGTGACGCGCCTCTTCCGGTCTCGGACAGGGCAGCGGGCCGCTGTCACAATCGTGATCTTCACCTCCATCTGACAGATGCAGGGTGGCGGTGGTGTTGAACACTCGATCAATTTGGGCGGCAAGGTCCCGTGCCATCTCTCGGGACGTGGCCAGTTCTGACAAGACCTTGTCAAGACGCTCGGCGGGGTTGCCGAGGTCGTCACCCAGCCGACCTGATGCCTGCATGCGCCGCAGCGCCTCACCGAGTTGCTTCAGCAGTTGGTCGAGCCCCGCTGCGGCGAGAGCGACACTGCCGAGCACGTCATAGACAGTGGATGGATGCGTGATGCCAACGCGTGATCGCGTCGCGTGGTTGAGGACGCGAACCGCCCCGGATAGGGCCCCAGCCACCTCGCCGGTGTAGTCGTCATCGTGAGGACCGTCCGACGACAGTCGAATAATCTCAGTCACCGCCCTTGACTCCAGTGTCCAAAACTTGTCAATATGCGCTCTGGCCGTCAAAGTGGTGACCAGAGTCAGCAGCCGACATACGAGCAGCAGAGGCGCCCTGGGGGTGTCCATGCTCACGCTGGAGGCACGCTGAACACGACCGGCTCCTCTGGAGCGGGTATGGCGGGAGGCCCGGCGCCCAGCGCCGGGAAGCATTGCGGCGTCGGGCTCTCCCCTGTAGCGGACTAGATCACGGTCTTCGACCCGAGTGTTGATCTGCCCGAGATCGTGCCGGACCATCTACCGGCGATCGGTGGGTCCTAGCGTCCCGCCCCCTTCCCTATATGGGGTCACGCCCATAACAGGTGCACCAACTATAAGCAACAATCACTATTGACGGAAAGTTAAACTGCTTGTCAGGTTTTGGGGGATCTCTGCTTTGACGTTTCGCTTCCCGGCCGCCCACCTCCGGCGAACTCACCCCAGCTCGGCCTTTCAGCACGTCAACCCATCCGATCCAAGATTCATACCGGGCCGGTCTCACCCGAACCCCATACCGTCAGATCAGAGCGGCCACCCATGACTCTCAGCAAGCGCCACGCCCAGCACCTCCTCGCGAGAAGCATTCTAAGCCTAGGTAAGCATGATTGTACTAGTTCAGTCTAGGTCTAACTCAACACCTCTTTCCTAGTTCAGACCGAGGGCCTAGCCTGGACATCGTGTCGGTGCCTGACTTCAGCAATCCTCGGCCTGCCTACCTTCAGATTGCGGACGACCTTCGCCAAGAGGTGACTGCAGGCCGCCTCCAAGAAGGCGAGCGACTCCCGGCTCGACGGCAGTTGGCGCAGCGCTACGGCGTTGCCGTCGAGACGATCCGTCGCGCCTTGGACGAACTCGCACGTGACGGGCTGATCAGCACCCAATCGACGCGCGGCACATACGTGGTCAAGACTCCTGACCGGCCCGAGCCGTCCTTCGAGCTGCACCAGATCATGAATGAGATGCGACAGCTGTCCGTGCGGTTGGAGAGCCTGGAGGCCCGCGTGACGGACCTTGAAGGCCGCTGAGCGCTCTAAGTTTGCTACGGCGCCAACACGCTTCTGCCACGCACCCCTCAGAGTCCTTCTCCTGGTCCTTCCTCGTCAGTTGCCGAGCGGCCGCCGTGAAGCCGCGGGTCCAGGTGGAGCGGACCGAGCGCAGCGAGGGACGACTACCTGGAGGTGCGGCGAGGGACGGCCATACTCGGCCTGCGAGGAGGGACGAGGTGGCGTCGAAATCTCACTACGATCAGGGGCATCACCGTATGACCTCCTGGACTCTCCGCCAGAGTGCAACGGTCCGCTGGGCGAGAGTGTCTGTCCGATCTTGCTGGTTATCGGCTTAGTCCTTGTCCACGACGGGGATCGTTGCCATTGGGACGGCGCGGTGGTTGGTATGCCTGTGAAGGGCCACGCTGCTCGATGCCGCCACCGTGGGCCTGCGGACCTGTCTCTTGCCGGGCGTCGGCGCGCCGTGATGTGCCGTGCTGTTCGAGGTCGCGCTGGTCAGGAGCCAGGCCAATGCGCACAATCTCGCGTTGGATGGCAATGAGCTCGCGCTGGGCAGCGGCTTGGGCTCGGCGTTGCTCATGAACGTGTACCCGGGCACGTGCGACATCGCGTTCTCGCGCCGCGCGGAGGCTGACGTCGAAGGTACGCAGCAACTCGGCGTGGCGTCGACGTACCTGTGGCCAGGTGTCTGAGTGCGGGGCCTGCGCTGCGGTCTGGCGCGCAGCCTCGTCCAGGGCCGAGGCCTGCGCATGGATCGGCGCTAGCTGTTTGTCGAGGCGCTCCTGACGCTCGTGGAGGTCAGTCAAGGTGGCTGTCAGGTCGCGGCGGCGGGCACGCTGCCAAGGGCGCAGGCTGGTCAGCTCTTGCTCGACGGTGCGTTCTTGCCGGCGTAGCTCGGCCAGGCGCCGGCGACCCTCGGTGACGGTCTGGCGAGCTTCCTGGAGCCGGTGGGAGGCGGCCTCGGCCGTCTCGATCCGACAGGTCTGATCTTCAAGGTTGGCGCGCTCAGCCAGCAGGCGGCGTTCGTGGCGCCCACCGCCTTCAGCGGCCAGGCGTTCCATGGTCTGTTCGGCGGCCTCGACGTTGGCCGTGGTCGTGGTGAGGCGTTTGCCAAGCTGACTCATGCGCTGGCGCAGCTCGGCATCGCTCCCCAGGCCGACTCCGCACGGGGAGCTGGTGAGGGATTGCCGGAGACGAGCGCGTTGCACGGCGAGGTGAGCCTCGCGGTCGGCGGCCTGCAACTCGGCACGTGCACGCTCCAGCTCGGCATCGGGAGTCTCTTCGGCGGACGGGATGGGGCGTGGCTGCTGGGCGATGGGTTCGGGTTCGGGGGTCAGGAGGCGGTCAGCGCGGTCGCCGTAGAGGGTCGTGGCGTAGGCGGCGAGAGTACGCCGCAGTTCGTCGTCCGGGCTGCGGACGGGCCCATGGCGAAGCCGGTCCGCGTCGCTTTCCAGGAGCTCGCGCGGGAGGTACAGGTGGGCACTGTGCCGGTCGCGGCTCATGGCCGTATATAGAGTGTGCGGGTCCAAGCCCAGGCCGTAGATCAGGGTATTCCGGCTGGTGAGGCCCTGGGCGGAGGCCACGGTCATGACGGTGCCGTGCGACAAACCGCCGGCCGCGATGTAGGCAGGACGGACCCATTCGCGAACCAGAGCAGGTCCGTCCGGCCCGGTTCGGCGCCATTCGACCTGTACGCCGCGCCTGCTGTCGATGGCGGTGATCTGACCCCGGTAGCCGTTGAGTACGTCCACGGGGCCTTCGCCACGGCGGGCGCGGTAGTCGTTCTTCCGTACTCGTACGTGGTCCCCGACGGCCAGAGCGATGCTGGCGCCGCCGGCCAGGTGGTAGACGCGCTCGGGACCGGATAGCTCGCCCAGCTCGCGGCGGATCGCTCGGGCGGCGAGGTTCAGCCGGTTGGCAGCCTCGTTCGTTCCGGCCAGCACCAGCAAGTCGGCCAGCTCGTCATGCGCTCCTGGGCCTGCGGCGGCCCGGTACGGTTGCCGGACGGTCGCCCAGTCGGCGATCAGGCGCGCCATCGTGTCATCGGCTCCGGCCTCGGCGTGTACGCGGCCGCCCGCTGCCCAGGTGTCCAAGGCCTGACGGCGGTGACCGGCCCGGAACAGCTCCAGTGCGCGACGTTCGAGGGGGTCACACTGGCGGCGGTTGTGCCGTAGCACCAGCCCATCGACCTGGCGGTGGATGGCGGCGAATCCGCCGCCCACCCCGATCGCGCGCAACTGCTTGGGGTCCCCGAGGAGGACCACCTTGGTGCCGTGCCGTTCGGCGTCGGTCAGCAGTGCGGCAAGTTGACGGTCATCGACCATGGCGGCCTCGTCGACCACCAGAATGTCCACGCCGGCCAGTCCCGGACCGTTGTGGATGCGTAATCGCCAGGTGGCGATGGTGTCGGTGCTGATGCCGGATTCGGCGCGCAACGTGGCGGCAGCCACCGCCGCTGTGGCCGCGCCCGCGATGACCAGGCCGCGGGCCTCGTAGGCGGTGCGGGCGGCGGCCATCAATGTGGTCTTGCCCGCGCCGGGAACGCCGATGACCGCTTCTACTCCGTGTCCGCCGCCCAGGATGCGTTCCAGTACGGCTCGCTGCTCGCCGCTGAAGGTCAGGTGGTGGCTGACTTGGAAGGCGTCCAGAGCCAGGCGGACGGCGTCGTCATCCAGTACGGCCACGTCGCCGTTGTGGCGGCGGCGCACAGTGGCCAGCAGCGTCTGTTCGGCGTGCAAGATGTCGGTGCTGGTGTAGCGGGCGGAGTTGGCCATGTGCCGGGCCCCGGCGTCGGGCAGACGTACGGCTGGGGTCAGCGCCAGCACCTCGTCGGTGAGCGTCTCAGCCTCGGCCAGGTCCGCCACGCCATCGGGCAAAGCGTCGAGGACGGCGGCCAGCACATCGGCTCGGGTGACCTCCTTGCGATGCGCGGTCAGCCCGCCCTCGGGTCGCCAGATCCATGCCGCGATCTCCGCCGGGGAAGGCCGGGCAGGCAGCCGTGCGCCGCTACGGCACGCCTCGACCAGCGCGACCGGATCCACGCCCACCGCGGCGAGCTGGCGGTGCCAGTCGGCCCGCAACTCGTCCTGGCCGGGATCGGTTCTGCGCTGACGGCTCTCAGCCGAAGCCACCTTCTTCGCCCGGCGGGAGGCTTCTCCAACGGCGAAGCCGAATTTGGCCAGCACCTGCTTGACCTGGCCATCGCGCTTGGAGAACAACGTCCGCACCGCGACAGGGATGGCCGCGATCTCCCACGCACCCGTCTCCGGGGCCCGCGTCCAGGCGATGCCGTGGCGCTCGATCGTCTCCCGGCGCACCCGCGCCTTGAAGAAGGCGTCGGCGGCGTGCGCGTGACGATGCAGGTCCCGCCCTCCGGCCGCGACCGCCGACCATTTCCCATCCAGCCCTCGCGCCGCGTTCACGATCACCGCATGCGCATGCAGGTGAGGATCCGGCGCCGCCGCCCCCACCGGACGTGCGGTGCCGTGCCACATCGCCCAGCCGAGCATTCCCGTTGTGGCCATCTGCCCGGCCACCTGACCGTCCCCTTGGTGGCCCCGCTGCCCGTAGCCCACCCACTGTTCCACTGCAGCGACCGTCTCGAACATCGCATCGACGACCACGCTCTCCAGCTCGGCCGCGAAGCCCGCGTCGGCCAACCCGACCAGCACCGACACGGACTTGGCCATGTCCAGAGTCAGGTCATAACCGCGATTGCCGATGCGGACCCGGGCGTCGCGATACTTGCGCGCGTACGCCAACACCTCCGGTTCATATACCTCGGCCAGGTCGACAGCGGCGGCGCGGGCCAGTTGTTCCAGATCGCCGATGCGAACCAGGTGCGCCTCGCCCTCCCGAGCGATGCCGCGCGCCATCTGGGCCGCGCGCTTGACCATCGCCGGGCGGTTGGCCAGCAACCCGTCAACAGTGGTGCCGCGGCCGGCGGCGGTCTCCTCCAGCGCTTCCCCGAACGGGGCTGCGGGCAGCTTGCCGCGTGGATCGACGGCGTGCTTGGCCTTCAACAGCAGCTTGCCGGTGTTCGGGTCCTCTCCGCTCATCAGCGCTCGCGCTTTGCCGTGCTGGTCGGGCGTCAGCGGGGTGCCCGGAGTGATGCCCATCTCGCGCAGGCCCTCACCAATCCATACCAGGGCGCGCTCGCCGCTCAGACGGTAGCTCAGCTGCCCGTCAGGCTCCTCATGACGTTCGTGACCGTGCTCGCCAGCCTGCGGCACGCCGCAGCCGGCGCCCTCCTGTAATCGGTAGTCGACCTGCTCCATGCAGGGGCCGAGCACATTCACCCAGGCCATGCGATCCCCCGTCCAGACCGTGGCACCAGCGATGCTGACAGGGACCGCTGATGGTGGGCGCAGCCCCGGAAGTATCGCAGATACCTTCCGTCTATCTCTTGAATCGATCTTGTAAGTAATTCTGACACATATTGTCGATATGTAGTAGTGGGACTTTTGGTGAATTTGATGTACGAATCGGTCGAGTAGACCTAGCTGTGGATCAAGCACTTTGATGGTCAAAAGGATTGCTAAGCATCATCACCAGGTCGGTGACCTGGCGTACTTCGCCTGCGACCGCCGTCCGCCATAAGGACCCAAACCGATCTATCTCCACCCCGGCTACCGACCGGGTGGCGGCACATGCCAAGTAGGCGTCTGTTCGACGGGCCCGATGGAGTTCAACCTGTCGCATCGACAGGACGTTGTCGGCCACGACGCGTACTGTGCCCGGACATGACGACCTTCCGTTCGCAGCGACTGGAGACGCTGCTCGGCACCAAGATCACGCAGGATGATCTGAAGTGGGAACACCTTGAGAGGCTCAAGGCCGCTCAAGTCCGCGAGGCCGCCGACCTGGATTACAAGCGCCTGTACGGGACGCAGCCCAGCGACCGGCACAAGCCGGGCGGTGACGTTGCCGCGATGGCCAATACCCAGGGCGGTCTTATCATCATCGGTGCCGACGAGGATGGCGACGCCCAGTTGAAGGATCTGCCCGGCCTGACGCTGTCCGACAAAGAGCACACCCGGCTCCTGGGCCTCATCGGCGATCACGTTCATCCCTACGCCGATTTCGAGATCATCCCCGTCCCCGATCCTGACCGTGACGGCATTGGTTGCTACGTCATCGCTGTCCCTCGCAGCCCTCGCTATCCCCACGGGGTGCTCATCAATAACGGCTTCCGCTACCCCCGTCGTAACGGCCACCAGACCATGTACATGTCCGAGCCGGAAATCGCCTCTGCCTACAGAGCTCGGTTCTCCCTGGCCAACGATCAGATCACTCGCATCGCAGAGATCGAGAAGACAGCCCGGAACCGCTTCGCCACCTACGGCGGCGCATGGGTAACCGTGTCCCTGGTGCCCAATCTGCCCGGGGACATGATCGTAAATTGGGACACCTTCGGCAGCTTCAAGAACGACTTCCAGAGCACCGACCCCGTTGTGCTATCCAGAGGCGGCAACACCTGGCAGCGCATCGTTCCCGGACCCCGCTGCCTGATACTGGACACCGAAGTGGAGTCATGGGCGCCCGGGTCGGACTCGGTCAAAGGCGTGACCGCTCAGCTATACACGGACGGATCAGGCGTGTTCGGCATGCACGTGCCGGACGTGAATGATCAAGATCAAGAACGTCGACCATGCCGCGTGGATGAGAAGTGGCTGATTGTGGCCGTCCTCTCCGGCCTGCGACTGCTTGCTGGATACGCCCGCGACTATGCCTACGCCGGCGGCGACGCCTTGCTCCGAGTCCGAGTTGGTGACAGCGAGCCGCTATCTGTGGAGCTCGGCACGACAGGTCCATGGGGATCGGTGCGACTCGGCGAGTTCTCCCGCCCGGTAGCCCTTGCGGAGCGGGCCGCGCCTCTGGATGGACTGGCGGCGGCCGGCACATCCTTTGTGGCCACCGCCGCATACCTGGTGGGGGACATCTTGCGAGCGTTCGGCCACCCGGACGTCCTGCACATCACGACGGAGGGTCGAGTTGCTCCGAGCCGTTGGGGGCCGCACCAGGAAGCGATCGCCTCCTGGGCCAAGGCTTCCGATATCGAGACGATCTAATCCGTGCAAACTCGCCTCACGGATCGATGTGGCGAGTTCCGGGATACCGCGTCGGCTTGGGTCTGCTAGGTGTGACGGGCCATCTTGACCGCCGAGATCAGCAGGATGGGGGCTAGAAGGGGAACGAGGACGAGGTCAGGGATCACACAGAGCAGGCCGATCAGCAGCGGCAGCCGGTTCAGCCCCGCCCAGACCGGGCATCCCGCTCAGCACGCCAACCGCCGCTCCGGGAGCGAAAGCCAGCGGCATCGAGCGCACCGCGCGCGCGGGCACGATGTCGTCATTCCGGGTCACGGGCAACCGCGCGCTCCTCTTTAGCCCTGGTGCTCGCACCCTACTCATGGTCAGACTTGGCGCCTTTGCACCCGCCACCACCGCTTCCGCGCCAGGCAGGTGGAGCCCCGCGCGTGGATTCGAGGCTGTCTCATGGTCGATGGGACGTGGTCAGATCAGTGAAGGAAGTCAAGCGTGAATTGGAACAACTGCGGCCCGCACGAGGTGCCGCCGGTGCCAGCCAGTCCACCGCCCTAACCGACGGGAGCACGGACCTGTGAACCGTGCCTGGGTCAGGGTCGACTCTATGGAGGAGGACGGGTCGCACGATGCCGCACCAATCAAGCCAGCGTGTTTTCCAGCCGCGTCATCGTCAGCGGCGCCAGCTCCTCGAGGGCCATGGCGATGGGCGGATGGTGCAGCAATGCGCGGCGGACCACGGCGTCCGTGGCCATCAGGAATGCCAGGTGGCGGATCGCGTGGCTGGCGACGTTGATGACGTCGATCCGCTCCGGCGTGGGTGCTGCCGGCGCTCTGCCTTGGGCGATGTCCAGGGCGGGCAGCTCTTCGGCGGGTAGGTGCGGCGTCGGGTCGGGACACACGGCATAGGTGAGCACCACCTGCCCTTCCGGCCGATGGCGCCAGCTCGTGGAGTGCACGACGGTGAACGGATCATCTGCGGACAGCCCACTGATCCGGCGGGCGACTTCGTCGGGGCTCTCACTCCGGTCGGGTGCTGCGGCGATCCGCCGATAGAGCCAGCGGCCGTCAACACCTACGCGGAACAAGAGCGTCTCCACGGAGACCGGCGCGAGTCCAGCGTCGATCTGATCGTCCACAGGCAATCCCGTCCTCGTCGGCCCGTCCATTGCGACTGATACGCGGGGCAACGTGATGGCGTATCCGTGCCCCGAGAGCGGGCGGCATGCGTGGCACGGGCGCCCGTCGATACTTCGCCTCCCGCCACCAGTCAGATGGCCGGTGATCAAACCTTACTGCACATTTATTGCAACTACTCTCAACGTGCATCCATGAGTGCCGGCGCCCCGAGCCGTGTACCGGCGGTCGACGAACACCAGGGCCGTGTCGTTGGCGGGCAGCGGCGCGCTGCGGACGATCTCATGACCTACCGCCTTGAAGTGTGCCTGATCGCTGCTGCTCGCATCGTTCATCTCCGGAATCCGTAACCGCCGACGGCGTCTATCAACATTGCCTATTATTCGTAGTTGCAAATTACTCGCGATAAGTGGGGTGGCATGGCGATCGTCCTGGGGATCGAGACCTCGTGCGACGAGACCGGCGTCGGGATCGTCTCCGACGGCCGGCTTCTCGGCGCCGCGCTGTCCTCTTCGATGGCCGAGCATGCCCGCTTCGGCGGCGTGGTGCCCGAGATCGCCGCCCGGGCCCATCTTGAGGCGATGGTGCCGTGCGTGACAGCCGCCTTCGAGCAGGCCGGGATCGCCCCGTCCGACGTGGACGCCATCGCGGTCACCTCAGGGCCGGGCCTGGCCACCGCGCTGCAGACCGGGCTCGCCGCCGCCAAGGCGTACGCGCTGGCCCTGGGCAAACCGCTGTACGGCGTGCACCACCTGGCCGGGCACGTCGCCGCCGACACCCTGGAGCACGGGCCGCTGCCCCCGCGGCCGGTCGCGCTCATCGTGTCGGGCGGCCACACGTCGTTGCTGCTGCTCGGTGACCTGGCCCGCGACCCGATCGTGCACCTCGGCGACACCCGTGACGACGCCGCGGGCGAGGCGTTCGACAAGGTCGCGCGGATCCTCGGGCTGCCTTACCCCGGCGGACCCGCCATCGACCGGATCGCCCGCGACGCGAACCCTGAGGCGATCCCCTTCCCGCGCGCCATGCTCGACTCCGGCTACGACTTCTCCTTCTCCGGGCTCAAGAGCGCCGTCGCCCGGCACGTCGAGCGAGGCTCCCGGCAGGCCGTGGCCGACATCGCCGCATCCTTCCAAGAGGCGGTCATCGACGTACTGACCCGCAAGGCAGTCAAAGCCTGCCTCGACCACGGCGTGGACACCCTGCTGATTGTCGGCGGGGTCGCCGCGAACGGCAGGCTCCGGCAGGTCGCCGCCACGCGATGCGCCGCCGCCGGCATCACACTGCGCGTGCCCCGTCCGCAACTGTGCACCGACAACGGAGCGATGATCGCAGCCGCCGGAGATCTCCTCATCGCCGCCGACACGCCACCGTCGCCACTCGCCCTGGCGGCCGACCCATCGGCCCCCCTGACCAGAGCCTCGCTCAACCCCCACGAAGAACAATGGAGCCGCTCGTGACCGACGCCCTGCCCATCACCATGGTGGGAACGCCGGTGCTGCATCAGCCCTGCCAGCCCGTCGAACGCTTCGACGACGACCTGGCCCGTCTGGTCGAGACCATGTTCGCCAGCATGTACGCGGCTCGCGGCGTCGGCCTGGCCGCCAACCAGATCGGCGTCGACCAGCGCGTCTTCGTCTACGACTGCCCGGACCAGGACGACGTCCTCCACAAGGGCGTCGTGGTCAACCCGGTCCTGCGGCTCCCCGGGATCAAGCACCGCCGACTGGATGAGGGCACCGAAGGCTGCCTGTCGATCCCCGGATGCTCCGCCCAGCTCGCACGCCCCGACCGTGCCGTCTGCGACGGCTCCGACGTCACCGGGGCACCGGTCACCGTGCACGGCACCGGACTCCTGGCCCGGTGCCTCCAGCACGAGACGGATCATCTCGATGGGCTCCTCTACATCGATCGCCTGCCCGCCGCCGCCCGCCGTTCGGTACTCGCCGAACACGACCAGCGCCGCAAAGCCTCTACCTGAACCGGGAGACCGTCATGGAAGATGCCCGTATCCAGATCACCCGCGCCCTGCTGGAAGGCACCGACTGGGTGATCAGGACCCGAGGATTCGCCCGCACCCTCCGCACGGCCGGACACCAGGCCGGAGACCTCCTGGTGGTCGGCACCCCCACCGACGAACCCTGGCACATGGCCGCGCACCTCTCCGACGAGGCGCAGTTCGCGGGCATCCCCGAGCTAGCGCCCACGCTGGTCCGCCACCACGTCCCCGCCGGCGCGCCCGCGCACCTGTCGGTCGGGCTGAGCAGACTCGAAGCTGCCAGGAAAGGGCAGACGCTGTTCGTCGTCGCTCCCGGGGCGAGCGACGAGCACGTCCTGGAGCGAGTGGCGGAGGCCCGCCGGTCGGGCGCGGTGATCCTCGCCATGGAGAACGGCGACCGAGACCTACGCGACCTGGCCCACGACGCGCTGACCATTGCCGACGGACGACCCACCCTGCCGCGAACGGCCCTACGGCCTGATGGTCTGCTGATCCCCCAGACGATGGCCTTCGAGACCGCCCAACACCTGGTCAGCCTCGCAGCGGGAGAAACGCCCGTGACGCTGGGCGGACGCCGCGGATTCCGCGACAAACTGACACGCTGGCTGGAAGTCATCAGCGGCCCCGCAGAGGCGGAGGATCGCCTGGTGAGCAGCTGACGACCCACAGCATGGTGACTGCGCCTGCTGCAGAACCCAGCGCGCGGTCGCATGGGCGGTGGCGCCCAGACGGATGGCATCCGAGGAGGCCCCCGAACCGGGAGCCTCCTCGCGTACCGTCACACACGGAGAGTCGCCGGGCTACTCGGTGGCGGGCAGGGACTCTGCCTTTCCTGTGCTGTCGGACCACTTCTCCTCGATGCGGCCGAACTTCCACACCGCCAGCGCGATGACCCAGGTCAGCAGGAAGAGCCCGACGATGCCGAAGCCGACGTAGTCGAGGTTCAGAGAGGCGATCCAGGCAAGCGGCCCGGTCTCGATGCCCAACCGCTCGACGATCAACCCGACGAGGACCACACCGCCGATGACCAGGGCGACCGTCACCGACAGCACGGTGACGGTCAGGTTGTAGAAGACCTTGCGAATCGGTTTGAGGAACGCCCAGCCGTAGGCCCGGGACATGAAGACGCCGTCGGCGGTGTCGAACAGGCTCATGCCGGCGGCGAACAGCACCGGCAGCACGAGGATGGCGTACCACGGCAGGACGAACGTCGCCGAGCCGGCGGCCAGGACGAGCAGCGCGACCTGGGTGGCGGTGTCGAAGCCGAGGCCCATGAGCAGGCCGACGGGGTACAGGTGCCACGGCTTGCTGACCCGCCTGATCACCCTGGCCAGGAGGCGGGCCAGGAAGCCGCGGCGGTCGAGTTGCCGTTCGAGTTCGGCCTCGTCGTACTCGCCCGTCCGCATCCTGCGGAAGATCTTGGCGATGCCGATGACCGCGACGAGGTTCATCAGGCCGATCAGGATCAGGAAGCCGCCGGCGACGAGGGTGCCGATCAGGCCGAGTGACTGCGCGATCTGCGATTCCTCGTTCTGGACGACGCCGGCGACTGACCGGACTCCGAGGGCCAGCAGCAGGCTCGCGACGAAGACGACCGAGGAGTGGCCAAGGGAGAACCAGAAGCCGGTGCTGACGGCCGAGGTGCCTTCGCCTACGAGCTTGCGGGTGGTGTTGTCGATGGAGGCGATGTGGTCGGCGTCGAAGGCGTGGCGGACGCCGAGGAGGTAGGCGGTCAGGCCTAGGCCGACGCTGAACACCCCGGCGCTGCCGAGCTGGTAGCGGTGGGGAGCGACAGCGAACACGAGCACGGCCCAGCCGACGACGTGCAGGAGGAGGACGATCCCCGTCATGCCGCCGAGAGATCGCCATTCTTTGGGGGTGAAGGCGTTGCGCAGCCCTGTCCTGCGTTCCGCGGTGCTGCCTGGGGTCGGTGTTGGGGAGTTCATGTGCCCCTCACTGTGGTGCGATGCGAGACAGAAGGCGTTGAGGTCATCCCGCAATAAGCATGTTGTTGCAAGCAAAGCGCAACAACTACCGGTGATGGTACGACGGCGGCAGTAACGACCTCCTCACCGGGTCAGGTTCGGGCAGCCCCTGCGCACTTGACGTGCTCCGACGGCGCGGGCTCGGCCAGCCGGGCCCGCACCCAGGGGATGCTGCGCTTGAGAACGGCGGCCAGTCTGGCGAGCGTCCATCCTTCCGCTCGCCGTTCGGCGAGCCAGCGATGCAGGTCTGTGGTCCCCACCAGGGCAGCCGCCGCAGCGATGTTCGCCTGAACCCGGGAGTGCTTTCCCGCGTCGCTGTTCACGCCCGTGCGGCGTACCTCGATGCCGTGGTCGGTCAGACCTCGGCGCACCACGGCGCGGCTCACCCGGAGCAGGGTGGCCAGCTCCTCGATCCCGTTCTGCTGCTCGATGTAGAGCTTGACCAAACCGTCGCGTACGTCGGGGAATCCGAGCTCGCGCAGGTTGTCGCGGAGCCCGGCCTCGGCTGCCGCGGTTCTGGCGCGGCGGCCGGCGGCGAGTTCGCGTAGTTGCGCCTCACGTCGTTGAGGGCTGATCGGGCGCTGCCGGGAGGCCAGGTCGGCGAGCTCGCCGGAGCGGGCCATCCGGTGGCCTTGCCCGAGATCGGTTCTGGTGCGGGCCGATCGCCGGTAGAGGCTCCGTTGGGCGGCGCGCCGGGCTTCCGTGTGCTCGCGGGAGGAAAGCGCCTTGCTGGCGAACAGCCCGAACGCCTGCCGGTAGGCGTCGGCGGTCAGCCCATGGACCCGGACGTGGCTGCCCAGGGCGCGGTACCAGCGCCCGCACACGTGGCACAGGACGAGGTCGTTGTCGGCGTCCCGGACAAGCGTGCCGATGGGGGCGTGGAGCCCGTCGTGCGACGGAGGAGAGTTCATCATCCACCGGCCCAGGAGAGATCGCTGCATGTAGCTTGCAAAAGCATATTAGTTGCAGGAATGTCATTTGGAGGTAAATGTGGCCGCGGGTCGGTCTGGGGAGGTGGTTCACATCGAGGTGCCCCTTCAAGCACCGATGGGCGTCGGGCGCGCACCTTATCCGCGGGTGCTGGCCGCCGCGGCGTTGTCCAACCTCGGGGACGGGGTCAGGCTCGTGGCGTTGCCTCTGCTCGCTGCGGCGCTGACCCGCGACCCTGCGCTGGTCGGTGGGCTGACCGCCTGTGCTTACCTGCCGTGGGTGCTGTTCGGCCTGCCCATCGGGGCGCTCGTCGATCGGGGCCGGCCCGAGGTGTTCATGGCGGTGGCGAACGTCGGCCGGGCCGTCCTGCTCGGCCTGCTGACGGTGACGCTGCTGCTGGACCTCCGCTCGATGGTCATGCTGTACGCGGTGGCGTTCCTGCTCGGCGTCGGCGAGGCCGCCTACGACAACGCGGCGCAGTCCCTCATCCCGAAGATCGTGCCGGACGCGCGACTGGAGTCGGCGAACAGCGGCCTGGTGACGGCCGAGCGGGTGGGCCAGGACCTGATCGGTCCGGCGGTGGGCGGGGTGCTGTTCGCCGCCGCGATGACCTTGCCCTTCGGGCTCAACGCGGTGACGCTCGCGCTGGCAGCGGTCCTGCTCGCAGGCATCCGGACCGCAGGCCCGGCGACCCCGGCAAGGCGCGCGGTGATCCGTGACGCGGTGGAGGGGATGCGCTGGCTGGTCCGACCCCATCTGGTGCGGACGGTGGTGCTGATCGGCTGTGTGATGAACTTCGTGACGCTGGCCTGGGAGTCGACGCTCGTGCTGCTGGCCGTGGGGCCGATGCGGCTGTCCGACGGCGGGTACGGCGTCATGCTGGCGGCCGGGGCGGTCGGCGGGGTGGCGGGTGCGATGGTCACGCCCGCGCTGGTGCGCCGGTTCGATCGCCGGTGGCTCCAGGTGGCGGCGCTGGCGGTCTGCGCGGTCGTCGATCTCGCGCTGGCCGCCTATCCGAACCCGGTGACGGGTGCGCTGGCCTGGGGCGGCACGGGGGCCGGGTTCGCGGTGTGGAACGTGCTGTCGGTGACCTTGCGCCAGCGCGAGGTGCCGCCTGAGCTGCTCGGCCGGGTCAACAGCGCCAGCAGGACGTTGTCGATGGCCGCCGCCCCGCTGGGCGCGCTGGCCGGTGGCGCGCTCGCGGCCGTCGCGGGGCTGCGGGCGCCTCTGTGGATCGCCGGCGTCGCCCTGACCGTCCTCGCCGTCGCCTTCGCCGTACGGAGCCGTCCGGCATGAACGGCGACCTCGACGAAACCCTGGCCCGCGTGGGCCTGCGCCGGACCCTCCCGCGGCTGACCATCCTGGACGTCCTCGACGAGGCAGGGACCCACCTCAGCGTCCTGCGCCTGCATCGGCTGGTGGCCAGTGCGCACCCGATGGTGAACCTCTCCACCGTCTACCGGAACGTGACGGTGATGAGCGAGTACGGCGTGCTGCACAGCATCGAGCACGGCGGCGAGACACTGTTCGGCCTCGCCACGACACCGCACCATCACCTCCTCTGCGAGCACTGCGGCCTGCTCGTCGAGATGCCCGCGAACGAGTTGGCCCCGGTGGCGGACCTGGTCATGGCGAGTTGCGGCTTCGAGATGGATCCCGCCGGCCAGGTCCTGCGGGGCCGGTGCCGGCGCTGTCGGCATGCCGCCCATGACGCGAGCTAGTTGCGGGGATATTGTTTCTGCGAGATATATGCAAGTAGGAGAATTCGAGGAGAGATACTCATGGGTGAGTACACCCTTCCGGACATGCCCTACGACTACGCGGCCCTGGAGCCCGCGATCACCGGGGAGATCCTGGAGCTGCACCACGCCAAGCACCACGCCGCCTACGTCAAGGGCGCCAACGACACCTTGGAGCGGCTGGCCGAGGCGCGCGACAAGGGCGAGTTCGGCGGCCTGGTCGGGCTGGAGAAGACGTTCGCGTTCAACCTGTCCGGGCACGTCCTGCACACGATCTTCTGGCAGAACCTGTCCCCCGACGGCGGCGACCGCCCCGACGGCGAGCTGGGCGACGCGATCACCGAGCACTTCGGCTCCTTCGACGCCTTCAAGAAGCAGCTCACCACCGCCACCGCCACCGTGCAGGGCTCTGGTTGGGGCGTGCTGGCTTGGGAGCCGCTCGGCCGCCGCCTGGTGGTCGAGCAGGTCTACGACCACCACGGCAACGTCGGCATGAACACCGTCCCGCTGCTGGTGTTCGACGCCTGGGAGCACGCGTACTACCTGCAGTACCGCAACGTGCGCCCGGACTACGTCGAGAAGCTCTGGGGCCTGATCAACTGGAACGACGTCATCGCCCGCTACGACGCCGCCCGCGGCGCGTAACGCATCCCCATGCCGGCGACGCCCGCCCGGCCCAAGCTTGGTCCGCGGGGCCAGGCGGGCGCCGCCACCTCTGAGATCCGACTCATCCCGGCCAGCGAGGTACGCGACTTCCTGGCCGCCGTGGCGGACGTGGCAGACCAGGTCTTCACCAGCCCGCCGTGGACCGAGCCACGCGAGGCAGCCCGCGCGGTCGCCGAGCGCCTGGCCGCCGACGCGCCGGCGCCGGGATTCACTTTCGCCGCCGCCCTGCACGGCGATCAACTCCATGGTTTCGCCTACGGCGTGCGCTGCTCCCGGCTCGCCTTACTCGCCTCCCGGTTGCCACGCCACGACTTCACCCTCAAGGAACTGGCGGTCGCGCCTCCGGCCCGGGGGTACGGGCTCGGCAGGATGCTGCACGATGCGCTCCTGGCCGCGGCTCCGTCGACGTCCTGGTGGCTGGTCACCCACCCGCAGGCCGGCGCAGCACTGGGACTGTATCGCCGTCGCGGCTGGCGCGTGGCCGCGCTGCGTCCGGGGCCGCAGAACCGGCCCCGGCTGATCATGCTGCGTGAGCCCTCCCACTGACGCTCTGCCGGATTGGCCATTGACCGCTCTCGTGCCGCCGCTTACCGTGCTTATTGCGAAAGACTCGCAATTGCGAGGAACCTGCAAGCTATCCATGAGGAGGATGGCCATGGCACACGTCGCATTCGAGGAGATCGAGGACCTCACCGTCTGCGTGAGGGCCCACACGCCGGCAGTCGACACCGAGTTCGCCTGGAACGAGGACGACGACAAGTGATCGACCGCGGGAGGCCGCACCCCGGTCTCCCGCACCCTTACCGCCCTCTCCACCTCGCACGACTCCGGAGGCCAGCCGGATGACCCGCCCGCTCCGCATCGCCCCCGGACACCAGCTCTACCAGGGCGCCGACGGCATCTGGCGCTGCCACGAGCCCGACGGCCGTATGACCCGCATCCTCACCCCCGGCGCGCTGATGCGGCGCCTCCCGCAAGCCCTGGCCGGGGCCGTCCCGATCGACGACGACTTGGCCGACCTTCTGCAGGCCCTGGAACAGCGCGGGGTCCTCATCCCGGCCGAGACCGCCCCGCCGCTGACCGATCGCGTCGTCCACGTGACCGGGGAGACCCTCATCGCCGACATCACCGCCGCTCTCCTGCAGCCGCACGTCAAGGTGGTACGCGGCCCGCTGGAGTCGATCGACGGCGTGGACATGGTCGTCGCGTGCGCCGACTGGTTACCCGACGGCGAGTGGCAGCGCATCGACCGGTTGTGCGCCGACCTCCCCTGGCATCGCTGCCACGCCGACGGGCTCGCGTACCGCGTCGGGCCATGCACCATCCCGGGCCGCACCGCCACCTACGCCGACACCCGCGCCCGCCGCCTCGCCGCCGCCCGCCTGCCGGACGAGTTGCTCACCTTGTGGGAACGGCTGGATTCCGGCGACGCCCTGTCCGGCGACCCGGGGAACGCTTCGAGCGGACTCGTAGCCGGGCTGCTGGCCGATGACGTGCTCGCGGTCCTGTCCGGACAGCCGACCACGAACGAGGGCCATCAGGTCATCGTCGGCGCCTCGCTGACCCGCCGCCCCGTACTGCCCCTGCCCAGGCTGGGCCGGGAGTGGACCGCCACACCGGAACAGCTCGTGGATCCGGAATACGGGCTCATCACGCGAGTGGTACGGGAGCCGAGCGCGCTGGACGCCTGCGTGATCTACCGGGCGTACGTGGCGGCCACGGACCGGTTCGCGTCGTGGAAGGCCGACCGGGTGGCCGGCGGCGCCTCCTTCGACAAGAACCAGGCCCGCAAAGCGGCCGTCGGCGAGGCGGTGGAACGCTACTGCGGCAACGCCATCCCCGACGGCCTCCCCCGCGGCAGCCACGCCGAACTGGCCGCCGACGCGATCGATCCGCAGAACTTCGCCCTGTACGCGCCGCACCAGTACGCGGCTCCCGGCTTCCCGTTCACGCCATTGACCCGTGACCTGGAGATCGAGTGGACGACGGGCCGCGATCTGGTGAGCGGCACAGACGTCCTGGTGCCCGCCCCGCTGGTCTATCTCAACTACACCCGCCCGCCGCACACCAACATGCATGCCAACGCCGGCATCGCCGCGGGCGCCGACCGCGCACGGGCTGAACGCTCGGCGCTGGAGGAACTGTTCGAGCGCGACGCGGTCACACTGTGGTGGCTGCGCGGGCAGCAGGCCACCCGCTTCACCCCGCACGACCTGGCCCGTCCGGTCGCGGAGGCGGCGGGCCGCGGCCTGTCGGTGACCTTCCTGACGATCCCTTCGGCGTTCGGGGTCCCGGTCATCGGCGCCTTCCTGGAGGACCGCGCTCGCCAGGTCGTCGCGTTCGGCACCGCCTGCCGCTCCGAGCCGGAGGCGGCGGCGGCCAAGGCGTTCACCGAGGCGGCGGTGTCGTACACGATGAGTCTGGGCCTGCTGGACGGCGATGCCGCTGTCTGGCGCACCTCCGACCACCCTTATCGGCCCTACCGCGCCGACCGGACCTACCGCGACGCTTTCCGCCCCGACTGGCACGACCTGACGGACCTGGAGCTGAACCTGCAGCTCTTCCTCGACCCGCGCATGCAGGGCCCGCTGCTGGACCGCCTGCGCGAGCCTCGCCCCGGTCCGCCGCCCTCACCTGTCGATCCCGACAGCTACGTCAGCAGGCTGGCGGCGGCGGGACTACAGGCGGTGTCGGTGGACCTGACCACGCCCGACGTGCGCGCCACGGGCCTGAGCGTGGTGCGGGTGGTGGCGCCCGGTCTGTACGGCAACGCGCCGGCGGCCTTCCCCTTCCTCGGCGGATCCCGGCTCGCCACGACCGAGCCGATCCTCGACCCTCTTCCCTTCGCTTGAGCGAACTTAAGGAGCACCACTGAAGATGAGGATCGGACTGGCCCTCGGATACCACGGGGAGCCCATGACGGAGATCCTGCCGCTGGTCGAACACGCCGACCGGATCGGCGTGGACTCGGTGTGGAGCGTGGAGGAGTACGGCGCGGACGGCGTCAGCGTGCTGGCCTACCTGGCGGCCAGGACCGAGCGGATCAAACTCGGCACCGGCATCCTGCAACTGGCCGGCCGCACCCCGGCCAACACCGCGATGACCGCGCTGACGCTGGACATCCTGTCCGAGGGCCGGCTGCTGCTCGGCCTGGGAGTGTCGGTGCCGTGGATCGTGGAAGGCTGGCACGGCGTCCCGTACGGCAAGCCACTGGCCCGCACCCGCGAGTACGTCGAGATCCTGCGCAAGGCGATCCGCTGCGACGAACGGGTCACCCACGACGGCGAGTACTACCAGCTGCCCTACCACGGCCCCGGCTCCACCGGCCGCGCCCGGCCGGTCAAGGCCCTGCTGGACCCGGTCCGCACCACGATCCCGACCTACCTGGCCGGAATCGGGTCCGGCATGGTGCGCCTGGCGGGCGAGATCGCCGACGGCTGGCTGCCCGGCTTCTACTCGCCCGAACGCGAAACGGCCATCACCGCCCCGCTCGACGAGGGGCTCAAACGCGCCGGCCGCGATCCGGACGCCGTGGACATCGCCGTGATCACCCACGCCGTCCGCACCCGCGACCTCGACAAGGCCCGCAACGAACTGCGCCCCCTGTACGCCGCCTACCTCGGCCCCGACGTCCCCGGCGTCCGCAACACCTACTTCGACCTGGCCCGCGAGATCGGGTTCGAGGCCGAGGCCGAGACCATCCGCACCCACCACCGCGAGGGCCGCCGCGCCGAGGCCGTCGCAGCCGTCCCTGACGCGCTGCTGGACGAGGTCGCCCTGCTCGGGCCGCTGCCGCGGATCGTCGACCGGCTCGCGGCCTGGAAGGACTCGCGGGTCGGCACGCTGGCGCTCATCACCCGCGACCGTGACCTGCTGGAGGCGGTGGTGTCCGCATGAGGCGGCTCCTGATCCTGGCGATGGCCCTGACCCTGACCGCCTGCGCACAAGCTCCCGTCGCCCAAGAGGCCAAGCCGGCCGCAGCGCCGCAGGCCGGCTTCCCGGTCACGATCGAGAACTGCGGGCGCAAGCTCACCTTCGACAAGCCGCCCGCCAAGGTCGTGACCGGCTACCACCCCGCCCTGGAGACCCTGCTCGCCCTAGGCCTGGGCGACCGGATCGCCGGACGCACGAACTTCTCCGAAAGCCCGTTCCTGCCAGGGCAGAAGGAGCAGTACGACAAGATCCCGGAAATCTCCGACACGATCATGCTGCCGCAGAAGGAGATCATGCTCGCCCAGGGCGCGGACTTCGTCCTGGACAACGCGATGGCCAGCTTCGACGCCGCCGGCGGTTACGCCACCGTGGAGGAGCTGAACGCGGCCGGCACCCCGGTGTACATCCTGGGCGGCTGGTGCAACCCCGAGCAGGTGCTCCAGTTCACCATCGACGACACCTTCGCCGACCTGCGCAACCTCGGCGCGATCTTCGGCGTCCCCGACCGCGCCGCCACGCTGATCACCGAACTGCAGGGCAAGCTCGCCGACGTCAAGAAGCGCGTCGCCGGCCGAACCCCCGTCAAGGTGCTGGCCACCGACGGCGGCAAGGGCCCGGTCAACGCCTACGGCGGCGCCGGCCTGACCAACCAGATGATCACCCTGGCCGGCGGCGTGAACGTGCTGGCCGACGTCAAGGGCGACTACACCGAGGTCAGCGCCGAGAAGATCAGCGCCGCCCAGCCCGAAGCGGTCATCGTCAGCGACTACGCCACCCTGCGCGGCGAGAAGATGCCGAGCTCACCGGCCAAGGCCGCCGAAGCCTTCGCCATCGCCAAGAACAGCCCGGCCGCCAAGAACCAGCGCTACCTCGCCCTTCCCGTCGCAGCCCAGCACCCCGGCTACCGCAACATCCTGGCCCTCACCGACATCGCCCGCTTCCTGCACCCCGACGCCTTCACCCAGTGACCAGCACAACCCAGCAGAACCCGGCCCAGACCGGACTCGTACCCAAGAGCCGCCGCGCGAGCCGATTCCTCCTGCTCGTCGCCGCGCTCCTCGTCGCCGTCGTCGCCTCCACCTGGCTGGCGGTGAGCATCGGCGCCGTACCCGTCGCCCTGCCCCAAGCCTGGGGCATCGTCGCCGACCACCTCATCCCCGGCGTGGTGCCACACACCTGGACCCCGGTGCAGGAACAGATCGTGTGGGAGTTCCGGCTGCCTCGCGCGCTACTGGCGCTCCTGGTCGGGGCAGGGCTGGCCGTGGTCGGGGCAGTGCTGCAGGCGCTGGTACGCAACCCGCTGGCCGACCCATTCCTGCTCGGCGTCTCCTCCGGCGCCTCGTTCGGCGCGGTATGCGTGTTCGTGCTGGGCGCCTCGGCGCTGGGCGGGCTGTCGCTGTCGGCCGCCGCCTTCGCCGGTTCCCTCCTGGCGCTGGGGCTGGTGTACGCGCTGGCCCAGCGTTCCGGCCGGATCACCCCGTCGCGGCTGGTGCTGGCCGGGGTGGCACTGGCGTACCTGTTCCAGGCCGCCTACAGCTACGTCCTGCAACTGGCCCAGAGCGGGCGGGCCGCGCAGCAGGTGCTGTTCTGGTTGATGGGCAGCCTCGGTGGCGCCCGCTGGGAGACGCTGCCGCTGCCCACTGTCGTCCTGGCCGTGGGGCTGGCGTACCTGCTGTTGCAGCACCGGCCGCTCAACGCTCTCACCGCCGGGGAGGAGACGGCCATCTCGCTCGGCGTGCACGTACAGCGCTTCCGGCTGTCCCTGTTCGTGCTGACCTCGCTGCTGGTCGGCGTGCTGGTGGCCACCAGCGGCGCGATCGCCTTCGTCGGCCTGATCGTGCCGCACGCCGCCCGGCTGCTCGTCGGCGCCGACCACCGCCGGGTCCTGCCCGTCACCGCCCTGCTCGGGGCCGTGTTCCTCCAGCTCGTGGACATCGCCGCCCGCACCGTCAACGCCCCACAGGAACTGGCGCTCAGCATCGTCACCGCCCTGTTCGGCGTGCCGTTCTTCCTGTGGCTGCTGCGCCGCCGCTCCGTCGACCGGGCGGTGAGCGTCACGTGAAGCTCGACCTGCGCGGCGTGTCCGTCGCGCTCGACGGCCACCCGATCGTGCACGAGGCCGACCTGCTCGTGGACGACGACGAATTCGTGGGCCTCGTCGGGCCGAACGGCTGCGGCAAATCCACCCTGCTCCGCACGATCTACCGGGCCCTGCGCCCCACCGCCGGGCTCATCACCGTGGACGGCGACGACGTGCACCGGCTGCCCGCCCGCCAAGCCGCCCAGCGCACCGCCGTCGTCGCCCAGGAGACGCCGGCCGACCTGGACTTCACGGTGGCCGAGATCGTCTTCATGGGACGCACCCCGTACAAAGCCGACGCCGCCACCGACGAGGAGCTGTGCGCGCGGGCGCTGGACCGCGTCGGCCTGGCCGGCGCCGCCGACCGCATCTTCGCCACCCTGTCCGGCGGCGAGAAACAACGCGTGCTCCTCGCCCGTGCCCTCGCCCAGCAGACCCGCCTGCTCCTGCTGGACGAGCCCACCTCTCACCTGGACATTCGCCACCAGCTGGAGATCCTGCACCTGGTACGCGAGCTGGGCATCGCGACCCTCGCCGTCCTGCACGACCTCAACCAGGCCGCCGCGTTCTGCGACCGCCTCTACGTCATGAACGCCGGCCGCATCGTGGCCGGCGGCCCGCCCGAACAGGTCCTCACTCCCGAACTGATCTCCCAGGTGTACGGCGTGCGCGCCGTGCACCGCACCCAGCTCGTCTTCGAACGGCTCAAGGAGGAGCAGTGATCTCCCGACTGCTGGCCCTGTCACCCTCGATCCGGTGGCGCCTGGCCGGACTCGTGATGCTGCTGCTGTCCATCACCGCCACCTACGTCGGCCAGGGTGTCCTCGTCGCCCAGGCCCTGTCCCGCATCTTCGCCGGGCGAGGGCCGGGATCGATCGTGTGGCTCGTCGCCGCGGTTGTCGCCCTGCAACTCGCCCGCAGCATCGCGCTGGCCGTCCGCGACGGCGTCGCCCTGCGAACCTCGGGCGCGGTCAAGGCCGAGCTGCGCCGCCGCCTGACCGCCAAGCTGCTGCGGCTCGGCCCCGCCCACGCCCAGCGTGGACGTACCGGCTCGACCCAGACCACCCTCGTGGACAGCATCGAGACCGCCGACGCCTACGTCGGCAAGTTCCTGCCCCAGATGATCGCCGCCGTCATCGGCGCGATCGCGGTCACCGCGTACCTGTTCACCCTGGATCCGCTGGTCGGCGCCGTCGTCCTGGCCTGCGCGCTGCTCATGCCCGTGCTACCGCTGGCCTCGGACCGCGTGCTCAGGGGCCGCAACGCCGCCTGGTTCCGCAGCTACAAGGGCATGTACGCCGAGAACCTCGACGCGCTGCAGGGCATGGCCACGCTCAAGGCGTTCAACGCCAGCGGCCGGCGCGGCGCCGAACTGGCCCGCCTGGCACAGGCGTTCTGCCGCGACTCGATCCGGCTCATGGCCATCGTCATCCTCTACGTCGGCGGCGTCGCGCTGATCATCGGCCTCGGCACCGCCGTCGCCCTCGGCGCTGGCGCGCTGCGACTGGCGGCCGGTGAGCTGACCGTCACCGAATTGCTGATCATCCTGCTGCTCACGGCCGAGAGCTTCCGACCGCTGAAGGAACTGGAGGCGGCCTACCACTCCAGCTACAACGCCGTCCCCTCGCTCAAGGCCGTCTTCGAGATCCTGGACACCCCGGAACCCACGCAGGGCTCCACTGCACTCAGCCTGGCCGGACCGCCCTCGCTGACCTTCGACGACGTCCTGTTCAGCTACCCGGGCCGTGACCGCCCCGCCCTCGACCACTTCTCGCTCGACATCGCACCAGGCGAACGCGTCGCCCTCGTCGGCCGCTCCGGAGCAGGCAAGACCACCGTCGCCACCCTCCTGCTGCGCTTCTTCGACCCCTTCGGCGGCCGGGTCACTGTCAACGGCATCGACGTCCACGACCTGCCCCTCGACCGCCTGCGCGCCCTCGTCGCCGTGGTCTCCCAGGACACCTACCTCTTCCACGGCAGCGTCCGCCGCAACCTCGCCCTCGCCCGTCCCGACGCCACCACCGCCGAGTTGGAAGCCGCCGCCCGCGCCGCCCAGGCCCACGAGTTCATCACCGCCCTGCCCGACGGCTACGACACCATCGTCGGCGAGCGCGGCCTCAAGCTCTCCGGCGGCGAACGCCAGCGCATCGCCATCGCCCGCGCCCTGCTCAAAGACGCCCCCATCCTCGTCCTCGACGAGGCCACCTCCAGCGTCGACGCCGCCAACGAGTCCGCCATCCAGCACGCCCTCGACACGCTGTCCGGCGGCCGGACCACCCTGATGATCGCCCACCGGCTGTCCACCGTCCAAAGCGCCGACCGGGTCATCGTCATGGCCGACGGCCACATCGAAGAAGCCGGGCCACCCACCGAACTGCTGGCAGGCCAGGGCGCGTACGCCCGGCTGGTCGCCGCCCAGAACGGAGCGACCCGATGACCACCCTGACCGCGACCACCGTGCCCGCCCGCACCGGATCCCGGGTCCGGCCACTGCTCGCCCTACTCGGCCCGTACCGGCCGCTGCTCCTGACCGCGATCGCCAGCGGCATCGCCCACCACCTGGTCGTCCTCGCCTCCGCGGGCGTCGGCGCCTGGGTCGTCAGCCGCGCCATCACCGGCTCGACCGCCGACGACCTGCGCGGCGGCCTGATCACCCTCGGCCTCCTCCTGCCGCTGCTCGCCCTCACACCCTGGCTGGAGTCCTACCTCGCCCACGTGGCCGCCTTCCGCGTGCTGGCCGACGTACGCGGCCGCGTCTACGCCGCCTTCGAACGCCTCGCCCCCGGCTACCTCCTCCAGCGCCGCTCCGGCGACCTCGGCTCCGCCGCCATCTCCGACGTCGAACAACTAGAGCTCTGGTTCGCCCACACCCTCAGCCCCCTCATCAGCGCCGCCACCGTCCCCGTCGCCGCACTCACCGCCCTGGCCGCCTTCCACCCGACCCTTGCCCTGGCGCTGGCGCCCGCGCTGATCCTGCTCGCCCTCCTGCCCTCCTGGCTCCGCAAACGCGCCGCCGCCCAAGGCGTGAAACTCCGCGCCCAGATCGGCGAACTCAACGCCGAAGCCGTCGACACCCTCCAGGGCCTGCGCGAACTCCTCACCTCCGGCGCCGGAACCCGCCAACTCGACCGCATCGGCGACCAGGACCAGCAACTCCTCGAAGCCAAACTCGCCCACGGCCGCCGCTCCGGCCTCGAACACGCCGTCACCAACGCCGCCACCACCCTCGGCCTGCTGGCCGTACTCGTCACCGCGGCCCTGCTGGTGTCTGCAGGCAGTCTCCAACCGGCCCTGTTCCCCGTCGCCGTCGTCCTGGCCGCCACCACGTTCGCACCGGTCATCGCCGTCACCGACGTCGCCCGCGACCTCAACCTCGTCATCGCCGCCGGCGACCGCATCATGACCATCCTGGGCACTCCGGCCCCGGTCACCGACCGCGTCACCGCGCCACCACCGGGCCCGATCGAGCCACGCATCCACTTCGACGACGTCCGCTTCCGCTACACCCCCCACCTCCCCGAGGCGATCAACAACGTCACCTTCGGCATCGCCCCCGGCCAGACCGTGGCGCTCGTCGGCCACTCCGGCGCCGGCAAGTCCACCTGCGCCAGCCTCCTCATGCGCTTCTGGGACGTCACCGCCGGCACGATCACCATCGGCGGCCACGACATCCGCGACTTCCCCCAGGAAGACCTACGCCGCCTGATCACCCTGGTCCCGCAGGACGTCTACCTGTTCAACATCTCCCTGCGCGACAACATCCGCCTCGGCCGCCCCGACGCCACCGACGAAGAGGTGGAGACAGCCGCCCGCGCCGCCCACGCGCACGAGTTCATCACCGGCCTGCCCGACGGCTACGACACCCTGCCCGGCGAACTCGGCGCCCGCCTGTCCGGCGGCCAGCGCCAGCGCATCGCCATCGCCCGCGCACTCCTCAAGGACACCCCCATCCTCATCATGGACGAGGCCGTCTCCAACCTCGACGCCGAAAGCGAGCAGGAGGTCGCCGCAGCCATGTCCGCGGCCCGCCACGACCGCACCACCCTGATCATCGCTCACCGCCTGTCCACCATCCGCACCGCCGACCGCATCGTCGTCCTCGACGACGGCCGAGTCGCCGAAACCGGCGCCCACGCCGAACTCATCGCCAGAGCAGGTGCCTACACCCGCCTGCTCGCCACCCAACTCCCTGATCACTGACACTCCGTACCGCCTCTGGGTGCTTGCTGGGTCGCACTGACGCGCCCGAGCGGGTGCTGTTCGTCGCGAGCGGCTGGGAATGGGCCGACATGGAGGAGCAAGAAGAAGGTCGGCCTCATCGCCCAGATCGACGCGGGCCTGCCGAACGCCGGGCAGCGCATGGACGACTTCCGCCGGGTGCTCCTGGGCGCCCGTCGGCCGTCGACGGCTGCTACATCGGCTATCCGGACGTTGACCTGAACGATTGCCGAGGGAGGAGACCGACCGCTGGTCCACGCTGTACTACGGGCCACACTACGAAGCGTTGTAGGGACCGCTGGGACCCGTGACATCTTCCGCCACCAGCAGTGGCCTATCGAGCTGTCGCCCCAGACACTGACAAGGTGAGCGGTCTGCGAGACGGAGGTCAGTTCCCTACCAGATGTAGTAGGGCTGCTGGCGGATCCCGTCAATGATGATCGCCAGTTTTGAGAAGGCGTGCCGGGGGCGGCCTCCCCCCGAATGCCGCCCCCGGGCGTCCCACGCCTCAAGCTCATGGGCTGAGGCCCGGCTACGTGAGTAGCAGTCTTTCGCCGGGCGGCCTCTCCGTCTGTGATGGAGCTGGGAACGGCCGCAAAGTCAGCATGCGGGTTCGTGATGGCGGATACGTGGCGCGCCGGGCGGGAGCGAGGCAGGTAGTGCGCACTTTTGACGTTCCGGGCAGGTCTCTTGCGGTTTGCAGCCCTTTGGCTGGTTAGGCGCGGGGGAGACGGGCTGTCTAGCGGCAGGCAACGCCGCAAGCCAGACAGCCCGTGGTGCGGGCAAGCCCCCTCCCCGGCGCCTCGCCCGCGAATCCTTCATATCAGTTACGAGGCAATCACGGAATGTAGGCGCGTGGCGGCGTGTGGCGTCGGCGCATAACGACGCCTGCCCGCTGCGAGGAGGCGGCGGAAGGCCGTAGCGCGCGGGGCTATTGCGGCACGAAGGCATGAAAGGAATGGCCCTTGAGTTCCTGAGCGCCTGCGCCTCTCGTTGCGGTCGACCTTGGCAGGCATCACGTCCCGCGTGGTGGTGCCTGGAGTTAAGATCGGCGTCAGGCTGTGGCCGGAGGGTAAACGGGCCCGTACGTGCTGGGCACTTGGTGCGGAGGCGTGGCTGTCGTTGCATCTGGGGCGGGTGGCTGTGTCGCCGCTCCGCCTGCTGCAGCAGCGGTTCGTGGATCCGGTGCCGGGAGGTGCGGGCGCAGGCGTTCGGGCTGCAGGGTCGTGGTCTCGTTGGCCCTGGCGGGTGCGCTGGGCTCGGCGAGGAGGCCGGTCAACACCTCCGATCGACGATGCTTCTGCGTTCGATGATGCATTGGAAACCGTTGGCGAAGTTCGAGCCGCTGTGGACGTTGTTGCTGTTCGGGGAGCCCTTCGCGAAGGAGAAGTTGCCGCTGTTCACCTGATGGCCCTTACTCCAGTAGTTGCCGCTGTTCCAGGAGTTGCCCCTGCCCCTGTGATTCCTGTTCGGCATCGACATCGCGGTCGTCGACAACATCAGCCCGAGACATGCCACGACCGCTCCTATCTTGCGCATACTCACCGTTGGTCTCCGAGCCACTGGGAACTATTAATGGTGTTGCCGCAGAGAACGCTGAGGAGCGTTCTTATTACGGTAGTGAGGTCCGCCCCGAACAGCAGAGTGAGCATCGACTCTTCGCCAGGCGGCCCAGAGGCTGATGGGGCGGGCCCGGTCAGCAACGCGCCGCATCCCATTTCGGCGATCCAGACGAATGGCCTCAACGTTCTCCCGCCATCATCACGATATGCCTGCTCGACTAACACTAAGCAATCATTGACAACATACAGTCATCGTGCCATGTGGGCAGGGTGAGGAGAGGCCGCGTGTCGGAGCGGTCAAGTTGGGGTCCGAGAGCGGGTGCGCCTGGTGGGCCCCTAACGTCGCACGGGGCATGGCGGAGGGACGCGCTGGAAGGGCGGGTGGGCCGCCATGATCGCATCGCGCGCTGATACCGTTGCTTGTCTGATGTTGACGCCACCGGAGGAGATGGACTCCACCCAAATCGGCACCTGGACAGACGAGGATCCCAAGAACAATGGAAGCATCCGGAATGGTGGCAACTTCCGGGGCTGGGGCCGTCAGCGAACAGCGGAAGCTTCGTCCATGCGGACGGCTCCGGGCCCAGCGGCAACACCTTCGGCGGCGGTAATTCACCAACGAGCCTCAGCGGATCGTCGAAGGGTAGCAGCATCAGGGAAGGCCCACTGACGCCCTGGCTGAGGGCAGCGACGAAGCTCTGGCAAAGGGCACAGAGCTGCACAGCGCGCCTGACCACCGCAGTCGGCGCTTAACCTGGCCATAACGTGCTGGTTACTACCCTGCGTGACATGCGAATCCCGCCGCGCTTTCGCAGCAGCGGTATCGCGTCTCGGGGGGCCGGCGTCGTCCTATGGGCCGTGATGTTGTGCGTCATGGTGGTGGCCGGAGAGCTGGGAGAGCCTGCGCTGCCTTCCCCGCACATGCTGATACCACTGCTGCTCGGGCTGGTCATGGCCGTCACCGGCCTCGTACGCGACCGCCCGCCGGCGCCGCTCCACCGGGCCTCGCAGGCCCTGCTCGGCGTGCTCATGGGCACTTACCTGAACGTCTCGGCGCTGAGCCAGGTCGCGGGGTCGATCGCGCCTTTCATCGTGGTGACCCTGATGACGCTGCTCATCTGTCAGGGCGCGGCGTGGGCGATGGTCAGATTCAGCGGGGTGGACCGTGCCACGGCCACCCTCGGCATGATCGCCGGTGGATCGGCGGCCGCTGTCGCGTCCGCCGGGGACCTCGACGCCGACGGCCGGCAGGTGGCCTTCATGCAGTACCTGCGGCTGGGGTTGGTCGTGGCGAGCACGCCGATGCTCCTGCAGGTGATCATTCCGCCCCGGACAAGGCAGGCAGGTGAGCCGGACGCCGCGGGCCCCTGGCACCTGGTTCATGGGCATGACCAGGCCCTGGGCTTGATCGTGCTCGCGGCCATTGCCGTACTCGGCGTGCTGGTGGGGCGCCGCCTGAGATTGCCGAGTCCCGCCTTGATGGGGCCCATGCTGCTGTCCGCCGCTGTCACCGTGACTGGCATCGCGCACGGAGTGGCCCCGGAGGGGATGCTGCGATCGCTGCTGTTCACCATGATCGGTCTCGACGTCGGCCTGAGATTCTCTCGCCGATCCATGAGGAGCCTGCGCAGGCTCCTGCCCACCGCACTTGCCTGCACCATAGTCGTCAGTGCTGCCTGCGCTGGCATGGCGTGGCTGCTTGCCGCCATCACACAGATCCCTTTCGGCGACACCTACCTGGCCACCACGCCGGGCGGGATCAATGCCGTTTTGGCCACTGCCTCCTCGGCGCACGCCAACCTGCCACTGATCTCCAGCGTGCAAGGCCTCCGACTGTTCGAAATGGCCTTCCTGGCGCCGCTGCTCATCCGCATCACGCACCGTAAGCGCCATCGCGGCTTTTGAGGGGCATGACCCATTGCTCGGACCGGAGCTACCGCGGCGAAGCGGGATCGCTCTGGTCGAGGCGCGAGCAGTCGCGCCCCATCCTCCTTCCATGAGACTCCGGAGGGTCGTCGCTCCATCACGGTCAGCAGACAGGCGTGGGGGTGAGGTCCACCTTGCCGAGGGTGGCCCACCGGACCAGGTCGCCGCCACCGTCGCCAACTCCAGCGCTTCTACGCCCCCGCTTCAGCGTCTCCTGGCGGCTCAACCACCCTTGACCGCACAGCCCGTACCATCGGGCGCATGACGTGCGTGCTGGTCGTGGAGGACGACCTGGTCATCAGGTCAGAGCTGGTCGAGGCGCTGGCGGCCCAAGGGTACACGGCGGAGCCGGCCGAGTCCGGGGCCGAGGCGATCGAGGCGGCGGGCCGGCATCAGCCGGATCTGGTCCTGCTGGATCTCGGGCTGCCCGACATGGACGGGGTGACCGTGTGCCGGCGGCTGCGGGCGAGCGTACCTGACACGGTGATCGTCGTGCTCACGGCCCGTACGCAGGAGTTCGAGGTGGTGGTGGCGCTCGACGCGGGTGCCGACGATTACCTGACCAAGCCGTTCCGGTTGACCGAGCTGATGGCCAGGATCCGCGCTCATCTGCGGCGGCGCGGGCCGGCGCAGGGGGAGCGCATGATGACCGCGGGGCGGCTGCGGCTCGACGTGCCCGCCCGGCGGGCCTACGTCGGGGAGACGGAGGTGGCGCTGCGGCCCAAGGAGTTCGATCTGCTGGCGGCACTGGTGAGCCGAGCGGGCGAGGTGGTGACGCGCGAGCAGCTCATGGACGAGGTGTGGGACGAGAACTGGTTCGGCCCCACGAAGACGCTGGATGTGCACGTGTTCGCGCTGCGCCGCAAGCTGGCCGAGTATGGCGAGGGGATGGAGCGGATCGTCACGGTACGGGGGCGCGGCTACCGCTACGAGCCATGACCATCACGTGCCGTGGCCGGGCAGCAGCAGGCTGAACAGCGGTGGTCTGGTCCGGCTGAGCACCAGCCTGCCGCCTTCGGCCTCGGCCAGCGAGCGGGCCAGGGCGAGGCCGATGCCGTGGCTGTCGCCGCTGGACCTGACGAACGGGTCGACGCCCTCGGCCACGCCCGTCCCGTGGTCGCCCACCTCGATGGCCAGCCCGGGGCCTACGTCGGAGACGGTGACCGCGACCTCCCCGTGGCCGTGGCGCAGCGCGTTGTCGAGCAGGACGCGCAGGATCTGCCGGACAGCCGCGGGCTGGGCCGTCACCGGCGGCAGCCCCTCGTCGACCGTGATGGTCAGGCGGCGGCCCCGCTCGGCCAGCGCCCAGTGCCACTCCTGCCGGATCTCCTCCATCAGCGCGTCCACATCGAGCTGCTCGCTCGGTACCCGGGTGTCGCGGCTGAGCCGTACGAGATCATCGATGACCTCCTGGAGCCGCTCGCCCCTGGTCAGCGCGGCTCGTACCGCCGGTGCCAGGTCAGCGCCGGGGCGGGACAGGGCGGATTCCAGGCCGAGCAGCAGGCCGGTCAGCCCGGTGCGCAGCTGGTGAGAGACATCGGCGCTGAAGGCGCGCTCGCGGGCGAGCACGTCGCCGAGGCGGCGCGCCGTCGACTCCAGCGCCTTTCCGGCCTGGTCGGCCTCGCGCAGCCCGGAGGAGGCAGCGCGGGCGCTGAAGTCGCCGCCACCGAGCGCCTGCGCGGCGGCGGTCAGCCGCTCCAGCGGGGCGGCGAGCCTGGCCGACTGGCGCACGGCCGCGCCCGCGGCCAGCGCGATCACGATCAGCGCGAGTCCGCCCATCACCAGCCACGCCTCGTGAACGCGCTCCTCGACCTGCGCGTTCGGTGTCGCCACCCGGATGACCATGGCGGTGCCCTCGTCGGAGGGGACCGGCGCGGACACGGCCAGGAAACCGCCCTCGACGGCGTCGTGGACGCGTCCGTCCTTGCTGGAGACGGTCAGCCGGGAGTGAGCGGGGCCGTCGCCGAACAGCCGGGCGCCGGTCACGTTGTAGCCGCCGATGGCCAGGTCGCCCGGCAGGCCGGTGGGCAGTTTCAACGGCGTCCGCGGCTCGTCGGGCACGGCTGCGGCGACCCAGGCCGCGTCGCGTTGCAGGGCCGCCACGGTCTGGTCGTGGAAGAGCAGGCTCACCGCGACCGCCAGCGGCACCAGGAAGAGCGCGACGGCCAGGGCGGTCACGCTCACGATCACCACCAGCACCCGCCGCCGCAGCGGCACGCCCTGCGCTGTCACCCCTCCAGAGTGGCAGACGCCAGGTAAACGCCCCGCTAACCCGCCGCTGAGGGGGCGCTTTCCGGCTCGCTCCTAGCGTGGGAAACATGAAGGTACGGCAGAGCGTCATGGCTCTGGCCATCGCGGGACTGGCGGCGGGCTGCGCAGCTTCGGCACCCGCCGAGTCCACGACGCAGACGCAATCACAGACACAGGCACCACCACCGGCTCCGCAGCCCACGGAGTCGAATCCGCCGGGCGACATCCCGGACAGCACGGTCTTCGTAAGCTACCGGCATACCGGGCAGCCGTACGAGGTGAAAGTGCCCGAGGGTTGGGCACGCACGGACCTGCCCACCGGGGCCGCCTTCACCGACAAGTTGAACAGCATCCGCATCGAGACCAGGCCCGCCGCCACCCCACCGACCGAGGTATCGGTCCGGAACCAGGTGCACAACGGCGACATCCGCACGCTCGGCATGGTGAGCAGGAACGGCGGCAAGGCGGTACGGATCGTCTACCGCGCCGACAGCGGCCCCGACCCGGTCACCGGCAAGGCCGTCAAGGACGAGGTCGAGCGCTACGTCTTCTACCACGCCGGACGCGAGGCGATCCTGACCCTGTCAGGACCGGTCGGCGCCGACAACGTGGACCCGTGGCGCACGGTCTCCGACTCCTTCCGATGGACGACGGCGCCGTGATCCTCCAGGCCGAGGAGCTCTACCGGTTCTACCGGACAGGTGAGGAAGAGACTCGGGCGCTGCGGGGCGTCAGCCTCCACGCCGCTGCGGGCGAGGTCGTGCTGGTCAGCGGCCCTTCAGGGTCGGGCAAGTCCACGCTGCTGGCCTGTCTGGGCGGGCTGGACGACCCCGACGGCGGCACCGTCAGGGTGGCCGGCCACCGCATCAGCCACCGGCCGGAGGCCGAGCGGGCCGCGCTCCGTGCCCGGCTGGTGGGCGTGCTGTTCCAGAGTGGCAACCTGATCGAGCACCTGACGGTAGCGGCCAATGTCGATTTGGCCCAGCGGCTGGCGGGGCGGCGCGACCGGCGTCTACGCGAGGAATTGCTGGCCCGCCTGGGGCTCTCGACCAGGGCACGGGCGTGGCCGAGCGAGTTGTCCGGTGGGGAGTCGGCCCGCGCGGGGCTGGCTGTCGCGCTGGCGAACCGCCCCGCGCTGCTGCTGGCTGACGAGCCCACTGGCGAAATCGACCAGCACACCGAGGCGCCGGTGCTGCGGCTGATCCGCGAGCAGGCCGGCGAGCACACCGCCGTGGTGATCGCCTCGCACAGCCCGGCCGTGCGGCGACTGGCCGACCGCGTCGTGGAACTGAAGGACGGGCGAGCGACATGACCGTGGAGCCGAAGGAGCAGGCGACCGAAACGGCCGCGCTGGTCACCTGCCAGGGTCTGGCCCGGTCATACGGCAAGGGGGCGAACGCCCTGGTCGCCGTGCACAGCGTCACCTGCGAGCTGCGGCCGGGGCAGCAGGTCGCGGTCACCGGCCCGTCGGGGTCGGGCAAGACGACGTTGCTGCACCTGCTCGCCGGGCTCGACCGGCCCACGGCAGGGCGGATCGCCTGGCCCGGTCTCGACGACCACCCGCGCGGCCGCGTCGGAGTGGTCTTCCAGGGGCCGAGCCTGCTGCCGCCACTCGACGTCGCGGAGAACGTCGCGCTGCCGCTGATCATCGCCGGCGTAGGAGACTCCGAGGCCAAGGAGCGGGCGCTGATCGCGTTGGCCACGATCGGCCTGGCCGACCTGGCCGGGTCACTACCCGAAGAGTTGTCGGGCGGGCAGGCGCAGCGCGTCGCAGTCGCCCGCGTGCTGGCCGTCGAGCCTCGCCTGATCATCGCGGACGAGCCCACGGCGCAGCTCGACTCGGACCTGGCCCGCCGGGTGGTGGACCTGCTCACCGGGGTGGCCTCCCGGCTGGAGGCGGCCCTCGTGGTAGCCACCCACGATCCGCTCGTGGCGGCGCGGCTCCCCGCGACCTGGACCATGAGCGACGGAGCGCTGACATGCTGATCCTCATCTGGCTGCGCGGCCTGCTGGCCCGCCGGGCGGGCAGGCTGGCCGCCGCCGCGGCGGGCATCGCGCTCGCCGTGGCCCTTCCCGCCGCGCTGGGCGCGTTCCTGGCCTCCGCCAAGGAAACCATGACGGCCCGCTCGATCCAGCGAGTGGCCGTCGACTGGCAGGTGGAGCAGCAGCCGGGCCAGACCGTGTCCGTCCCGATGCCCGGCACGTCCAAACAGGTGAGCTTCGCCAGGATCGACGGATTCGAGTCGCGGCAGGCCGGGCAGACGCTGACCACGGGCGCGGGCCAGGTTCTCGGCCTGCCTGCCGACTACGCCGCCACCTTCCCCGGCGAGCTGCGCCTGCTCGCGGGCAAGGCGAACGGGCCCCTGCTGGCCCAGCAGACCGCCGCCAACCTGCACGCCCAGCCCGGCGCCACCGTCACCCTGCGCCGTCCCGGGCTGACCGACGCCCCGGTGACGGTCACCGGGGTCGTGGAGCTGCCCGCCGCCGACTCGCTGTTCCAGCGGGTCGGCGCCCCACCGGGCGCGCAGCCGCAGGCGCCCCCCGACAACGTGCTGCTGCTGCCGGAGGCCGACTGGCACCGGCTGTTCGACGGCATCCCGCGCGACCGGGTACGCACCCAGTTCCACGTCCGCATCGGCCACCGGCTGCCGGCCGACCCGGCGGCGGCCTACACCGCGGTCACCGGGCAGGCGCGCAACCTGGAGGAGCGCATGGCCGGCACCGGGCTGGTCGGCGACAACCTCGGCGCCGCCCTGGACGCCGCCCGTGCGGACGCCCTGTACTCGCAGGTGCTGTTCCTGTTCCTGGGCACGCCCGCGGTCGTGCTGGCCGCCCTGCTCGCCGCCCTCGTCACGCGGGCGGGGGCGCAGCGGCGAGCGTCCGACCAGGCGCTGCTGCGAACCCGGGGCGCCTCGCGGGGCGCGCTCGTGCGGCTCGCGCTGGCCGAGACCGCGCTCGTCGGCGTGGCCGGCGTGCTGGCGGGCCTGGGGCTGGCGGCGCTGGCCGGACGGGCGCTGTTCGGTTCGGCGGACGTGTCGTGGTGGGCCGCCGCCCTGGGGCTGCTGGTCGTCGCCGCCACCGTGCTGCCGCCCACGTTGCGCGCCACCACCGTGTCGGCCGCCCGCCGCCCCGTCGGCGGGTCACGCTGCTCGCCCGCCTGGCTGCGGTACGGCCTGGACCTGTGGTTGCTGGCCGGAGCCGGCGTGGTCTTCTGGATCACCGGCAAGGGGGGCTACCAGCTCGTCCTGGTCCCCGAGGGCCTGCCCCAGCTGTCGGTCGACTACTGGGCCTTCGCCGGCCCCGCGCTGCTGTGGGCGGGCGCGGGCCTGCTCATCTGGCGCATCACCCGGACGATGCCCGTCACCTGGGCGGCCAGGCCGCTGGCCGGGAACCTGGCGGGCACCGTGTCCGCGATGCTGACGCGGCAGCGCGCGCCGCTGGCCCGCACGGCCACCTTGGCGGCGCTGGCCGTCGCGTTCGCGGTCTCCACGTCCGTCTTCGACACCACCTACCGCCAGCAGGCGCAGGTGGACGCCGAGCTGACCAACGGCGCCGACGTCACCGTCTCGCAGACGGCCGCCACCCTCGGGCAGCTCGCGGGTGTCCCCGGCGTGAGGGAGGTCGAGCCGCTGCGGCACCGCTTCGCCTACGTCGGCTCCGACCTGCAGGACCTGTACGGCATCCGCCCCGCCACGACCCGCCTGCACGACACGTACGTCTCCGGCGGCACCGCCAGACAGATCCTCGACCGGCTCGCCCGCCAGCCGGACGCGCTGCTGGTCAGCCAGGAGACCGTCAACGACTTCCAGCTCCATCTCGGTGACCAGGTGCGGCTGCGCACCGAGGACGGCGCGACCGTGCCGTTCCGCTACGCCGGCATCGTGACCGAGTTCCCGACCGCGCCGCGTGACAGCTTCCTCGTCGCCAACGCCGCCTACCTGGCCCGCCACATGCCTACCGACACCACGTACCTGATCAGCACCGACGGGACGCCGCCGCACCGGGTCGCCGCCGAGCTGCGCGCCAGGCTCGGCCCGACGGCCAAGGTCACAGATGTGGAGACCACCCGCGAGGTCGTCGGGAGCAGTCTCACCGCCGTGGACCTGTCCGGCCTGACCGCCATCGAGCTCGGCTACGCGCTGGCCCTGGCGGGGCTGGCCACGGGCCTGCTGCTCGTGCTCGGCTTCGCCGAGCGGCGCCGCACGTACGCGCTGGCCAGAGTGCTCGGTGCGACCCCGCGCCAGCTCGGCTCGTTCGTGTGGGCCGAGGTGGCGGTGGTCGGCGTGGCCGCGGCCGTGCTGGGGGCCGCCTGCGGGTGGGCGCTGTCGAAGATGCTGGTCGCCGTGCTCAGCGGCGTGTTCGACCCGCCGCCCGACGCGCCCGCCGTGCCGTGGGCGTACCTGGCCGCCCTCGCGGCCCTCGGGCTGGCGGCGCTGACCGCCGCCGGAGCGGCCACGGTCCGAGCCGCCCACCGCCCGCCGCTGACGGTGCTACGCGACCTGTGAACGATCAGCCGCCCGCTGCCAGCCGCTCCAGCAGAGCGGTCCATCGCCTGCCGATGACGTCGGGGTCGTACCGGTTGGCGGTGGTTAGCGCGGCCGTGCCCATCATGTGGCGCTCGGTCTCGTCGTCGATGAGGCGGCCGATCGCCGTAGCCAGGGCAGCGATGTCCCGCGGGGGGACGAGGAGCCCGTCGTGGCCGTGGGTGATGATCTCGCCGGGGCCGTGCGGGCAGTCGAAGGCGACCACGGGCACGCCCTTGCTCAGCGCCTCCAGGATGGTCATCGGGAATCCCTCGCGGCGGGAGCTGAGCACGAAGATCGACGCGTCGTCGAGTTCGGCGCCGACGTCGCGGGAGGGTCCGGGCAGCTCGACCGAGCAGGCCAGCCCGAGGTCGCCGGCCAGCTTGAGCAGGCGGGCGCGCTCGGGTCCTGAGCCGACGATGCGCAGCGTCCAGCCGGGGTGGGTGGCGCTGACTCGTTGCCAGGCGCGTAGCAGCAGGTCGAAGCCCTTGACCTTGGTCAGGCGGCCGATCGCGATGACGGTCTTGGCGTTCAGGGGAGCGTGGCCGCCGGTGAGTGGCGGCGTGGCGTTGGGGATGCCGAGCAGGTGTCGCGGCGCACGGGAACCCAGGGCCGCCTGGTAGGCGCTCAGGTCGGCCTCGGTCAGGGTGACGAGCGCGTCGAGCCTGCCGTACCTGCGGGCGATCATCTCCCGGACGGAGGGCTGGTGCGAGCCGAAGCCGGTGTGCTCCTGCCCGATCGTGATCACGCCAGGCGGCGCCAGCAGGGCGGCGGCCAGGTTGAGTCCGGGGCGGGTGGTGATCAGGACGCCGGTGCGCAGGCGCAGGAAGCGCAGCAAGGCGAGGTCGGTACGCAGGTCGAACCTGTCGTACGCGGCCTCCTCCCGAGGGATGAGCCTGCTGCGGAACAGGACGCCGCGCGGTCGGCGATCCGTGCGCTCGTCCAGGAAGGTGACGCGAACGCCGGGCGGCACCTCGAAGAAGGGCTTGTCCCTGGTCCTGGTGACGCTGACGATCTCCACGTCGTGATGGGCCGCCAGCGTGCCCGCGAGGTTGAAGGCGGTCCTGATGGTGCCGCCCATTCCGTGCGCGTGCAGCAGCAGGATCTTCACCTGCCGGATGCTACGCGGCCCGGCGCGGCGCGCCCTGCGGCGGTTGTCCGCGCGCAGCAGGGACAATCCGACCCTTCGCGCGTTGAGGACGAGGTGGATGGCGGCCGGGGCCACGATGAGCGAGCCCAGCGTGTCGGTGGGATAGTGCGCCCCGAGATAGACCCTCGCGGCCATTTGACCGGCCACCAGGACGCCGCCCACCGCCACGACGAACCAGAAGCCCCTGGTCTTCCTGGCCAGCAGCGCGACGGCGATCACGATCGACAGGGTCAGGCACACGTGACCGCTGGGAAAGCTGTCGGGACCCAGCTCCCGTACCAGGGCGTGGACCTCCGGGGGCCGGGGGCGGGCGACGATGACCTTGACCAGCGCGCTCATGCCCCATCCCGCGGCGATCACCAGCAGCACGCCGCCAGCGGCGCGGGTCCGTCCCGATACGGCTACACCTACGACGAGGAGGGCGGCCAGGACCATGCCCACAACGGTGCCGAAGCCCACGTTCAGGACCTGCGCCACGGCCGTCGGCCACGGCCCGCGTAGCGATTGCACCGCCTGGCTCACGCTGGTGTCCGCCGCGGTCCACGCGGGTGTGCGCGCGGCGAAGCCGACGACCACCCCCAGGCCCAGGAACGCGGCGGAGACCGGCACCGGGACTGTCGTTCTGCTGCCTGATCTCACGAATGAACGGTACGGAGGGACGTTACAGCGCCCGCTCAGCACTCGGTTAGCGCGACGCTAACCTTCGCACACGACCCGCTTCGCGAGTCCGGTTTCGGGTCAAGCTTAACCTGGTGCCCATGGGGGAAGGCCGGTGTCCGCGTCCGTTCCTGTCATCCCCGGCATCCGGGCACCCTTGGCTGTCGGGCATGCTCTGCTTACCGAACCACTGCGCCAGCCACTGGCGCATCCGCAGCATCTCCGCCCACTGAGAGTCGCGCACTCTACCGGCGAACGCCTGAAACCTGCGGATGCACGGTGTTCTCGAGCATGAACAGGGAGGGGCTCGAGTACCACCGGTCGAACCATCCCTTCATCTTCTCGATCTCCGCGCTCTGCGTTGTCGCGATTGTGGCGCCCAATTGGCGCATCCGCGGCCGGGAAGAGCGCCGCAGCTGTCCTGCGGCGGTGGCGGTGTCCCTGATGGTGGGCCACTATCTGCGTCAGGTGATCGAACTCGTTCGTCACGCCCGACGTCGGTTCCTCAGCTTCATATCCGGCGGTCCTGGTGTTATGTCCGGCCCCATCCTTGGACTCGTGCAAGGTACGCTCATGCCGGTTTGTTGTGGTCCGGAAGGTGCCGGGGTGGGTGGGTTGACCGTAGGGTCTGCGGCGGCGACACCCGTCGCCCTGGCCATCAGGACCGACCGATCGCGATCCCCGTCGTCGCCGAGCATCGTCTCATCGGTTCCCCTTACCTGTTGTGCACTCTTCATCTCCCACGGCAGCCCTGGCGCATGTCAGGAGCTCCGGCGGTCCCTGCCGAGTCGTGGCGGCGGGGTGCGCTGCTCAGAGGGATTGCCCCATGGGCGCACAGCAGGAACGTGACAGCACTCGGTTAGCGCGGCGCTAACCTTTACGCACACGTGGCCGCGCGGATCCGGGGTTCGGGCCAGGATTAACCTTGCGTTATGGCTGGCCGAACCTGCCGCTATCCCACGTTTCCGCAGACTGAAGACGTCAGTACGACGTCAATGCATCGGAGATATTGCAATGCGTAAGTCTGTGATCATCCCCGGACTCGCCACCGTGGCCATCCTCGTGGCGGGCGGCGGAGCTGCCGCGTTCGCCTCCTCCACCGACCAGAGCCCCGCCCCCGCCTCCACCCAGTCCTCCGCCCCCACCGAGCAGGCCCCCGAGAACGAGGCCGCCACGCCCGCGGAGAGCGCGGAGCCCAACGAGGGCACCAAGGAGAACGAGCAGGGCGGCGAGAAGGCCGAAGCTGAAGACGGCAACGACGACCAGGATGGCGAGAAGGCCGAAGCTGAGGACGGCCAGGACGACCAGGGACAGGAGGCCGGCTCTGAGGCGCAGGAGGGCAAGCAGGGCCAGGCGGGCGACCAGAACGAGCAGGAGGACAAGGGCGACGCCTCCGAGCCCGAGGACGGCTGAGCCAGGCGCCGGGCACCTCGAGACTCATCGTGCTGGGGGTGCCCGGCACAGTCCTGAGCGTTCGGCGCTGCTTCGCGGCCGCCACGCCACGTCAGATCAGCCACAGGAAGATTTTTGCGCGTTCTCGCGCGTTCGCAGTGTGCCCGCTGTGGTGCCCGCGGCATCATGCCGCATGCCAAATGTGCAGCTCAGGGGACGATTTCCGGCGGAAGTGGGACGCAACGGGCTGCTGGTTATCGCAGCCAGGGCACTGCGGACCTTCGGGTACGGATGTACCAGCGTGCTCCTGGCCGAGTTGCTCGTCCAGGACGGCGACGCTCCCTGGCAGACCGGGCTGCTGCTGGCCGTGGCCGCCGCCGGTTCGGTGTTCGCGAGCCTGATGCTGGGCCTGTTCGCCGACGTATGGGGACGGCGGCGAACGCTGATCGCGTGCGGCTGCCTGATGGCGGTGACCGGCGTCGTGTTCGCATTCAGCGAGTCCTACCCCGTGCTGGTCGCCGCCGCCTTCATCGGGACGATCTCGCCCTCCACCAACGACAACACCCCGTTCTCCGGGGTGGAGCAGGCGATCCTCGCCCAGAACTGCCCCCCGGCCCGCCATACGGCCATCTTCACCTGCTACAACGTCACCGCCATGGCGTCCGGCGCGCTGGGCGGGCTGGCCGCCGCGGCCCTCGGGCTCCAGTCGTGGACGTCGGCCCCGGACGCCGCCTTCGCCCTGTACGCGGTCCTGGCGGCCGGCACCGTGACGCTGTTCTGGCGCCTGTCGCCGCAGGCCGAGGCACCCGAGACCGCACGACCTGAGCGGAGCGGGCACCGCGTGCGGGTGCCGGGCCAGGTCCGCCTGCTGGCCGGGCTGTCCGCCCTGGACGCCCTGTCCGGCGGGCTGGCCGTCCAGGCCGTGCTGGCCTGGTGGTTCGCCCACCGCTACGGCGCCACCACCACGCAACTGGGCCTGGTGTTCTTCGCCGCCAACCTGCTGCCGGCCCTGGCCCAGCTCACCGCGCCACTGCTGGCCGCCCGGCGCGGCCTGCTGGCCACCATGCTCCTTCCGCACACCGTGGCCAACCTGCTGCTGGCCTGCATCCCGTTCGCCCAGAACCTCGCCACCGCCGTCACCCTGCTGCTGCTCCGCCAGACGGTCTCCAAGATCGACGTACCGGCCCGGCAGGCCTTCACGGCCGCGGTCGTTCCCACCGCGCACCGCACGGCCGCCGCCAGCATGACCAGCCTGGCCCGCAGCATCGCCGTCTCGGCAGCCCCCATCGCCGCCACCACGCTGCTGATCGGCACCCTGGCCACGCTGGGAGCTCCGCTGCTGCTCGGCGCGGCCCTGGGTCTGGGCTACGACCTCGCCCTCTGGCGCGCCTACCGAGGCGCACCCCTGACCGAAGGCTGAGCGTACGACGGCACCACGAGGCGGACCTGCCGACGCGAGCTGCTGAATCGAACCTTCGACCGCTCTTTGATCCCGACATCAAATCGGCCTCGATCATTTCGTTGGACATCCGCCGACGTGATCGGCTCGTAGGTGTCGTGAAGGAATGCTGACACGTGGCTTGACCTGGCCGGATGATTAGTCGGCATCCGCAACGTCCGGCCCAGAACCGGAAGTCCTCTTACCTTCGCGACAAGGTCCGGGCTAGACCGTTACCACGCTGTCGGCGTACTCCTGGATGAGTCGGAGATCGTGAGAGGCGAAGATCACGGCTGTGCCCTGGGTTTCCCGCAGGCCGGTCAGGAGGTTCATGACCGCGCGGGCGGTGCCGTCGTCCAGGGCTGAGGTGACCTCGTCGCAGATCAGTACGTCGGGTTCGGCGGCCAGGGCTCGTGCGATGGAGACCCGTTGGCGCTGGCCGCCGGACAGCTCGTGCGGATATCGGCCGGCGTGGTCGGGGCTCAGCCCGACCTGTTCCAGCAGTTCGCCCACGCGCTCCGGTTCCGCGGCGCGTGGGCGTCGGCGGTGCAGCCGCACCGGCCGCAGCAGGGCGGCGCCTACGGTGGCCGAGGGGTTCAGCGCTCCCATCGGGTTCTGTGGTACGAACTGCACCCGGCGACGCAGTTCCCGCGCTCGGCGTCGTACGTCGGGGTGCAGGGTGAGGCCGTCCAATGTGAGGGAGCCGCTCGAGCGGGGGTGCAGGCCGACCAGGGTGCGCAGCAGCGTGGTTTTGCCCGAGCCGGAGGGGCCGACGACGCCGACCGTGGCCCCCGAGGGTGCGTGCAGGTCGACGCCGCGCAGCACGTGCAGGCGCGCGGGCCCCACATGCGCGGCCAGCCCCTCGGCACGCAGGCCCGCCTCATGACCAGGTGTTTGGGAGCGCCGCGGGAGGGCGGACGGCTCGGAGGGCACGCCACCGGGCAGTTCCAGGACGTCGTCGGCCACCTGGGCGACCAGCTCCCGGTCGTGGCAGGACATCACCACCGCGATTTCCCGTTCCCTGGCCAGACGCCGCAGCAGCGCGCCGATCTCGGCGCGCGCGGTGGGGTCGAGTCCTGCGGTGGGCTCGTCCAGGAGCAGCAGATCCGGCCGACGGGCCAGCGCCCTGGCCAGAGCAACCCTGCGCTGCTGGCCGCCCGAGAGCTCGACGGTCCTGCGCCTGGGTATCCCCGGGATGCCGGCCAGGCCGACCTCGCCGAGCAGGCCGGAGACGTCGTCACGGGTCAGGCCGGTGCCGGTCTCGGCGACGACCGCTGCCACGCGCATCCTGGGATTGAGCGCCGAGCCCGGGTCCTGCCCGACGAAGGCCAGTCGCCTGCGCCTCAGCTCGCGTAGCGCGTCCGGGCCGCAGCCGAACACGTCCACACCGAGCACCCGCACGTCTCCCGCCTGGCGGGTGGTGCGCGGCGGCAGGTCTCCCAGCAGCGCGCGCAGCAGGGTGGTCTTGCCCGAGCCTGAGGCGCCCACCAGGGCCAGGACGCGCCCGGGCTGGGCGGCCAGGTCGACACCCGCCAGTAACTCGGGCCCGCCGGGGGCCGCCACTGTCAGACCGGTTACCACCGCACGCGGGCTCACAGGAACGCCACCTCCGATGTACGTACCTTGGGGGCGAGTGCGCCGGCGGCCAGATTGACGCTCATCGCCAGCGCGGCGATCGCGATGCCGGGCGCCAGCACGGCCCATGGGTTGAGGACGAGCCCGGCACTGTTCTCGCGGATCATCAGCGCCCAGTCGGCGGCCGGCGGCTGAGGGCCGATCTGGAGGAAAGCAGCAGTGGAGATCACGTAGACGCCTTCCACGAAACGCAGCCCGAAGAGGGCAAGAACGGTGGAACGCAGGTTCGGCAGCACCTCGCGGATGATGAGGTGCCAGGTGCGCTCGCCGCCGGCGATGGCCGCTTCGACGTAGCCGGTGGCCACGACGGGCGCCGCGGCGGCGGTCATGAACCGGACGGCGAAGGGGACGCCGAGCGCGACGGCGGCGGTCACGAGGGCGAACGGGCCGCCGTGCGGCCACGCCTGGGTGACCAGCAGGATGCCCAGGACGGCGGGCAGCAGCATGAACACGTCTGTTGCCCGCTCGATGAAGCGACCGAAGGCAGGACGTAACGCTCCCGCCACCCCCAGGACCGCGGCGATGGCGGTGACGAGCAGCGCGACGGTGACGGAGGACAGGACCAGGTCGCGCCCCCCGTACAGGAGCCTGCTCAGGACGTCGCGGCCGAGCTGGTCTCCGCCGAGCAGCGCGCCGTCGGCTCCGGCGGGCCCGAACGGGATGGTGACCGGCTGGTCCATCGGCAGGGGAGCCAGGAGCGGTCCGCCCAAGGCCAGCAGGAGCAGGACCAGCGCGGGCAGCAGACGCATCACAGGCGGCCTCCTGCGGCCCAGGAGCGGATCAGGTCGGCAACCAGCAGCACACATGTGATCGCGAGCCCGGTCAGCGCCACCACGCCGGCGATGATCGGGGTGTCGCGGTCTGCCACGGCTCCGGCGAGGAGCGCGCCGACTCCGGGATAGTTGAAGATCGTCTCTACCGCGACCGCGCCGCCCAGCAGCATGCCGGTGGAGGTCGCCGCGCCCACGGCGATGGCGGGCAGCGCGCCGGGCAGCAGGTGGTGGGTGAGGACGCGCCGAGGCCTCAGACCGTCGAGGACGGCGGCGACCACGTGCGGTGCTCGCGCCTCGTCGGCGATCGCGCCGCGCACGATCCGCGCGTTCCATCCGATCTGCGGGATCGCCAGCGCCAGCACCGGCAGTACCAGCATCGTCCATGAGGCGGGGGAACCGTCCGCCCCGGCCAACGTCGCCGCCGGAAGCAGACCCGTCCAGAGCGCGAACACCAGCACCAACGCCACCGCGATCACGAACTCAGGCAGCGCCAGCACGGCCGTGGCCGAAGCCGAGATCACCCGGTCGGTCACCGATCCCGGGTGCAGCGCGGCCCAACAGCCGATGGCGAGTGCGGTGGCGACGGTGACGGCCAGAGCGACGCCGCCCAGCAGAAGCGTGTTGGACAGCGGCCCCGCCAGCAGGTTCCAGACCTTCTCCCCGCGGGCGGAGACGCCGAGATCTCCGGTGGGCAGCCCAGCCATCCAGTGCAGGAAACGTACGAACACCGGCTGGTCGAGGCCGAGCAGGGTACGTCGCCGGGCGACGTCGGCGGCGCTCTCCCCGCGCTCGGCGCTCGCGTCGGCGGCGTCGCCCGGCAGCGCCTCCACGACGACGAAGACCAGCGCGAGCAAGGCCGCGAGCAGGCCGGCCCGGCGGGCGAGCAGCCAGCCGAGTCGGAGCACCGTCAACGAGCCAGCCATACCCGCTCAAGCTGCACGCGTCCGTACCCGGGAAGCTTCGGCAGGTCGCGGACGGCCGCTCCGGCCAGGTCGATGCCGTCGGCCATGCCCCACAGCACGTAACCGGAGCGCTCGTGCTCGATCTCCTGCAGCGTGCGCAGCGCCTTGGCCTTGACGGCCTCGTCCAGGGTGCCGACGGCCTCCTTGTACGTCCGGTCGAACGCGGCGTCGCTCCAGCCCGACTCGTTCTGCCCTGCGCCGGTCAGCAGGAGCTTGCTGGCGAAGAACAGCACCGAGTCGTTGGTGCCCCAGTAGGTGGTGTACAGGTCGCCCTTGAGCCAGGTCTTGTCCCAGAACGCGCCGGAGTCCTGCTTGACGACCTCGATCTGCACGCCTGCCTCACGGACCTGGGTGGCGAAGAGCGCGGCGGACTCGGCGAGCCCCGCGATGTCGTCGGTGGTGTGCAGCGGGTAGGTCTTCGACAGGTCGAAACCGGCCTCCTGCAACAACTGCTTCGCCCGCGCCAGATCACGCGCGCGCTGCGGCAGGTCCTTGGCATAGACGGAATCGCCGGTGCCGAGCACGTCGTTGGCGACCTTGCCGTACCCGCTGAGCACCTGCTTGACCATCGCCTCGCGATCCACAGCCAGCCGGAGTGCCTCGCGGACCCGGGGGTCGGCGTACGGGCTGCCCTTGGAGGTGCGCATGACGATCGGCATCGCCATGTCGTCGGGGCGGCGCAGCACCTGCACGCCGGGCCGGCCGGTGGCGACGCGGGCGGCGACGGCGCCGACGTTGGAGGCGACGTCGATCTGCCCGGCCAGCAGCGCGTTGGCCATGGCCTGCGGGCTTTCGAAGATCTTCACCTCGATCGCGTCGAGGTGCGGCTTGCCCCCGTGCCAGCTGTCGTTGCGGACCAGGCGGGCGTTGCCGTCGCGGTACCAGTCGAGCTTGAACGGGCCGGTGCCCGGCGCGCCGGCCACCTCCGTGGTGTCCTTCTTCATCACGAACGTCGTCAGCCGCATCATCAGCGGCAGGTCGGCGTTGGGGTAGTCGGAGGTGAGCACGACGGTGTCCCCGTCCGCCTTGATGTTCGCGGACGTGACGCCCGGCAGCCGGGCGGGACCGGCGGGGGTGTCGCGCAGGCGGCGCAGCGACCAGACGACGTCCTCGGCGGTCACCGGCGTGCCGTCGTGGAAGGTCGCGCCCGGCGCCAGCGTGAACCGCCAGGTCTTGGCGTCCTTGTCCGCCTTCCACTCGCCGGCCAGGCGGGGTGCGGTATTGGCGGTGGCGCCCGGGACGGTCAGCGTGTCGTAGACCAGACTGATGATCAGATAGTCGCTCTCGTTGGCCTGCGTGCCGTGGGGGTCGCGAGTGATCGCGCTCGCCTTGCCCAGCGCGCCGACGCGCAGTGTGCCCCCACTGGCGGGTTTCGCCTGAGCCTGCTGGGCCGCAGGGGCGGAGCCGGGCTCCGACCCGCTACCACAGGCCGTGAGCAGCGCCGCTAAGCTCGCCCCTCCTGCGGTCATGAGAAGCTGACGCCTGCTCAGGTCCACTTCATCCTCATTCGCACCGATAGTCTTACTTAGGTTTGCCTATCCTAAAGGGAGAGAAAACGGCGTGCCAACGTCCCCCCTGCGCCACGACGTACGCGAACTGGCCGGACTCGCCGTGCCCCTCGCCCTCACCCAGCTCGCCCAGGTGGCGCTGACCACCACCGACACCCTCATGCTCGGCATGCTCGGCGTGCAGGCGCTGGCGGCAGGCGGGCTGGCGATGGTCATCTTCAACCAGCTACGCACCATGGGCGTCGGATTGGTGACGGCAGTCGGCAACCAGGTCGCCGCCGCCCACGCGCGCGATGAGGACGTCGGCGACCTGGTCCGGGCCGCGATGGCGCTGGCGACCATCGCGGGTCTCGTCGGGGGCGCGGCCATGGTGGTGATCGGCGAGGCCGTCGCCCTGCTGGGGCAGGAGCCGGCGGTGATCGAGCGGATGCGGCCAATACTGTGGGCGCTGGCTCCCGGCCTGCTGCCCTGCCTGTGGTTCCAGGCGCTTCGGCAGTTCACCGTCGGCATGCGCCGCCCGCAGGCGCTGTTGCGCATCACCCTGGCCTCGATCGTGGTCAACGCCGCACTCAACGCCGCGCTCGTCCACCCGCTCGGGCCGGCCGGGATCGGCGCCGCGACCAGCGCCGTCTACCTGGCGACCTTCATCGCGTTGTACGTCTCCGCCCGCCGGGACCCGGAGCTGGCCCCGGCGCTCAACCTTCGCCTCTGGCGGGCCCGTCCCGCGACGGTGCGCCGGCTCACCGGGCTCGGTCTGCCGATCGCGGCCACCTACGGTTCCGAGGCCGGGTTCTTCTCCGTCGTCGCCCTGATCATCGGCACGTCCGGCACCGCCGCCCTGGCCGCGCACACCGCCGTCAACCAGCTCGTCTACATCGTCTTCCAGGTCTCCGTAGGCCTGTCGCACGCCGCCTCGATCAGCGTGAGCAGGCAGATCGCCCTGGGGCAGCCCGGTCAGGCCCGGCGCATCGCACGAGCCGCCCTCGCCTGCGGGGCCGCCGTCATGGCCCTCGTCGCGGTGCTGTACCTCGCGCTGCCCGACCTCGTCCTGCGCCCGTTCCTCGGCGCGGACGGCGGAACGGCGCTCACCATCGCCACCAGCCTGCTCATGGTGGCCGCCGTCATGCAGTTCGTGGACTGCGCCCAGAACATCGGCGTGGGTCTGCTGCGTGGCCTCGACGACACCAAGAGCGGTTTCCGGCTGACCTTGGTCGGCTACTGGCTTGTGGGTCTTCCCCTTGCGGCCCTGCTGGCGGGACCGGCCGGACTGGGCGCTTTGGGCACCTGGCTGGGCCTGCTCGGCGGCCTCACCGCCACAGCCGGCCTGCTCCTGCGCCGCTTCTCCAGCGGACTGGCCGCACTGCCGGCGCAGTAGCCCAAGGCGTGGCTGCTCGCACGACGTAGCCGCGCAGCGTCTCCTCCCGCACGCTGGTGGGGTTGCCCGCCGCCTGGCTGCTGGCTTTCGGCCGGATGGCAGGCGCTCGGGACGTGGTTCGGACTGTTCGTCGGGCTCGCCGCGACGGCCGCGCTGCTGCTCGCTCGGGTCCGTCGCGAGGGCCTCGAGCCATTCCAATTGAAGCAGTCCGCCGTTTGCTACTATTCGTGCGAGTAGTATCTGCTGATGGCTGGTGCTTCTGGGGTACCAGTGGCCGTGTCCCTTTTATGTCTGGAGCGTGCGCATGGTGTCCACCTCTGCCCCACCTCGGCGACGGCAAATGGCAAGCAAGGTGCCCCTGGTCACAGCGACCTTCTGGGTCATCAAGATCCTTTCGACGACGGTGGGGGAGACGTTCGCGGACTACCTCACGGTCAACGTCGGGCTCGGCCCGGTGCTGACCGATGGTCTGGTGTTCGCCGTCCTGGCTGCGGCCCTCGTCCTGCAGGCGTCCTCCCGCCGCTACACCCCGTGGATCTACTGGCTGTCCGTGGTCCTGGTCAGCATCTCGGGAACGCAGATCACCGACTTCCTCACCGACACGCTCGGGATCAGCCTGTATGTCAGCACGACGCTGTTCGCGGTGCTTCTGGCCGTGGTCTTCACCGTCTGGTACCGGCAGGAGATGACGCTGTCGATCACCGCGATCAACACGCCCCGGCGGGAAGCGTTCTATTGGGCGGCCATCCTGACCACCTTCGCGCTTGGCACCGCGGCGGGCGACCTGGCCACCGAGTCGTTGAGCCTCGGGTTCCGCAACGGCGCGCTGCTGTTCGGCGGCGCCTTCCTCGTCACGCTGGTGCTGTGGCGGGTCGAGGCCTGGCAGGTGCCGGCGTTCTGGGCCGCCTACATCCTTACCCGCCCGCTGGGCGCCGCAGTGGGTGACCTGCTCACCCAGGACCACTCGCTCGGCGGTTTCGGCCTGGGCGCGACCAGGACCAGCGTGCTGTTCTTCGCCGTCATCGTCGTGCTGGTCGCCCGCGAGCAGATCGCCGCCACCAGAGCCCGCCGCACGGGCTCGCACGCCGATGGCAAGCCGGGCAGAGCGATCCTGGGCCGGCCCGCGGACCTGGTATGGGCGGCCGCCGGCATCGTGGTCGTCGTTGGGATCGGCGGTTGGATGTCAGCAGGCGCCGCAGGCCAACCCGCCGGTTCCTCCGCGGTGTTGAGGCAGGCATCGAGTCCCAAGCTCGGGGACCTGTCCTCTTTCACCGTCATCATCGACGACGTCAACGCGCTGACCACCAAGGGCGACCTGGCCGGGGCGAAGGCTCGGATCAAGGACCTCGAGGTGGCCTGGGACGCCGCCGAGGCCGGTCTCAAACCCCGCTCGCCGAGCGACTGGCACGCCCTGGACAGCGCGATCGACGGGGCCTTGACCGCGCTGCGGGCCGATTCCCCGACTCAGGCGCGATGCGGCGCGGCGATGAAGACCCTCGAGAAGACCCTGAAGCACCTGCAGGCCTGAGCCCGCACCTTGACGGCGCAAGCTACGATTGAGGTCTGTAGTAGATGCCGGGGGGTGGGAATGAGCGAGTCGCCGGGAAGGCCGGGCAGGCGATCCCCGGGCGTCCTGGAGCAGGAGATCCTGGACTGCCTGACCGAGGCCGGTCGACCTCTGACCCCCGGTGAGGTGCAAAATCAGCTCGATGGCGAACTCGCCTACACCACGGTCATGACCACCCTCGCCCGGCTGCACAAGCGAGGGCTGGCCGAGCGGGAGCCCTCCGGCCGGGCCTACGCCTACCGGGTGGCCTCCGATGCCGGGGCGGCGCAGTCGATCGCCGTGGCCGCGCAGATGAACCGCCTGCTCGGGAAGGGCGGCGACCGTGCCGGTGTGCTTGCTCACTTCGTCGCCGACCTCGGTCCCGAGGACGAGCAGTTGCTCACCGAGCTGCTGCGCGGCCTCGAAGACGGACGCCAGGCGCGGGGCAGTGCCCACCGGACAACCGGCGAGTGAGCGGTGGCGTGGCTGGTGTGGTCCCCGCTGGTGGCCAATCTCGTACTCGGCCTCCTCGGCCCTTGGATCGCGCGCACCCTGCCGCCCGGGATGGCCGTCCGGCTGGTGCCGATCGCCATGGTGATCGTGGCCATGGGCACGGGGACGGTGCTGACCACGCTCGGGTTCCTGTCCTTCGCGCAGGTACCTGAGGTGGCGCGGCTCGGCAGCTGGTCCGTGAGCCGGCTCGGCGCTCAGCAGCCGTGGCCGGTGGCGGCCGAGGCGATGGCCGGGATATGCGCCGCACTGCTGCTCGCTGCGGGTTTGCAGACGATCGCGCGGGTGGTTCGCGAGTTGGTCAGAGTCGCGGGTACGGCCCGGCGGCTGGTACCAGGCCCCGACGGGGTCGTCATCGTGCCCGGTGCCGTGCCGGACGCCTACACGCTTCCAGCCCTGCCTGGGACTCCCGCACGCGTTGTCGTGACGACCGCCATGCTGCGTGCTCTGGACGGTGCGGAAATCCGGGTGCTGTTCGCCCATGAGGCAGCTCACGTCTCCGGCCGGCACCACCTCTACGTCCAGGTGGCGCACCTCGCCTCCGCGACCAACCCCCTCCTGCGCCCTACCGCCCGCGTGGTGCGGTTCGCGGTCGAGCGAGCGGCCGACGAAGCCGCGGCGCGCCAGCTCGGCAACCGCCGGCTGGTGGCTCGCGCGCTGGCCCGTGCGGGGCTTGCCAAGGCCGCTGCGTTGCGGGGCGGTGAGTTCGGCCAAGGGTCCACCGGTGCCTCCTCCGTCAGCCTGTCGGCGACCGGTGGGCAGGTCGCCCGGCGTGCGGCCGCCCTGCTGGCACCGGCACCACGCCCGCGCCGCGCCATCGCCGTCGGACTGCTGGTGCTGACCACCATCACCCTCCTGGGGAGCGCGGTGGCAGTGGACCAACTGGACGACCGGCTCGACCAAGCCGAGCTGCCCGCGCCCGTCCTGTCATCCTCCCCGTACGGGAGTTCTCAGACGATCGCATCCGCCCTGTCAGGCGTTATGCCAGTCAAGTGATCGCTGGGGACGTTACGTGTGCGCAGTGAAGATCGATGACGAGGCATGAGACGGGTTGCCGCGCTGAATCATCGCCCTGGAACACGATGGGCTGCCCGATGCGGTCGCGTTCGACCTGTTCATCATCGACGAGCGGGGGCGACGCGAACTCGGCACCGGGGGGCTTGCCGACCGTCGAACGGTACAACCCGGCGGCCTGCATCGCGAACCTCTGGCGGTTCGGTCTGGTGCGATGGTCCCACGGTTTACGGGCGGAAGGTCACCTCCGGGAAGCGTCGAGAGGGCCGGTCCAGCAGGTGGCCCTTCCGGCGCAGGTGGCGGTCGAAGAAGGCGAGCGGGTAGGCCCGCTGGATGGCCACGGCCCGCGCGGGGGCGAGCGTGCCGATCTGCTCGGCGACCTGCGCGGCGCTCAAGTCCAGCGCCGGCGCGGCCTGCGCGATGATCACCTCGAGGTCGGTGTAGGAGGCGTGTTCGGCGCCTTCGGCGCGCACCGCGAGCTTCCACCCTCTCAGGCGCGACCAGAACGTGGCCAGGTCGGGGAGGTTCTCCGGCCGGGCCTTGGTGGCCTCCATCAGCATGTACGGGCGATCGAGTCCCGCGGTGACCACAGGGCCGGCGACGGGTCCGTCCAGGCTGAGGCCTGCCTTGATGCGCGGGTCCTCGAACATGGCGGAGGCGACCGTGGCGCCGCCCGCGGAGTGGCCGAACATGCCCACCCTGCCGAGGTCGAGCAGTCCGCGCAGCCCCGCGGGCAGGCGGCGACGCTCGGCGTCGGGATTGCCGCCGCGATTGAGCTCCGTCAGCCGGTCCAGGACGAAGCGGGTATCGGCGATGCGCTGCTCGGCGATCAGCGGGCCGGTTGCCGGACCGTCGGGGGCCGAGGCGACGACTCGGCCGCCGGGGAACTGGACCACGCCGTCGAAGGTGTGGCCCAGCGTCCCCACCACGTATCCCCGGCTGGCCAGCTCTTCGACCACCATGGTGTTGATCGAGCGGGGTGTGTCGTTGCCCGGCGAGTACAGCACGACGGGCAACCGGCCGAGCCGGCGGTCGGCGGGCGCGCCTTCGTGGCCATGCGTGAGTGGCAGCAGAACGGCTCCCGCGGACAGACCCTGCTCCCGCAGATACTCCCGTCCGGCCTTCGGCTCGATCCAGGGCGCGACTGGATGCCCGGCGGTTGTCCGGGCGGGGTAGGTGAGGGTGACCATGAGCTCTCGGGGGGTGTGGCCGCCGGCGAGGGGGTCGGGCCGGGAGCGGTCGACCAGGTGCAGGGAGACGGTGCCGAGCGGATGGGGCCCGGTCGGAGCCGGCAGGGTGAGCTGGACGGGTGGCCGGGTCTCTGCCGCCCGCGCGGCTGCGGGTGGAAGGGTTACCAGCAGCGTTGCGAGAGCCGTCGCGGCGATCCCGGCGGCCGTACGGGAAGAGGGCATGCGTTCTCCTCGGTTCGGATGTGCCCCCATAGGCTGGCCGGTGCTCGCCCGCCGCGTCGCCTGCCCGCGGGCATAGGCCGATCGGTCGATGTGGAGTCGATGGTGCGCTTCCTAGGCTGGAGCGATGTTCTCTGCCCGCCCTGGGGCACGCCACGCGGTGTGGTCGGCCCTCGACCCCTGCTTGGCGGCCGGCTATGCCCTCCTGGCTTGGGGGCTGCTCGTTCACGAGATCGGCCCCGGGCCGGTGGCGGTCGCCGGGACCCTGCTGGCCTCCTTGGCGCTGGCCCTACGTCGTCGCTGTCCGCCGGTGGCGGTCGCGGCGGCGCTCGGGGCCTTCTGGCTGACGCCCGTGGAACCCGTCCTTGCCACGGTGGCTCTGGTGCCGATGGCCGCCGTGCTGTACACGGTGGCCGCTTCGCGTGATACCCGCTCGGCCGCCGTCACGCTTGCGCTCGCTCTGACGGGACCGCTGGCCACGGCGATGCCTGATTTCTCGCACAACGGCGCAGTTGTTCCTTTCGCTCTGATCCTCGGGGTCGCGTGGGCGGCGGGTCATGCCCTGGGCAGGCAGCGTGAGTACGGCAGGGTGCTGGTTCGCCACCATGAGCGGTTGGCCGAGGTGGAGTCCCAGAGGGCCAGGGCGCGGGTGGTCGAGGAGCGGCTGCGGATCGCGCGCGAGTTGCACGACATCGTCGCGCACAGCATGAGCATCGTCACCCTGCAAGCAGGGTTCGGCCATCTGGTGATCGACGAACGTCCCACGGACGCGCGAGCGGCGCTGAGCGCGATCGAGACCACTGGCAGGCAGGCGCTGGCGGAGATGCGGCGCCTGCTGGGCGTGCTCCGCGACGAGGGAGACGAGGCCGCCACTGTCGCTCCGCTGCCGGGGCTGGCGGGCCTGGGCGAGCTCGTTGCGCAGACCGAGCGGGCGGGGGTGAAGGTCGAGCTCACGATCAGCGGTGTGCCCGGAGCGCTGCCGGCGGGCGTCGACCTGACCGCGTACCGCATCATGCAGGAGGCGCTCACCAACGTGATCAAACACGCCGGCGGCGCCACCGCCCGGGTCGCCATCGCCCATCACCCGGGCGAGCTGGTCCTGCACGTCACCGACGACGGCCGGGCGCGGTACGCCGAGGTTGCCGACGGCACCGGCCACGGACTCGTCGGCATGCGCGAGCGTGTCGCCGCATGCAATGGGGAGCTGCGGGCTGGGCGCCTGCCGTCCGGAGGGTTCGAGGTCGCGGTGCGGCTGCCGTACGAGGAGAGCGGGGCGTGAGCGTGCGCGTGGTGGTGGCCGATGACCAGGCGCTGGTGCGGACCGGGTTGTGCGGCATCGTGGCGACGGCCTCCGACCTGCGCGTGGTGGGCCAGGCGGCGACCGGCGCGGAGGCGGTGGAGGTGACCGGGAGGACCCGGCCCGATGTGGTGCTCATGGACATCCGCATGCCCGAAATGGACGGCATCGAGGCCACCCGTCGGATCACCGCCGCCGGGCAGGCGCAGGTGATCATGCTCACCACGTTCGACCTGGACGAGTACGTCTACGAGGCGCTGCGCGGCGGTGCCAGCGGTTTCCTGCTCAAAGACGCCCCGCCGCTGGAGCTGTTGACCGCCATCCGGGTGGTCGCCGCGGGGGAGGCGCTGCTGGCCCCCAGCGTCACCCGGCGGCTGATCTCCGACTTCGCCGCCCGGCCCGGCATCCATCCCGGCTCGGCGGGAGCGGCACCGGACGGGGTGACCGAGCGCGAACGGCAGGTCCTGCTCCTGATCGCCCAGGGCCTGTCGAACGCCGAGATCGCTCAACGGCTCCACATCGGCGAGGGGACGGCCAAGACCCACGTGCGCCGCCTGCTGACCAAGCTCGACGCCCGTGACCGGGTCCATCTCGTCATCTTCGCCTACCGGTCGGGGCTGGTCCCTCCGGATCGGGCCCCAGCCGAACCCGGTCCGCGAGGACAGTGGCGATGATCGAGAGTTCGCGGCAGCCCGAAAGCATCGCAACCCTTCGAGAGCGCGTTGGGTCAGCACGTGCAACCGGGCCTTGGTGAAGGGCAGGCGCAATTCCTGAACCTGCGCGGCGACCGTCAGCGGCTTCGGTTCGGCCTTCTGCGTACCCGGTCCATGATCATGCTGACGCTGAAGGCGATAGGTGCGATTGCCGCTGCGGCCAGAGCGGACAGGAGCGGCAGACCGGCTCGAGGCTGGAGGTTGGTTCCAGGCGGCGGCGGTGGCGGATTGAAGCGCAGCGACGTCGTCATGTGGTGCCAGTGGAAGATCTCCCGGTAAACGACGCTCCAGCTCCAGATCCAGAGGATTCCGCTGATCCACTGCACCCGTCGCCACAGCGGAGAACTCCTTCTGGCCCTCATGAGGTAGACGATAGCCAGGCAGCCCGTTGCCTGCGCGCTCTGCTCGGCGGGCAAGTCCTTATAAGGATCTCCGGCCACAAGATAGGCGTCACTCCGTGCGCGCTATCTGTTCCGCGACCGGGACGCGGAGTTCCTGGCTCTTATCGAGGAGATCCTCGCCGAAGTCGGTAATCCACACGGTGCTCACCAGCGTTCGGATGCTGCGGATGAACGCGGTCATGGAGCGGTGGGTGCAGTTGTGCCGCCGTGAGTTGCTGGACCGTTGCCTGCTCTGGAACGAAGTATCACATACTGATTACTATGCGTAAGTATGAGGAGCTCGATAACGGGCGCTGATCGACGATCTGCTGGACTACCGATCCCCGCCGCGCCAGCCTGCCTAGCAGGCCGCCTGATCCTCGCTGGTGGTGTGATGACTGGCGGCAGTCCACCTCGTTCTCCTAGAACACGAAACCTGGCCACCACCTCAGGCGGCCAGGTCGATTTGCCAGGGCACAGCAGGAGTGAAACCCCTGCCGATCTGCCCCTTGCTCAACGGCGACGGCGGCTGGAACGGTCACTGAAGACCCCCTTTTCCGGCCTCAGTCGCCGCCTCGGCCCAGGAGGCTCAATGACCATGGGCAAGATCCTCACAGCGGACATGTAACGCGGGAAGATCATGGTTTCGCTCCTTTCGAATATCGGCGGAGCGGTTGAAGGGCTGCAGCATACATCCCCAACCTTCTAGTAATGCCCCTCATACAGCCACTTTACCCCTTATATCCTGATTCGGGCGCCCGGAACGCGGGTCGGAGGCTCGGGGCAGACCAGGACCTCGGACATGTCGCGCCATCGTGCGCTGCAAGCCGGGCAAAGTCAGTCCAGGTCGGTCCCAAACGTTGCGGTGTGGGGTCGATGCTGGCCTTCTTCAAGATGAGCCACACAGCGGAGACACTCACCCCGGTCGACACCAGTAGCCTCGCTAACCCCGGCTGCCTGTGCCCATGCAGGTCATCATGCTTGTCTAGCTGATCTCTTCGTGCGCCAGCCCTGGCTCTCGGAAGGGACAGAGCCGATCGAAAGATGATCGCTTGTGCTTGTCCGCCTGACTTACCTGGCTGTCACGAACGTCTTCGCTGTGCTGCGGTTGTTGCCGCTGAGGGATCGAGACTAGGACGTCGAAATCCTTGCCTTGCATCACCAGATCACCGTTCTTGAACGGCACGCGCTACCTGAACTGCTTAGATGGGGTTTTCGGGAGGCGCAGCGTTGAAATGAGACAGGCGAGGATTGTGCATCATCGAGTCTCCATGCTGTGCATGGAAACGGCAGGTTCATGCGAAACCATCGAGACACCCTAGGCGCGGCAAAGCTCGGACAACCTGACGAAAGAATCACAGGTACGGGGTCTTACACACAGCCAGGACCCATGTAGACAGAAAGCGTGAAGTTCCTAAAGGGACTCCTCTACCGGCTGTTGAATCTCTCATCGTCGGACAGCCGGAAGCTCATCGCTGTCCCGCTGACCATGATCGTCGTGATCATGGTCGCCGACATCCTTACCCCTCCGAGCGTCCACTTCGGGCCGCTGTTGGTGGCCGCTCCCGCGATCACGGCGTCCTTCGCCGGCCCCCGGCTCACCGCCGCCATCGGCGCCCTGGCCATCGCTGCCGAAGTTCTCGTCGGCATGCACGATCGGCTGCTCGAAACCCCGAACGTCCAAGCCGGGCTGGGCGGCCTGACCCTGGTCTCCCTGTTCCTCGTGCTGTTCTCGCTGGTCAGGGATCGCCAGCGGCGCGAGCTGACGCAGGTCCGCTCGATGGCCGCGGCTGTGCAGACGGCCCTGCTGCGACCGGTGCCCGAACGCCTTGGGCCGCTCCACCTGGCCTCCGCCTATCTGGCGGCCGAGGCCGAGGCCCAGATCGGCGGCGACATCTATGCCGCCGTCCGCACGCCACACGGCACCCGGCTGATCATCGGTGACGCCCGCGGCAAGGGCCTGCCCGCGATCTCCGAGGCCGCAGCCCTGCTCGGCGCGTTCCGCGAGGCCGCCCGCCGGAGCCCGGAGCTGCCCGATCTCGTCGCCGACCTGGAAGACAGCTTCGACCTCACACAGAGCCAGTCCGACGCGGCGGCGGAGGAAGTGTACGTGGAAAGCTTCGTGACGGCCGCGATAGTCGACATCTCCGACGAACGGCCGGCGCTCTCGATCGTCAGTTGCGGCCACCCGCCGCCACTGCTGCTGCGCGCCGGCCGGGTCATCTCCCTCGACGTCAACCGGCCCGCGCCACCCCTGGGCCTGGGCGGACTTTGCGAGCCCCAGTACGTACCCACCGACTTCTCCTTCGGGGAGGACGATCTCCTCCTGCTCTACACCGATGGCGTCATCGAGGCCCGCGACGCCAAGGGCGCCTTCTTCCCGCTGGAGCGGAAGGCCGCCCGCTGGACCGGGGAGCAGCCGGCGGCTCTGCTCAAGGGCCTCTGCGATGACCTGCTCCAGCACGTGGGCGGGCGCCTCGGCGACGACGCCGCCCTTATCGCGATCCGCCGCATCGCCGGGGCGTGACCCGGGACGACGAGGATCTCGCCGGCGCGCAGGATCCGCGTACGGTGCGAGCGGCTGATCGAGGTGAGCACGCCTCGGCCGATGAAGTGCTCCGCCACGGGGTGCAGGCGCCAGGTGGACTGGCCGGTGATACCCCGTTCCGCAGGGACTGCCTGGGCGATCAGGCGGATCTGCTCACGCACCTCAGGACTGATCGCCGCTGGATGGTCCCCGCTCACACAGCTTTTGTGACCGTGGTCGCGCCACCGGTGGCCAGGGCGTGGCGGACTGGCGTTCGACCGGGTAGATGACGGTGATCGGTGCGCCAGGCGGTGGTTGTTGTTCAGGGACAGGCTGGTGACGGCCAGCGGCCTTTGAACGCCTGGTAGCGGCGTTCGACGGCCTCCTGGCCTTTGTAGTGGGGCCAGCCAGTACCTGTGCGGCGTCGGCGGTCTTCGGGTGGCGGGTTGGTCAGCAGGGTGTACCAGCCTGTGGGTGGCCGAAACTCGGCCGCTTGGGCTGACCCGAAAATAAAGATCAGTGGGCAGGCGGCAGCCGACCCCGCCGTCGTGTGGCTGGTCAGGGTCGGCCTCAAGCGGTATAGGTGTCAGGCGGCTTCTGGTTCGACTGTCACCTTCCCGTCCCGCACGAGGATGGTCTGGCCGGTGAGCGCCTGCAGGTGCCGGGCCAGGTTGCGAAGCTTGCGGTCCTTGTTGATGCGGGAGTCGTAGTAGCCGGGGCCAAGGTCGCGGAAGTGGGCCTCGGGGTCGGATAGCAGGTGCCAGATCACCGTGAGCACGGCGTTGCCGGAGGCGACAACAGCTTTCTGTGGTGCCATCCGGCGGGCCAGCCGGCGGTGCCGGGTCCCCAGGAAGGTCTGGGTCCGGGAGAAGCCGAAGACGATACGCCCGAGGATGCCACCGAGCCACGGGTTGCCCTGGCCACGGCCCTTGGCCTTCTTCTTGCCCGCCGACTCGTGCGTCTTGGGGCAGAACTTGGCCCAGGAGACCAGATGAGCCGAGGTGGGAAAGCGGCTCATGTCGATGCCGATCTCCCCGATGAGCTCGGCTGCGGTGGTGGTGTCGATCCCGGCGACCTCACACAGCTGGGCCACCTGATGAACGAAAGGGGCGACCGCCTCCTCGATCGACACGTCCAGCGCCGCGATCTGGGCCTGCATCCGGTCGATGTTGTCGAGCATCATCCGCAGGAGCCGGGCGTGGTGGGGGGTGAAGAACCCTTCCAGCGCCCGTTCCAGCTCGGCGAGCTTGTGGCGGGCGCGGCGCTCGGCCAGGTCGGCCATCGCGTGCGCGTCACGTTCCCCGCCGATCAGGGCTTCCATCATGGCCCGGCCGGAGACCCCGAAGATGTCGGACAACACCGACGAGATCTTGATCTGGGCGTCCTCCAGCAGCTTCTCCACCCGCTGCCGCTCTCTGGCCTGATCCTGGACCAGCGCTCGGCGGTAGCGGGTCAGGTCCCGCAGCTGCCGGATCTCGGGCGGGTGCACCAGCGATGGCCGGCACATCCCGCGTTCGGCGACCTTGCCCAGCCACACGCAGTCCAGCTTGTCGGTCTTGGCCCGGCCCGGCAGGTTCTTCACATCCCGCGGGTTGACCAGCCAGACCTCGAACTCCTCGGCCTCCAGCAGGTAGTAGACGCCCTTCCAGTAGGAGGAGGTCGCCTCCATCACCACCCGGGCGACGCCGTGCTCACGCAGCCACTCGATCATCGAGCGGAGCTGGACGGTCGTGCTCTCATACGAGCGGACCTCCTGCAACCGCCGTCCGGCCCGCGACGGGTGCGGAATCCGCACACACGCCTCCAGCATGCTCTTGCCCAGGTCCAACGCCGCGATCCGTTCCACGTGCAGCTCGACCTCGTCGACTTCCTCCACGCCAGCTTCTCCTCCGGCTCAAGGGGGACGGGGACGGTCGCCCGCAGGAGCCGACGGGGACGGGTAAGAATCGGACCCTCGGGCTCATGGCACCAATGCGCAGCCCCAAGACACGGCTCCCAGCGATCAAACTGACCTACGGACTCACCTGCGCCAAAGAGCAATCGACGTCGGCGGGCAACCAGCCCCGATTTTCCCGCATGCGCCGCGGCCCCGCAGGGGCCCCATGAAACTGACCTGAAGTTTTGGCGTTCCAACTTCCGGCGGGCGTGATCGCTGTTCATGGCGCTGCGGCTGCTGTATCTGATCTTCGTCTGGCTTGCGGTTTGGGTGGTGCTGCTGGGTCGCTCACAAAGGTCGAAGGACGCGGAAGTTCTCGTCTTGCGTCATCAGCTCGCGGTGTTGCGTCGGCAGGTGGCAAGGCCTCAGACGTCGTGGGCGGATCGAGCGGTCATCAGCGCGCTGGCGCGGCTGCTGTCTCCGGAAGGTCGTCGGCGGTTGTTCGTGACGCCGGGCACGCTGCTGCGCTGGCACACCGATCTGGTGCGGCGGCGGTGGACATTCACACGCCGCAGCCAGGGCCGACCGCCCACCCGCGCCTCCATCCTGTGGGGTTCGAATATTCGATTCATGGGCTGACAGTGATGATGTAGATGAGCGCTTCCCGCCAGGGTTTGACCCATGGGCTGACTGACCTCAAGGTCCTCAACGGGATCTGTCGGCCCTGGCCGGGAAGCGCTCATGTGCACTCACCGGACGTGGCGCCTGTGACTTCATAGGAGCCTGGCCAGAGGCCCCATCACTGTCTTGTCCGCCTTGCCCGGCTGGTGCGTGCCGCCCTGCCCCCAGCCAAGACGACAGGACGACGATGACCTCCATTACACCCGAAAACGCACCGATCAACGACGTCGCCGGCGGCGTGGACACCCACCAGGACACCCACACCGCAGCCGTGCTCGACCCGGTCGGCCGGGTCCTGGGAACCGAACAGTTCCCCGCCACCCCAGCCGGATACACCGCCCTGCTGACCTGGATGCGCACCTTCGGGCAGCTGACACGAGTCGGGGTCGAGGCACCGGCGCCTACGGAGCCGGGCTCACCCGCCTGCTGCAGGCCGAGCACATCGACGTGATCGAGATCGACCGGCCCGACCGCAAGAGGCGACGCTTCCAAGGCAAGTCCGACCCGATCGACGCGATCCAGGCCGCCAAAGCCGCACTCGCCGGCGACCGCACCGGCACCCCCAAACACCGCGACGGCCGCATCGAGGCGCTACGGAACCTGCGCATCGCCCGGCGCAGCGCCATCGACCAGCGCGCCGACACACAACGCCGCCTCAAAGCCCTGATCGTGACCGCCCCCGACACGCTCCGCCAGCACCTGCGCGGCCTGACGATCACGAAACTGATCACCACCTGCGCCGCCCTGAGTCCCGACCGCGACGACACCGCCAGCCCCACCACCGCCGCCCAGATCGCACTGCGTTCCCTGGCCCGCCGCCACCAGCAGCTCACCGCCGAGATCGCCGACCTCGACGAGCTGCTGGAGCCACTGGTGACCGCGATCAACCCCGCTCTGACCGCCACACACGGCGTGGGCACCGACACCGCCGGGCAACTCCTGGTCACCGCCGGCGAGAACCACGACCGGCTGCACAGCGAAGCCGCCTTCGCCATGCTGTGCGGCGTCGCACCGATCCCCGCCTCCTCCGGCAAGACCACCCGGCACCGCCTCAACCGCGGCGGCGACCGTCAAGCCAACGCCGCGCTCTACCGCGTCGTCCTGTGCCGCCTGCGCTGGGACCCTCGCACCCGCGCCTACATGGAACGACGCACCCAAGACGGCCTGTCCAAGAAAGAGATCATCCGCTGCCTCAAGCGCTACGTAGCTCGCGAACTCTACCGAATCATCACATCAAACGATCAAGAACACGCCGCTTGACATCCATAGGAGCATCCTGCCTGCAGTCCTCGGCCGGCTTGCAGACCTTGATCGTTGCCGACTGAGCGGTTGCTCAAAACGGGTTGCGCGACCACTCAAACCGAGAGCTGGAGTTCCAGCTTGTCTATCGAACCCGCAGGTCAGACGCTGTGGCTGAATATTCGAGCCCCACAGGGTCGAATCGGTGGTCGTCCCGGCCCATGCTTGGGGTAGGTCCAGCGTCGCTTCACCAGGTCGGCGTGCCAGCGCAGGAGCGTCCGCGGTGTGACGAACAGGTGGTGTCGGCGGCGTCGGGGCAGGAGTCGCGCGAGCACGGAAATGATCGCCCGGTCCGCCCACGTCGGACGGGGAGCGGCGACCTGGCGGCGGAGCACAGCCAGCTGATGCCGCAGTAGCAGGATCTCTGCGCCTTTGGACGCCTGCGATCGGGCGAGCAGCGTGATCCAGCCGAATACCCGTAAGACGATCAAGTACAGCAGCCGCAGAGCCATCCTGCGATCCTGCCGGAGCCGAGCCATCGGGCACAGCAAAATCCCAGACCAAACCCTGTGACACAATTTTCGGCACCCACAGGCACTGGGCAACTGGATGTTCGGCCCGCTGTAAGACCAGTTGCCGGACCGGGTCCCGCGCTCGCCGCGGAACCCGGTCCGGCAGCCTCCAATGAGCGCAACGAACCGGTGGGCGAACGCGAACGCTGGCGCGGCGAGGTCGAGAAGCAGCGGATTTACCTGGCCGCCGCCGAAGACAAGCTTGCCCAGCTCGACGAGCGGGCCCGCCGGGCGACCACGATCCATCTGGGCATGCCTGCCTTCCCGGACATCGTCGGTCGCACCGCCACTCTCCCCGCCACCCGACCAGGAGCCCTGTCATGACCACGCTGGAGCGAACCGCCGCGGTCGCGTTGGCCGGGGGCGACGGTGCGATATCGCAGCGAGGGTACCGCGAACGCGATCATGGGTGCGGTCGGGGAGTTCCTGTCGTGGTGCTGCCTGCAACTCGAATCGGTAGACCACCGACTCCCGCCGTTGGAAGCCGACACGCTCATACAGTTGGTTGGCAGCCTGGTGTGGCGCCTAAACCCCGGGATCAGACAGGACTGAACGCCGCCTTATGCCTCTTCGAAGCGCCAGACTTGGTTGTTGCCCTTGCGTTCCCACAACAGGACCCTTGTGTCGTCGTCACGAGAAGCATCTTTTGCGTCGATGTGCAAATCGACGTCGTGTTCGATTTGCAAACGGTACCCTCCTTCGTCGTCGGAGAGATGCCACAGGACTTGCTCCTCCGCAGTGCGAAGTGCGCTTCCCGGCTCTTCACCGTCGTGACAAAGGTAGCGGCCAGACTGGATGTTCCGAAGCCACCACCGGCGGCCGGGGCCATCCCGATTCACCTCCCACTTCTGATTATCGCCGCCGTTGGGCCCCCACGCTCTGACCCAATGGTTGCCTTGGTTCTCATCCAGGCACGTGCCAGTGTTCTGGTTCACCAGCACGTAGACCCCCCCTGCATACATGTAGATGTCCTTTCCGAACCACAGGCCGAGGCGAGACAGCCGAGCAGAATCGGCCGCAAACCCACCATGCCAGAGACATGTTGATCAAGCTAGGATCTGGCCGCCATCACTGGGGCGGCCTGGCGCCCGGAGGCGGACCGGCTACCGCATCGCTTCCTGCCAGGTCGGCCAGGTGGAGACGGTGGTGGACGCGCCGACCAGACCTTACCCACCGAAGATCAGCGAGTCCATCCAGCACACGGACGCCGGAACCCAGCGGGCGGGAACTCTTCAATTGATCAGGACCTTCATCAAATGGTCGGCGATCAATTTAGTTCAGAGAAGGCGCACCCCGCGGCGACGCAGCGGCGGATGCCGGGCGAGGCGATGGTGAGCATGGCGCCCGCCAGCCCTTCCACCATGCTCTTCTGGTGGGTGTCGCTCGGGTCTAGCTTGACGATCCGGTCTCAGGCGTCCGATACCCGGCAGCGCAAACCGGCTCATTTGACCTCTCTGTCGGCCCGCCGATGTGCCGGACGCGTGCCGAAGCGCGTGTGACGAGCATGAACTCGGTCATCTTCGCCTCGCAGAAGACGCTCGAGAACCGAGAAAGTGCAGGTCGGATGAGGTGCGGAGTGGTAGGGCGCCCGGGGCTCGAACCCGGAACCTATAGATTAGGCGGCCAGCGTCTGGTGGAGCCGGTCGATTTCCCGGGCGTGCGCCGCGGGACCTCGGGCCATACTTTCCGTGCCGTGGCGTATGCCCGGCGCTCCATATAGGGCTTGGAGATCAGGAGCACCGAGGCGGGATGGTGCCCCGCCTGGGTCAGCACCTGGCGGGACAGGGTGATGTTCTGCCCGGTGTTGGTGGCGTTGGGTTCGAGGAGGATCACCTCGTCCGGGACTCCGAGCGCGAGGGCGTGCTCGCGGTAGTGAACGGCCTCGCCGCGGGGAAAGCGAGCCGCAGTGGTTGGGCTGGTGGCGCCGGTGAAGACGAGCAGCGGGAACCAACCGGCGCGGTACAACTCGACCGCCGCCCGCGCGACCCCGAGGTCGTGGCTGCCCAGGCCGATGGCCACATCGCACCGGCGCAGATCATGGTGCATCTGGTGGTAGTCCCAGATGGTGCGGGCGTGCCGCCACTGCTCGTCGGTGATGGCCTGCTGCTTGACGCTCACTCGGTGACTCCCCTGCCTGTACTGGTGATGGACGGCTCTGTCATTTGATCGACCAGTGCAGGGCGCCGCACCATGACGCGCCTGGTGGTCGGAGTTGACCTCCCGGATGCCATATACGACGCCCTAGACCGATCGCGTTTGAAGGGTTGACGGCTATGCCGAGGCCGTAGTCCCCTCATGGTGAATGTTCTCGAAATCTTCTCCACGGGAGGCAGGTATGAGGGTTACGTTCCTCGGATCGAACTCGCAGAACGGCGGCTCGCCCACGCTGTACGCCACGGACCGCGGCAGTCTCGTGGTGCGCGGCTACTGCATCACTGACCCGCAGGCGCTCGCCGATCTGGGGGAGGTTCCTGCCGGTGAGGCCGACATCGAGATCCCGCTGGAACTGCTGAGCTTCTACCAGGCGCCCGCCGCCCACGACGCCGCTACGACCGCAGCGGCCGACGAAAGCGCTGAGGAGGCGCGTTGACCCTGGTTTCCGGCGACGCGTTCGGTGATCTGTTCAGGTCATTCGAGCACACAGCGTTCCGGCTGGAGCCGCGAGAGCGCTACAACTCTCCCGGCGAGCACGAGCCGCTCCGCAAGTTCCTCGCCGGTGAGCCCGACGACCTGGCGTGGAATCAGCCCTGGCTCGACCTCATGGCCGAACACACGGCCAAGGGAAAGGTTGTCCACCGGGTGCGCGTCGTCTCCGTTCCCCTGTCGGACTACTCCCGCTTCGGCCTGTGGTGCGCGGAGTACGCCATTCAGGCCGGCGAGGACATCCGCTACCTGAGCCGGGCGCAGGCGCACGGTCTGCCCGACTTCGACTATTGGCTGTTCGACTTCAAGTGGGCGGCCCAGTTGAAGTTCGACGAAGACGATGTGCTGCTCGGAGCCGAGATCGTCACTGACCCGGCCGCTGTGGTCGAGCTGGCGGCGGCTCGTGACGATGCCTGGCATCGGGCGATCACTCGTGATCAGTTCCTGTCCGACTTGGCACGAGGGTAGGACGTCTGAGTAGAAATGGGGGTGTGACCAGCGTTCAGCAGGCCAGAGAGGCGCTCGGCAACAAACTGCGCACCCTGCGTGCGTCCGCCGGCCTGACAGGCCGGGAACTCGCCGGGCGTCTTTCGTGGCCTGCCTCGAAGATCTCGAAGTTGGAGACGGGGAAGCAGACCCCCACCGAGGCCGACGTCATCAGTTGGGTCGGCGCGACGACCGGCGACGAGCAGGACAGCGCCTCGGTGCTGGCCATGCTGCGCACGATGGAGTCGGCGCACGCGGAGTGGCAGCGGCTTTTGAGCGGGGGCACCCGGCATCATCAGAGCACGTGGGCCGATATGGAGCGGCGGGCCACTCGGCTTCGCGTCTTCGAGCCCGCCTTCATTCCCGGGCTACTTCAAACAGCGGGATATGCCCGTCATCGGCTGGCTCAGGCCATCACCGTGTTCGGGACCACGAACGACATCGACGACGCCGTTCGCGCCCGGCTGGCCCGGCAGGAGACCCTCTATGACTCCCGGAAACGCTTCCACTTCGTGATCACCGAGGCCGCTCTCCGGTACAGGCTGTGCCCGCCGGAGTTGATGCTGCCCCAGCTCGATCGGCTGGTGTCCGCCTCGACACTGCCCAACGTGCGGCTCGGAGTCATACCGTTCGGCACGCCGTTCGTCATCGGCCCTGGATGTGGGTTCTGGATCTTCGACGACCGCCAGGTGATCGTGGAGATCTTCTCAGCCGAATTGACGTTGACCCAAGCCCAGGAGATTGACCTGCACGAGAAGGTCTTCGGGGCGATGGCGTCCATCGCGGCCTACGGAGCCAGCGCTCGCGCCGTCATCACACAGGTGATGGGGGAGCTCCGTTCGGCTCTGCCCTACGACGATGACGAAAGTGCCACGACGTCGTAGCTCGATGTTTCACCTCAACCCTTCTGGCCGACGAGATTCGAGAAATCCCTAGAACTTTCCTCGTGGTTCTCCTCACCCCATGTCACGCTGACAGCGCCATCCACGGTCCTGACCTGGAGAGTGTCGTGAGTTCAGCGTTCGTCCCCTTGCTGCCCAGGGAAGCCGTCGCCGCGCTGCCGGAGCGGGCCCGCGCTGTAGTCGAGTACCGGAAGTCGGGGCTATCCCTCAACCACGTGCAGGGCTGCCCGCTCGGCTGCGCGTACTGCATCCGGCACACCTACGGACTCTGGGACGCACACCGACCGCGCGCCTTGATGAACGACGGCGAGGCAGTCGAGCAGCTCGTCAGCCACCGGTATTTCCGGCCGCACGATACTCCGGTGCAGGTCTTCAACCGGGCCACCGACCCGTTCCTGCCGGGCGTGCGGGACCACCTGTTCGCCGTGCTGGAGGACCTGGACGGCCGCGGGCTCACGAACCACGTGCTGGTGATTACCCGCGCTCACGTGGACGTCCGCGACTGCGAGCGGCTCAACGCCTTGAAGAACGTGAAGGTGACGCTTCTGTTCACGTACTCGGGGATTTACGACAAGCGGATTGAGCCGCACCCCTCGGGGATCGCTGTTCGCTCCATGCGGCTTGCCACGGCTCATGGGCCGCGCCGCTACCGGACGGTCTTCTACTGGCGGCCCTTGGTGCCTGGCCTGAACGACACCGCGGCCCACCTGGCGCGGGCCGCGAGTCTGTCGAAGTGGGCCGACGCCACGGTGTTCACGGGCCTGTTCTACCGGGACGAGATCGCGGACTACTACCGGGCCAACGGCCTGCCGGAGCCGTATCAGGAGACCGCGCGCCGCAAGATCGTCCCTGAGACGCTGGAGGAGCGCATCCTTGCGGCGTTCGCCCGCCGACCATCGAATGCGCCGCCGCTGTTTCGCAAGACTTCGTGCGCCGTCTCGTACGCCCACGGCCTGCCGGACTACAACGGCCACTACGGCATCAACGAGCTGTGCGACATCTGCCCGGCTGCCCAGCTCGACCTGTGCGCCCAGGCTCATCGAATGCCGACCGCGCGCCAGTTGCAGGAGGCCGCTGGCGCCCTGCCTGAAGCGGCAGGGATGCGCGTCATCGAGGTCACGGAACGGGCGGCGCAGGTTGAGGGGCTGCCGTCCGAGCAGCCGCGCTACTACCTCCAGCACTGGTTCGGCTTCCAGATCCATGACGCCGCCCACCCGCATCGGCAACAACGGCATGGCCGAGCCGAGATCGGATGGGGGAACACGAATGGCTGACATCGACGGTCAGGCCCCGTGGACTGAATTCCGCTACGCGGTCGCGGACGTCGAAGGCAACGGCCAGCAGCCTCCAGATCTCGTTGAGCTGGCCATCGTCCTGATCGACCAGGGCACCGTGAGAGAGCCGCTGACGTGGCTGGTGAAGCCTCCGAGGCCGATCACACCGCTGGCCTGCCGCATCCACGGCATTTCCAACCAGCAGGTGGCGTCCGACCCGCCTGTCGCCGAGTACGTCGCGGACATCATGGCGGTCTTCGACGGCGCTGTCTTCGTGGCGCACAACGCTCACGTGGATCTCAGCGTGCTGGCCCAGGAGCTGCCCGGCTTCCAGCCCGCCCAGGTCATCGACACTCTGAAGCTGGCCCGCCGCCTCGTGCCCGGCCGCTCCTCGTACAGGCTGGGCACGCTCGCGAAGGAATTCGACCTCGCCGCGGATATGCCCGCCGGCCTGAAACCTCATCGGGCTGCCTACGACGCTCTCGTCTGCGCCCGCCTCCTCGCGCACCTCGCCGCCGACGCGGACCCGCTGCCGCTGGCCGCCCTCCTAGCCGAAGCGAAGACGACCTCCTGCGAAGGACCGACCGATGACACAGCTCAGCCCCTTTTCTGATCACCGACGCGGCCTGTTCATCAGCATCGACGGCCCCTCCGGCGCCGGGAAGTCGACCATCGTCGCGCACCTGTCGCAACTGCTGGTAGCCGATGGCGAGCACGTCCACACCACCGCCGAACCATCCAACGGGGTCCTCGGCAAGATCGCCCGCGAGATGACCGAGACCGTCACCGGTCCCGCGCTGGCCTGCCTGTACGCCGCCGACCGCTACCACCATCTTGAGACCGAGATCAAACCTCACCTGGACGCCGGCGAAGTCGTCCTCTGCGACAGATATGTACCGTCCGCCCTGGTCATGCAGCGCTTCGACGGAGTGGACCCGACATTCCTGTGGGGCCTGAACTCCCTGGCCGACCGGCCGGACTTAGCGGTGGTCCTCGAAGGCGCACCCGAACTGATCGCGACGCGGCTGGCGGAGCGAGGAGCGCACAACCGATTTCAGCTTACGCCCAGGTCCAGCCATGCCGAGGCCCACTTCTACCGGCAAGCATGCGAGCGGCTCATTCAAGCCGGATACGACGTCCTACGCATCGATATCGGCTCGGCCGACGCCCACCAGATCGCGGTCACGATCAGGAACCGGCTCAAAGACTTCTTCGCCGTACCCGATGACCAGGCACCGAGGGCCGCCGCATGGTGACACCTGCTCCGGTACCAGTCCTGCGGCTCCCCTTCCTCGAAGCGACGGCGAGCCTGGGTAAGCCGCCAGCCCGCACTCGAACCCCAATCCGCCCCCTCCCCTGAAGGTCTCAACATCATGGACTCCCGCAGCGCAACCCCGGTGAGCTCGGCCGGCCCAGGAATCCCCGGCGATGCCCCGTCGATAGCCCGTGTCTACGACGCCGCGACCAAGGGGAAGGACAACCGGGCCAGGGACCGGGACGTGGTCAAGGCAATGACGAAGATTGCCCCGGAGCTCCCGGAGGCGGCCCGCGCGAACCTGGAGTTCGTCCCACGCGGGGTTGAGGCAGCCTCCGAGCTGGGCGTCACGCAGTGGCTGAACCTCGGCTGCGGCCTGCCGCAGGTAGGCGAGGAAACCACGCTGGAAACGGCCCGCCGCATTCACCCGGGCGCCCAGGTCGCGTACGTGGACAACGATCGATCGGTCGCCGTCTTCGGGCGGGCGCTGCTCGCGGCGGAGGGCGCGATGATGTTGGAGGCGGACGCGCGGGACGTGAACACGGTGCTTGCACACGTCCGCCGTCATCTCGACCTTCGCGAGCCTGTGGGGATCGTGGCCACGGCGCTGGCGCACTTCTGGCCGGACGAGCAGAAGCCTGGCGACATCCTGCGCCAGTACATGGCGGCATTCCCCGGCGGCTACCTCGTTTTCAGCCATGCTCGGGGCGACCTGCTGACTGCTGACGAGCTCGACCAGCTTCTCGCCGCGTACAAGCGGACCGCCGACATCTACCCGCGCCCGCTCAACACGATCCGAAGCATGTTCCTCGATGGTCTGCCCCTGCTGGAGCCCGGCCTTGTGGAGGCGTCGACGTGGCGGCCCGCCGGCCCGATCCCGCGCGATGTCGGCAGAGCCCACTTCGTCGCCGCGGTGGCCGCCTTCGGCTCGTGCGCGGAGGCGGCATGAGGCACCGGCGCAACCTACGGCTCACGGGATGGCGGCTCACCGTGGCTACAGGAGTTTCGGGCCGCAACGGCGACCAGTACGCCGACACCACGGACGAGTACCCCGACGACGAGAAGGGCGCCCGCTGGGCGGCCGAGCTGCAGGACGAGTACGGCGTGACCGTGCTGGTGCTTTGGGAGGTCGCGGGCAAGCACCTGACCGCGTTCTACAAGGGGCCGACGCCGGAAGGGATCTTCGTCAAGGGGCGTACCCCACAGGACCTGCGACGGCGCGTGTCCGCGAAGCTCGGCGAGTTGCAGCTCGCCAGGTCGGCCCCCGTGCAGTACCCCATCGTCAAAGAGATACTTCCCGGCCTCCTGAGGAGGCTCGGGTGACAAGACGAGACGCGACCAGGCAGGCGACCCCGCGCAGGCGGGAACGTCACGTCGTGTCTTGGCGCGGCCGGTCGAGGGCGGCTCATCCACGGCCGGCTGTGCACTCCGGCGCGGACCCAAGTCCAGAATCCGAGCACCCGTCGTGGTCCGCGCCGCCTACAACTCGCAGTCCCACGGTGGGGCCCCTGGCCGCCGTGGGCTGCGAGCCCCACCTCCCGGCTGTCATCCCACGCATGCGCCGCACCCCTTGGCGCCCCCGCGGCCGGGACCGAGGGAGGCGGATCCAGGCAGCAGTCTGACCGCCTCCCTCACCACCTCCGGGCGTGTGACGCCCGAACCCTGCACGCGAAGGGCCTGATATGGACGCTGGCATCGCATGCGCTGCCATCTTCACCCTCGACGCCGTCAGGAGGAGCCAGTGCACGCCGCCCGCTGAGGACGGGGCTGACTACCCTCCCGTTACTGCTCACGCCACGGCAGAAGACAGTCAGACCCGTGCGGAGAGTAGTGCAGACGATGGCCAGAGCCCGCCAACCGCAGGTTGAACCGGAGCAGGACAAATCCGCGTTCAAGTGGGAGCCGTACAGGACGGTCGGCGGCCCGCTGCGCGTCTCACACACCTCGTGCTGCGGTCGATACGAGTGGGCGTCCGAAGGCGGGCAGTTCTTCGTGCTGCGCCGCACCGGCGACAGCTACGAGGAAACCGGGCGCGGCCTCTACCGCCAGGCCCTCGACATCTACATCGCTCTCGCCGAAGCACACCACGACCAGCATCTGCGCCGCGGGGAGACGACGGAGCCCGACACCTTCCTCAAACGCAAGGGACGGCGCGGCAAACCCGCTCAGCAACCCACCAACAGCCACCATCAACCAGTTGCCCATCACGCCCAAGAAGAGGGGACCCCATCTGTGACCACCGACAACGACGTCCAGGACGCCGCCGCCCTGCGTGACGCCATGACTACCGCCGTGGCGACCATGTGCGCGGAGTGGGGCTTCCCGCTCCCGGTGCAGGTCGAGGCCGCCTTCCGTACGGTTCCCCGGCACCTCTTCGCCCCTGAGGTGTCTCCGGAGAAGGCGTACGCGCTGGATATCGTCGAGGTCAAGCGCAGCGAGCACGGCGTGCTGACCTCCACGATGTCCGCGCCCGAGACCCAGGCCGTGCAGTTGGTGCAGGCTGACATCAGCCCGGGGATGCGCGTGCTGGAAATCGGTTCGGGTGGTTACTTCGCGGCCCTGATCTCGGAGCTGGTTGGCCCGACCGGTCAGGTCACGTCCATGGACATCGACGCCAACGTGATCAGCCGGGCCCGCGCTTGCCTGGACGCGGCCGGCTATGAGCGGGTGCGGGTCGCCACCGGCGACGCCGAGTACGGCCTGAAAGCCGATGCCCCCTACGACCGCATCATGGTCACTGTCGGCGCGTGGGATATCCCCCCGGCCTGGCGTGAGCAACTCGCCCCGCGCGGCAGGATCGTCGTCCCCCTGCGGATGAAGGGCATCAGCCGGTCGCTCGCCTTGGAACCTGCGAACGACCACCTCGTCGCCGTGTCGCAGGTGCTCTCCGGCTTCGTCTGGATGCAGGGCGCCGGCGCCAATGACGGTCACCTGTGGCTGCTGCGCGGGAAGAAGGTCGGGCTGCGCTTCGACGACGGGAATCTGGAGCGGCCCAGCGCTCTCGATGGCGTCCTGGACAGCGAGCCCGCCGCAGCCTGGTCCGGGGTGACCGTCGGGAGGTCGGAACCGTTCCCGGACCTGGCGCTGTGGATGGCGGCCGCGTTCTCCGGCTTCTGCCACCTGGTCGTGGACACCAGTGACGGTGACCCCGGAGTCGCGGTCGAGCCGGGTGGACGCCAGTTCCCGTTCGCTGCGGTCGATGACGACGGCGACTCCTTCGCCTATCTGTCGGTCCGTCCGGCGGGCGAGGGTGTTGTCGAAATGGGCGCGCATGGTTACGGGCCTCACGGGTCTCAGATTGCTGAGGCCATCGTGGAGCAGGTGCGGGTGTGGGACCGCGACTATCGCAACGGTCCCAGCCCCGACTTCGCCGTCTGGCCGATCGGCACCCCTGAGAAGGCGCTGCCTGAGGGCGCGATGGTCATCGACAAGCGCCACACGAAGATCACGATCTCCTGGCCCGACGTAACTGCTCGGAGCCAGGTAGCCCCACCCATCCAGTGAAGGAGGAAGCAGTGTCCGTCGACACCGTCGAGGCACCCAACGGGTTGCCCGCCAAGGAGATCCCCGCCGACGAGTTCGAGCTCGACATGCGCGTGATCGAGGCAAGTATGCCGATGCCCGTGCTGGCGTGCGACACCAGCGACGGCTGCAACCCCTCGTGCGCGAGCTCCTGCGCCACCGCCGTCGCCGACCCGTTCTGACGACGGAGTAACCCCTGCTGTCGGCGCCTGCCCTTGGCGGCGCCGACAGCCCCACTCTCTGAGGCGGAGGATCATGAGATCAGCGCCGTTCTTCCGGCCCTCCGGCCCAGTACTGGCCCGGGTGAGCACCTACCCGGACGGGTTGGAAGCGCCCGACCACCTCAACAATGCAGACGCCCAGGCGGAAGCCGATCGGCGGTGGCTGACCCAGATCTGGGCGCGTCCCGACGTCCGGGCTGCCCTGCGTCTGGCCAGCCCATCCCTTGCCAGTCAGCTCGACATCGTCACCTCCGAGGAGGCGAGTGCCGATCGGCTACGGCGGCTCACGCTGACGGTGGTGTCCTATCTGCTGCGCTGGCAGCGCCGCCCCGTCCCCTTCGGGTTGTTCGCCGGGATCGCACCGGCACGCGTCGGACACGCTACGAAGCCCTGCTTCGGCTCGGACCATCGGGTGGCGATGCGCGCTGACGGTCAGTGGCTCGCCACGCTCGTTGACCGGCTGGAGAGGCATCCCGGGCTCCTGGCCCGTCTGCCGGTGATGGTCAACAACACGTGCTTCGTGCGTGACGACCGGTTCATCATCCCCAGCCGGCCCAGTATCGGGCAGCCAGGTCCGCTGACCGAGATCTCGATCCGCCGCACCCGGCCTGTACGGCTCGCTCTGAAGGCGGCAAGCGCGCCGGTCCCGTTCGGACACCTCGCCGAGCAGCTTCACGCGGCGTTCCCCGCCACCACGCTCGACACGATCAGCACCATGCTGGCCGACCTCGTCACGCAAGGGTTTCTGCTGACCGCCTTACGCCCACCTTCGACCATCGTGGATGGCCTGCCGCATGTGATCGCCCAACTGCACGACGTCGGCGACGGGCTTGCCGATATCGCGGACCTGCTGAGGGATCTCGAAGGCATTCAGGATGAGCTCACCCGACCTCCAGAGGGGGATCCGCTGGCGCACGCCGACATGGCCGCCGTCGCGGACCGGATGATCTCTGTCTGCAGCGGCACCGATACCGTGCTGGCCGCCGACACCGCGGTGGACGGGCGGATCAGCCTGCCGCCCACGGTGCTGGACGAGGCAGCCGCAGCCGCGTCGATGCTGCTGCGCCTGACCACGCGCCCGTTCGGCCCGGAGATCTGGCGGAACTACCATCTCGCGTTCCGGGCCCGCTATGGACCCGGCGCTCTCGTGCCGGTACGAGAACTGATCGCAGACTCAGGGCTCGGGCTTCCCGCCGGATTCCTCGGCGCGGCGCGGGAGCGGCCTCTCCGGCATCTGAGCGAGCGCGACAGCACGCTGCTGGCGCTCGTCCAGCAGGCCGCAGTGGACGGCCGCCCAGAGATCACGCTGACCGAGCCGCTGATCAGGCAGTTGACGGTCGGCGACCCCGCCGAGATGGTCGTCCCGCAGCGCGCCGAGTTGCCCTTCCAGGTGGACGCGGACTCGGCGGACGCGCTCGCACGGGGCGCATTCACCTTGTGGGTCACCGGGGCGCCGAGGACCAGCAGCAGCATGGCCGGCCGATTCGCCCACCTGCTACCGCAGGAGGAGCGCGACCTACTGGCGGCCTCCTTCGCGCCTGATGATGACGCGGTCGCGGCGCAGCTGTCCTTCCCGCCCCGCCGCAGGCACAACGAAAACGTCGTCCGCGTCCCGCAGCTCCTGCCCGAGATGATCTGTCTGGCCGAGCATCCCGCCACCGGCACCGACCCGATCAGCGTGGACGACCTCGCGGCGACCGCCGACGCGACCCAGATGTACCTGATCCAGCTCTCGACCGGCCGCCGCGTCATGCCCTGGGCATTACACGCGCTGGAGGCGTCGCTACACACCCCGCCGCTGGCCCGGTTCCTCGCCGGAGTACCGCGCGCCCGCCACGCCGTCTACGGGCTGTTCGACTGGGGCGCGGCCCGCAAGCTGCCGCACCTGCCGCGCCTGCGCTACGGCCATACGGTGCTGGCCCCGGCCCGCTGGATCCTCAATACTTCCGACCTGGGCACGCGGCGCGACCCCGCGCAGGTGTGGGAGAAGCACCTCGAGGCGTGGCGGGATCGATGGTGCGTCCCCTCCTGGGTCGTGCTGTACCAGGAAGAAGCCCGGCTCCCGCTCGATCTCGACTCTCGTCTGGACCGGATCCTGCTGCGCACCCGCCTCGGCCGCACCGGGCAGGTCGAACTTCGCGAACACCCCACCGGGAACTGGACCGGCCGGGCTTGTGAGTTCCTCGCCACGCTGACCGCCGCACCATCCATCCGCCGCCCTGCCCCGCCCGCTGTCCTGGAGCGGCCCACCGCGATGCTGATGCCCGGCGCCGGAGGCCTGATCCACGCGCAGTTGCACGGTCACCCCGCCCGCTACGACGAGATCCTGACCGGCCACCTGTCCCGCCTCCTGGAGGCCCTCGACCTCGATGGCTGGTGGTTCCGCCGCCACCGCGACACCCTCCGTCCCGACAGCACCCAAGAGCTGTGGCTCTACCTCCAGCTCGCCCACCCCGACCAGTACGGAGCAGCCGCCGCCCACCTGGCCGACTTCGCGGCCGACCTGCAAGCGCGGGGACTGCTCGCCCACCTGTCGCTCGCCGCCTACCAGCCGCAGACCGGCCGATACGGACCCGGGACGGCCATGGCGACCGCGCACCGGGTGGCCGCCGCCGACTCCGCTGCAGCGCTGACCCAAATCACGATGGCCACGCTCGCCGGGCTTCCCGGCCAGGCGATCGCCGCGGCGTCGATGGCCGATCTCGCCGCCGGCCTCGCCGCGTCCGAAGAGGGGTACGGGTGGCTGATCAACCAGCTCGACCGCACGTTCGGGGAGCTCGACCGTACGCTGCGAGACACGACGCTGCGCCTGGCCGACCCCGCCAACCACTATCAGGTCCTGCGCGGCCACCCGGGCGGCGCGGCGGTGGCCGACGCATGGGCGACGCGGCGGGCCGCGCTGAACACCTACCGCGCCCAACTCGGCCGCCACCACCGTCTGCCCATCACCGTGCTGCGGTCCCTGCTGCACGACCATCACGTGCGCGCCCTCGGCGTCGACCCCGACGTCGAGGCCATCACCAACCGTCTGGCCCGCGCCGCCGCAATGCGCCGCCTGGCCCTCACCGAACGGACTGCGCCATGACCACGCCACCCAATGCACCGGCGCAGTCGCTCGCCAGGGGTGTTGCCGGAGCCGCGCTACTGCATATCGAACGCGCCCACACAGGAGCGCAGTCATGGCGCGCTGTGCACACCTGGATTCAGGCTGCCACCCGCGACGACATCAGCGCGGCCGACGACGCCGGACTCTACTTCGGCGCCCCGGCCATCAGCTTCATCCTGCACGCGGCCCAGATCGGCCATGCCCGCCGCTATGACACCGCCGCTATCGACGGCTCCGTCATCCGGCTCGCTGAACGGCGGCTGGCGCACGCGACCGCCCGCGTCGATCGGGGCGAGGCGGTGACGTTCGCGGAATACGACGTGTTCTCTGGCCTGACCGGGATCGCCGCGCTGCTCCTCCGCTACATTCCGGACGCCGACGTCCTGCCCGCGATCCTGTCCCACCTGGTACGGCTGACCCAGACTGCCGACGACGGGCTGCCCGGTTGGTGGGTCTGCCACGGCCCCGCTCCAGCCTCACCCACCCCGGGCGGGCACGCCAACTTCGGCATGGCCCACGGCATCACGGGCGTACTCGCCCTGCTCTCCATAGCCTCGCGCGACGGCATCGCCGTGGACGGGCAGGCCGACGCCATCCAGCGCGTCTGCGACTGGCTGGACCAGTGGCGCCAGGACGGCGAGACCGGACCGTGGTGGCCGCAGTGGATCACCCGCTCGGAGCTGGAGACCGGCCACGTCCTGCAGAAGGAACCGCTGCGCCCCTCATGGTGTTACAGCACTCCGGGGATCGCCCGCGCTCTCCAATTGGCTGGCATCGCCCTCCGCGACACAGCCCGCCAGCACATGGCCGAGCACGCCATGGCCGCCTGCCTCGCCGACCCCACCCAGCTCGGGCACCTCACCGAGCCGGGGCTCTGCCACGGCGTCGCCGGCGTTTACCAGACCGCATGGCGCGCGTCCCGCGACGCCCTCGGCCCCGGGATCACCGCCCGCCTTCCCACGCTGGCCATCCTGCTCAACAAGCACGACGTAGCAGAGCGGTACTACGACGGCAGCCTGCTCGACGGATCCGCGGGCCTCGATCTGGCCGTGCACACCTCCGCGTACGACACACCCCCGCACTCGGGATGGGACACATGCCTACTGATCACCTGACCGCTGACCCGCCAAACCGGCTAACCGATGCCGTGCTGGCGGTTCTGTCCGGCACCCCCGTAGCCGTGGCCGCGGCAGCGATCGACGCACAGCCCGGCGACATCACCGACGCGATCGAGGTCTACCAGACGGCTGGACGCGAGGCGCTGGAGGCCCGCGGCGCCGGCCATGCTTGGTACCAGGTCAACGCGGATTTCCCCGACACAGCCGATGCCGCAGCCGCTGCCATCGGCCGGCAACTGGACCGTCTTCACGCACTGGTCGGCGCCTGGTGGTTCATCCGCAAGCAGCCCGGCCTGCGGCTACGGCTACGCCCACGCTCCGACTCCACCGCCATGAGAGCGGCAGTCAACGCCGCACTGAACGACCTCGCCACCTCTGGAGTGATCACATGCTGGCGGTCGGCCATCTACGAGCCGGAAACCGCCGCGTTCGGTGGCCCCACCGGCATGGACATCGCCCATGACCTCTTCTGTGCCGACAGCCACCACATCGTCACCTACCTGCGGCAATCGGCGCCAGACGTGGGCCGCAAGGAGGTGTCGATGCTGCTCCTCGGCACCATGCTGAACACCTGCCTGGACCGCTTTGAACGCGGCGACGTCTGGCACCGCATCGCCGAACTACGCCCTCTGCCCACGCCCCCGTCTCCCGGCCAAGTGGAGGCGCTGGCTGACAAGATCCGCCCTCTGGTCGCCTCTCCTCTCAGCCCCATCGCCCCTACCGGGCCGCTCGCCTTCGCCGCCCCTTGGGCAGACGACTTCCGCCAGGCTGGGCAATCCCTGTACGGAGCCGCCACCGCAGGACACCTCATCCGGGGCATCCGCAGCGTCTTCACCCACCACGTGATCTTCCACTGGAACCGGCTCGGCCTGTCCGCAACCACACAGGGTGTCCTCAGCCGCGCAGCCTGCGAAGCGCTCCTCCCCGCAGGGAGCCAGCCATGACGACGGCCGACATCGCCCAGCTCGCACGCTGGTTCCCGCTGGTCGACCGGCCGCGCCCCACGTACCCGCCCCTCGCCGCACGGGTGGCCGAGGTCTGTACCCTCGCCCGCGACATCGAGGACGCCACCGACCCGCTTCTCGGCGCTGCCCGAGCGCTCAATCGGGCCGCCCTGATCGCCAGCGACTGCGGCCTGCCCGAACTGGCGCGGGAACTGTGCTGGCGGCAGATCGCCCCGTATCGCAACGCTGGCCACCTCACCGTCCGACAAGCCATGCACATGCTCGAACCCGTGGTGAACCTGGCACGGCTGCGCATCCGGGCAGGCGACGCCGAGACGGCTTGGGCCTCACTCAGCACCCTCTACCACGCCCTGAAGACCAACACTCATGCCGTCATCGAGGGCCGGTCACTGCCGACCCAGGACCTGACCGGCAGCCCAGAGGAGCAGCAGGAGCTGCGCATCTGGGCGTATCGCGTCTACCTGTCCGAAGGCACCCGCGCCCTCGTACGCCTCGGCCAGTGGCAGGAAGCGCTCGCCCACATCGAACAGAACAAGGGGATCGGCCTGCACCTGCTGGACGGCCGCCAGGTCAAGATCGTGAACGCCTGCCTCGACGGGGACGCGGACGCCGCCCTCGCCGTGCTGGACGGCAGCACGATCACGCAGCCGTGGGAAGCCCAGGTTTCCGCGTGCCTGGAGGTGCTGTGCCGCCTCGTGGACAACCCGCACGCCGACCGGGAGACCGCCCTGATGATCGAACGGTACCTCGCCGGTAGGCAAGAGCCTGGACACGCCGTCTTCCGCGCCCGCCTGGGCCTAGCCGTCGTCGACCTCACCACCTGCGCCGCCCCCGCCAGAGTCCACCCAGCGTACGCCCGCCTCGTGGAAGACGCCCTCGACTCAGCGGACGGCTACGTGGCTCGGGAAGTACTCGCTCACTACGGGTGCCGAGCGTTCCTCAACCACGTCGATGAGAAGGCGCTCACCTCCGCAGTGAAGTCCGCCGGGCTCGGGCTCGGCTCCATCCCGGACCCGCTATTGGCCGATCTCCTCACAGCCGTGGAGAACGGCGAGACGGCGATCGAACGCGCCTTGAACGCGCCCACGAGGGTCGCAAGTGAGCACGCGCCGACATAGGAGCCATCCCGGCCGTGGTTGCGAACCCCGCAGTCAATCACGGCAGCCGCCCAGCGGCCCGAACCGGGCGGCGCGGCTGTGGGACGGCGACGCTGAGCACCATCCCACAGCCGCGCCCCTTCCCTCAGGACAGCCAGCAGTGAAGGACACGCCATGGATCCCCTCCCCACGCCACCTGACGGCGGCTCCTACGGCTGGGTCCCACCTGCTGAGTGCTCGCCACGCTGGCCGTGGGTCGCGAGGCTGTTCGGATACCCCAACAGCCCTTCAACGTTCGGTCCTTCAGAGGTTCGACCCAACGGGCCGACACTGACAGCTCGACCTCGCCAGGAGTCGATACTGGGATGAGCTCCGGCGTTAGCGGCAACCCCAGTCCAGCCCAGCGTGGAGGAACTCGCCCAACCGCAGCCTGCCCGCTGCGGACATGACAACGCGCTTCCCGATGGCCATCGAACGTGGGGGCCTGCAACGGTATTCAGTGGATGCATGGCCGGCTGTCTTTGTACCGTGGTGCCGACGGCGAAGGAGGACGGGGTGGCGGCTGCGGGCACGGCCTTGCGGAACCTGCGTGCACTTCGACACGACCCCCCTGGATACGCGAGACAGGGTGCGCGGCGCACGACGTTCCAGTCCGCGTTGGAGCAGTGTGAGCAGTTTCTGGGCGCCGCCGGTGGCGCGGGCTACGCCACCCGACCCGTTCAGCTGTTCTATGCGCTGTCGCAAGCTGGCCGGGCCATCGTGGCTGCATCACCGCGCGTCGGTAACCAGGCGTGGAGGGTTAGCGGACACGGGCTGAGCGCTAACACCAACGCCGCCGTAGCCGCCGATGTCAGTGTCACGGCCGTCAAGGGTGGCCTGTTCCCGGCCGTCGCTTCGGCACTGGATATCGAGGCTCTGGTCCCTGATGAGCCGGTTGCCCTTCGTGAGCTGTGGCCGTTGCTGCCGGAGACGGCGGACGTCGCGCTCACGGCCAACGCCATGCTGCCCGTGCTGCTGTTCTCCCAGAACGGATGGCCCCAAGCCGCCACCTTCTCCCAAGCCGAGGTCAGCTGGATTCCCCGCCAGGTGAAAGACCTGTACGGCAAGGACCGAGTGCGGGTTAAAGAGCATCTCGATCGCTATCCAGCGTTGAAAGACAGCGTGCCGCGGGTATCGCAGCCGATGGGTGAACTGGACTGGGCCAGCGCGGGACCTGGGCTAACTCTAGGCGTCGAGTGGCGCAGCGGTTCGCCGCCGCTGACGCTTTTCGACAACAAGACGCTCAACGAGCTGGGTGTTGCCTGCTATAGGTCCGCCGATGATTGCGTCGTCACGCCAGCGATCGGATCGATGTCGACCGGGCTGCATCCGTTCTTGGCGTTGTGGGCCGTGCTGCTGGCGCTGTCATCGCTAGCGCGTTATGAACCGGCCGCCTGGTCCAAGATGATCGATATTGACCGCTCACCAGAGGCTAACGCGATCGAGCACCTTCTGGAGGAAGCGACCGGCTCCATCCCCGCCACGACGCTTCACCTACTCACCACCTTCAAGTAATCGCGCCGAAGCGGTATGGATCAGCGACGTCGAGCTGCGCGCGATCGGCAACGGCCGGTTCTATGGCCGGTTGATGCTCGATCCCACCCCGGGACCACTCCGCCTCTGCAGGCACGTCTGGTCGCGGTCATCTTCGCTGACCAAGTGGGCGCCGCGCTCGACACTGGCAACAGCGGCTAAGTCGCCATGCCTGCCCCTCTGGTCTCCCACCTCCTTCGCCCGCAAACCGTCAGGAGATGTCACGTTCGGTGACAACGAAGCGCGTTCCTGCGAGCACCGCTCCGACGGGAGTCTCGACCCAACCTGCGAGTTGCCCTGGGTTCTGCGCGTTGCGGTTCAGCAGATCAGCGATGTCGGCTGCGGTGGGGGGCGCCGAACAGGCGCAGCTAAGCAGTATGCGCCCTGTCGCGCTGCTACATTCTTCGTCCTCCGGATCATCCGGCTCCCACCGGCTTATCTCAACGCTCCAGACATCAGCATCATCATCGCCGGGTTGTGGTGCCTTGACCGTCAGGTAGTACCCATCCGAGCCGAAAGGCTCATCGAAGATCGTGAAGTCGGCTGGTTCCAGCTCTGCCTGACTGCCCTGGCGCTGCGCGTAAGAAGTGACTAGCAGTCGTAGATCGGCGACCGCCCGCTCGCGCTGGTCGGTGGTGATCCCCTCCTCACGGCGATCCATGAACTCTCGGCTCGCCTTGCACAGGTCCGGCGTCCCACCGTCATAGATCACGAACGGATACCCGAAGTCCCAATAGCGCGGGCTTTCCGTCTCCGGCGGCGAAATCGCCTCCGAGTAGTCAGCCAGCGCGCCACGCAGTTCGAATGCCTCTCTTTCCAGCTCCGCGTGAATCGCCGTCCGAACTGGCGCGGGCACTGCCGCGATGGCATCGTCCAGATCGGTCAGCGCCTGGTGGAGCAGCAGCTTGACGTGCTCGTACCACAAGCTGTGCGCACCATTAAGCAGATCGGCGCGGGCACTGCGGTCGGCCAACGCCTCAAGGTGCTTGCTCGGGTAGTGGTCGAAGCCGCCGTCGCGGGTGTCATGGACGCTGACCGGCACGGTGGCGAAGGCGGAGATACGGTTGAGGGCATCGACGATCGGCGCCGCAAGGGCCGCTTCCGCAAGGCTCGTAACGGTAGAAGATGTAGCTCCCGCTGACCCTTTGTAGGTCGCTAAGATCTGCACCTTTCCACGGTTCGGATGCTGAGAGTAAATGGTCATGGCAACGCCTCTCGGCTGACCCACCCGTCCGGGATGCATCAGCAACAGGACTGCAAGACAGGACAGAGGCGGTGGCGAGGGCGCGCTCCGACGCTCCGTGCCTCAAGGAGATCAGCGGTGGCTCAGGTTCTGTCCCGAGCTCCTTGCTTGGCACGACCGTAAGCCATGACGACGCTTGCGACAACCCAGCTTGATTACCACAGCTCTTCGCAGCTGACATCGAGCGCCTTAAGAAGGCTCAAGACCGTGAAGTAGCCCGGCTCGATCACCGCCGCCGACTCGATCTTTCTGAGTGTCGACAGTGCGATCTCTGCCCGATCAGCCAGTTGCTGTTGAGTGTAGCCCTTGTCCACACGGAGCTCTCGTAGTCTCGACCCCAAGCGCATCGCTTGCAAAAAATACCTGCTCTCCGTGCGTTTCTTTCGCCCCAACGCCACCGTACCAACGCTTGAAGTGATAAATTAATAGCGCTAAAAATTTATCACCTCTTCGACACGACGCCGACTCCCTGGCACGCTAGGGTGACGGGAGGCAATACCGTGGCTAGGCGCACAGCCATCGAATGGACAGAAGCAACCTGGAATCCCACTACAGGTTGCGACCAGGTCTCCACCGGCTGCGATAACTGCTATGCGCTTACTCTGGCGAAACGTCTCAAGGCGATGGGCGCCGAAAAGTACCAGGTAGACGGGGACCCACGCACTTCTGGTCCCGGGTTCGGCTTGACCTTGCACCCCTCAGCACTGCGCCAACCGTACTCGTGGCGCACCTCTCAGGTTGTGTTCGTCAACTCCATGAGCGACCTCTTCCACGCCCGAGTCCCCATTAGCTTCGTCCGCGATGTCTTCAAGGTAATCGCCGAGACGCCTCAGCACACGTATCAGGTTCTCACCAAGCGTTCAACGCGTCTGCGCAAGATCGCCAACAAGCTTGAATGGCCAAGCAACCTATGGATGGGCGTCTCCGTTGAGAACGAGGCCGCCCTCTACCGAACCAACGACCTCCGCTCCATCCCCGCGGCTGTGAAGTTCTTGTCCTGTGAGCCCTTGGTAGGACCCTTGCCAGGACTCGACCTGACAGGCCTGGACTGGGTAATCGCAGGTGGCGAGAGCGGTCCAGTCCATCGCCCCATCCAACCGGAATGGGTGAGAGACATCCGTGATATCTGTATCGAAAGTCAAGTACCATTCTTCTTCAAGCAGTGGGGAGGACGCACGCCAAAGGCAGGCGGCCGACTCCTCGATGACCGCATATGGGACGAAGCGCCCACCCCGATTCATCCCCCTAACGCCGGATCCGGGGTCGCAACTGCCTGACCGATTCTGGACAGGTCACACACGGGGGATGCGTTGCGAAACCGGGTAGGAGTGATGCATGGCGACCCCCAAAGACCTTCTTTGGCCCTGCGACCCCCACACGCGTGCCAAGCATGAACTGCTCCGCCACTACCTGGACGCATGGTTTCCGATCATGATGCAAAGTTCACGCTCCTGGAAACGCGTGACCTATGCGGAGGGGTTCGCCGGCCCCGGAATCTACGAGACAGGTGAGCCCGGTTCGCCTGTCGTGGCGCTGGAGGCCTTCCTCCGCCAGCGCCGGTTCCTCGACTCGGGAAAGAAAGTAAATGTCACCCTAGTCGAGGACAACGCCGCGCGCCTGGAAAGACTTAAGCAAGAAGTAAATGCCATCACCACCAAGTATGGCGGCCGACCACAGACCATGGAGATCGGATATCATAAAGGGAAGTGTGCCAACACACTTCTTTCCGCGCTCAGTGACGCCGGGTCTATGACGACGCCAATATTCGCCTTCCTTGACAGTTGGGGCGGACCGGATATTCCACTAGATATTGCGCGCACTATCGCCTCCGTTCCTTCGAGCGAGGTGCTTGTAACGTTCGGCACGCGCTTTCTTTTGCAGTTCGGTAACGCAGAAGCCCATCAGGTCGCTGGAGATAAGGCCTTTGGCGGAACTGCGTGGCGCGAGGTTAAGAAGCTGCCTTCTCGCGAGAAGAAGGCATTCCTTGTGAGCACTTATCGCGACTCCCTCAAGACTGCAGGATTCCCCTTCGTCCTCTCCTTTGAGATGCTCGACGAGGGGGGCCGCGACATCCATCTCGTCTATGGCACCACCAGCCATAAGGGCTTGGAGAAGATGAAGGAAGCGGTGTGGAAGGTCGATCCGGTTCGGGGTGTTAGATATCGCGATCCTCGCGACCCCGACCAGACCACTCTCGACTTCACTCTCGATCCAGACACGCGACCATTGCGACAAGCCATTCTGGCCGAACTAAGCAAAGGCGAGAGAACGCTTGAGAAATTGAGAGAAATGGCCCTGCTGGAGACAGTCTATCGCCCGCCGCATGTAACGCCGGTAGTTCGGCAAATGCTAGGCACGGGAGTTATCGAGCGCTATCCAGAGCGAGGGCAACTGAGCGGCGACAAGACGATCAGGCTCGTCAAACAGAGCGAGACAAAGCTGGAAACGCTTTTCTAGCATCAGCTAAATCCACTCCGAGCCTCAAGCGGTTCAACCGCTCCCAAGAGGACACCCGCGAGAGCGTTAATGAACTTTAGCTAGGAAGCATGGAGAACCGCCACGGTCATCTTGGCAGTGTGCCCGGCGAAAGCGTGCCGGGGCGCAGCAGGATGGCGGAGGATTCTGGTGGCAGGAGCTGCTGGCGATTGACAGTCAGCGGACCAAGCTCTAGCGAATATGGTCGCTAGGTCTAGCGGCTCTGCTAGCGGAGGAACCTCCTCCTGACCTGAGGTCTAGCGTTCTAGCGGGGTTTCACGCGATCGCCCCCGGAATAGGCTCCAGGGGCGACCAGCAGAGTAGGACGAACTGCTAGGGCTGGATCTTCCGCTTGCCGAGCGCTTCAGTGACGTCGATGCGATTGAAACCCTTCCGGTTGCGACCCTTACCAGCGGCGTCGCGGCCCCACGTGTCCTCCGTCCTGACGGCGTACTCCTTCAAGCGTGTGGTCAGCGTGGCGGTCTTGGCGTCGTCTTCCAGGTCCGCCCACTGGCCGTAGGCGTCGGGCCGGAAATCCGCGAGACGGTCCACGACCGTGCTGTTCCAGACCTTCTCCTCCTTGGCCGTGGTCACGGTCAGGATGTCGGCTAGCAGGTCGTACGAGACCCGCTTGGGCGGTTCTTGGCCGATGGCCTGGCCGGACAGCGTCCCAGCTGTCTGGCGGAGCTGGTGGGCGCGTGCGGCGATCAGCTCCGATGTAGGCCCGTCGAGGTAGGCCGACCGGACGATGATCGGGTCCTCAGCGACGCCCACCGCCCAGGAGATGCCCTTGTCATTCAGCGTGAACATCGTGGCCTTGACTCCGGCCTGGTGCATGCCGGTGCCGAGGATCATGTCATTCTCCTGCCAACCCATCACCCGCAGGCAGATCCGGATGCCCGCGTTCGCCGAGATGGCCTTGGGCAGGCTGTCCTTGTCCGGGCGCTGGGTGGCCAGGATGAGGATGATCCCGAGGGCGGGACCGCGTTTGATGATCGCGGTGGCGTACTTGGCGGCCTCCTCGCCGTACTCGTCGTCGGCGAACAGCTCCTGGCACTCGTCGATCGCCACCACCATCGGGTGCAGGCCAAGGTCGCGCCGAGCGGCCAGTTCGGACGTGACCTTGAACTCGGGCGCCTGGTGGCGGGGCAGGCTGTCGATGACCTCCGCGCGTCGGTCCAGCTCGGCGTACACCTCGGCCAGCGAGGCGACGCACGCCGCCTTCGCGGCGTCGGTGGCGCCCTTGGCGTAGTGGTGGGCCACCTTCTCCAGCGCCGACAGGTCGCCGGTGCCCTTCAGCTCGAACAGTCGCAGCTCGGCCAGCGGATCGAGGGCGCACGCCAGTAGTAGCACCCGCAGCGCGAACGTTTTGCCGTAGCGCGGCATGGAGCCGATGAGCACGTTGGCGAACATGAGCAGGATCGAGACCGGCCGGCCGCGCTGGTCGTTGCCGTACGGGATCGGGTCGAACAGGCTGACCTGTCCCGACTTCAGCAGCGGCCAGGCGGGCTGTTTGGCCTTGCGCATCTCCCGGTCGCCCACCCATAGCACCAGGCGGCCGGGGTGCTCCTCCGACATGGGTTCGGGCCAGACGCAGCCCAGGGCGCGGCGCAGGCCGGAGGCGAGCTTGTCGCGCTTCTCCAGCACCTCGGACACTGTCACGCCGAGCGGGAGATCCACCTCGGCCCGCCAGCCCGGCCCGTCACGCATGATCGGAGCCGGGAAGGTGATGCCGCGCCCACTCTTGCCGAGCGCCTGGTTGATGGCCGAGATGCCGAGCGAGCCGAGCGCGTCCAGCACCTGGTCGCTGGTGAGCTTCCGCACGCGGCTCGGAACCACTGCCCGATCCAAAAGCGGCTTGTCGACGGGTGACCCGATCAGGCCCACCACGGCAACGAGCACACCGACAATCGCCCACTGGGCCCAGGTCGGCGCGGCCACCGCCACGAAGATGCTCGCCAGCACCAGTGTGATGGCGCCGATGAGGAGGGTCCACAGCCGGGCCTTGACTCGGCTGTCGCGCTGCCGGGACAGCGCCAGGTACTCCGCGGCCTCGTCCTTCGACACGGCTGCTCGGCGGACCGGGCGGCCTTCCAGGTCGAACAGCCAACGGACCAGTTCTACGAGCAGCCGCCAGGCGCCAGCGGGGGTCCGTGCCAGGAGCTTGGCCGCGTATTTCGGGATGCGGAGCGTGTGGTACGCCAGCACGTAGCCGGTGTGCTCGGCCTGCCACTTGAGCACCTGCAAGGCATCCACCCGCGATCTCAGCCACACCGGAACCAGCGGCGACCGCTCCTGGCGGCGTGCAGCCAGCTCAGCGAGCAGGTCTACCGAGCCGGACTCGTGCGGCTGATCGACCGGGACCACCCTGCCCTCAAGGACATCGTTCTCGTTCGCAACCTCCTGTGTCGGCTTCTCCGAGGCAGGCGCGAAGGCGTTCTCGCGGGCGAGCGGCGAGACCTCATCCTGGAATGCGACCGCTACGCCGTCCTGCATCTCGTCTGTGGCAGTCACGCCTTCACCTCCGTCCGAGCGACCAGCGATCCGAGGATCTCGACGTGCACGGCGAGCGCCTCGACGACGATCCGCACCGCCTGCAGGCCATAGCTGGCGAGACGGCACAGCTCCACGAGGATGAGCAGCACGACCACCACGGCAACGCGAGCCACCGTGAAGACGGTCCGAGCACCGCCAGCGTGGCGGATGGCCGTCCACATCTGCCTGACGCTCCGGGCGTTCGGAGTCGCCTCGTGAATAGCGCAGAGGAGGAACAGACACGTCCACAGTGTGGGGATCAGGATGTCCTTCACGCCGCGTCCACCTCGCTCGTCCGCATGCCGTCCGGCGGTGGTACGACGGTCTCTGCTTCCGACGCCTCGGCCCCTTTCGTGTCGGCTGCCTGTGCCCGCTCCCTTTCCACCTCGGCGATGATCTCCTCAGCCTCGCGCTGCTCCAGTCCCCACCGGGTCATGAGCGGGCGTCGGCCGAGGCGCTGGTTGCCCTCGCCGAGGCTGTCGACGTAGGCGAGCCGTGCCGCCTCGTACCGGTCGGTGGGCAGGACCGGCACCACGCGTGCCACCTCGACGAGGGTCTCGGCGGGCTGGCACACGTGCTCGTCCGCTGGGGACTCGACCAACTCTCGCCGAGTGTTGCGGACGATCCACATCAGCAGCTCGTACGCACCCGCGAACGCCACCGGTGCCAGGGCGCTGACCAGGCGCGATCCGAGTCCGCCGGACCAGCCGTGCGCCACGTTGGCCGCCAGGGTCACGGCGCCTCCCAGGGCGAGCGCGACCCATGCCAGGACTGGCACACGAAGCCGACGGCGGGAGCAGTAGACCATCACCAGCGAAGCCATGACGATCACGCCATCGGACATCGCCGGATACAGGATGGCCATGTCGTGCCGCTCGCCGAGAGCGATGGCGAGGCCGTAGAAGTGGTGGTACGAGACATAGGCCGCCGCGCCGGCGACTGCCAGCAGGACGGCCACCGCGAAGCCGAGGATGACCCGGTCCCCAAGTCGGCCTGTGCCGACGTTGGGCGGGCTTGCGGCGATCGGCGCGGTGTCCTCGCGATCGGGCCGGAAGAGGTTGATGAAGAAGCGCCGGGTGCGCTTGAGCGGGGCCGCTTCAGCGGACATCGTTTCCCCGGCGATTGGTTGTGTGGAAGGGTGGCGCATGGCCTGGCTCCTGGGTTGATCAGGTTGCTGGGTCACAGGCCGGGGTTCGGTGTTGGAGTCACCGAGCCCTGGCCGCCGTACTGCCGCTGTCCTGGGCGCAGCGCGATCGGCTGCTGAAGATCCCGAATGGGCAGTTGCTGGACTTCACCGGTATGGGCGTGTGCCGCGCAGTAAGACCCGATCTCGTTGAGTTGGGTCCGGGCGCAGCCTCCTGCACGCCTATTCCGGGCACGAGATGTCCAGCCACGGAGCGTCGAAGCTACTCAGGAGATAGGCGAACGGTTCAAGTCCCCCCTCGGACACTTCATATCGAAGCGGGAGAAGTGATGACTTCTCCCGCTTCGCATTTCAACGCCTGTGGAGCGTGTCCTCAGCCCCGGCGAGATCGACGCCATGGTCGAGTTTGTATGAACTTTCTTGGCGGCAGCCGAACCGAGAACGCTCGTTCGTACTCGCCGACCACGATCGCGTCCCAGCCCCGGTCCGAATCGGCCGGCGCCGCCGGCAGCACAGCGGACTGCGGCCACGGCAACCGCCGCGAGTCAGCCGTCCGAAGTCCCCCTACTGGACTATGGCCTTGAGGGTCACCTCGATGTTCCCCCTGGTGGCGTTGGAGTACGGGCACACCTGGTGTGTGGCCTTCACCAGCTCGTCGGCGGTGGGCTGCTCCAGGCCGGGCAGGAGCGCTGTCAGCGACACGGCGAGGGCGAAACCGCCGGTCCCCGTCGGGAGCAGGCTCACCTTCGACCGCACGCTCGACTCGGGCAGTTCGACGCCCATCCCCTTCGCGATCAGGCGGAGTCCGTTGTGGAAGCAGGCGGCGTATCCGGCGGCGAAGAGCTGCTCCGGGTTGGTCCTGTCGCCGCCGGGGCCGCCCAGGTCCTTCGGGATCGCGAGGGCTTCGTCCAGGACTCCGTCGAGGGACCGTACGTGGCCGTTGCGGCCGTCACCGGTCGACAGGGCCTCGGTGGTGTACAGCGCAGACATGTTGTTTCCTTTCGCGGGTGCCAGGGATGACGGTGTGGTGCGGAAGGTCGGGCCGGTGCCTCTTCGGAACCGGCCCGGGGAGAGAGGCGGGCCCGAACGGTGGTGCGGGTCAGCGCACGTTGACCGGGCGCAGCGTGAAGCCGTCGTTCGGCTTGCCGGCCAGCAGGGCTGCCAGGCCGCCGCTGAGCGCGTAGGTCGTACCTCGGGGGCCGGCCGTGACGGCGCTGCTGACCGGGTCGGCGACGGTGTCGGTGACCGAGACGGTGGCGGACTTCCAGTGGCGGCCGGGGCGAACCCGTTGCACGACGGCGGCCTTCCCGCTGAGCAGTCCGCTGCTGATCGCGGCGATCGACCCGTCCGGCAGGGCCCGGATGCCCGCGGTGAGGGCCTTGAGGTTCTTGGAGAGCCTGACCTTGGCGGCCTGTTCGGGGTGGGCGACCGGTACCCGCACCAGGCTGCCGTCGGCCTTCGCGACGATGAGGAGGTTGCCTGGCATCCATGCGACGGCGCTCATGCCCACGTTGTCCAGGAAGTCCGGGATCTTCAGATCACCGGCCAGCAGGTCGTCGCGCAGGAGGACGGAGGCCCGTCCGGCGCGGTCGATGCGGAAGATCGTCGGGGAGAGCTCGTCGACGGCGTACGCCGTGCCGTCCGGAGCGATCGTCACATCGGACACGAGATGCTGCTTGCCGTCGTCCGCGACCTTGTTCAGGTCGGCGTACCAGAGTCGGCGTCCGCTGTCGGCGTCGTAGCCGGCGACACCCGCGACCTTGAACTTGGTGGCGGGCGTGGAGCGGTCGGCCGTTCCGTAGTCCACGTTGCCGGCCAGGATCCGGTTCCGCCTGGAGTCCACCCGTACGGCCTGCACGGACACCAGCTTCTTGTCATCGACGAGGGTGCGCACCTTGCCCTTCTGGTCGACGGAGGAGATGGTGCTGTGCGCCAGCGAACCCGTCACGAACTTCCGGGAGTCCGGGTCGTAGTCCGCGGAGTGAGGGAAGACCCCCGGCCCCTTGGCGTCTACGGTGGGCGCCGCCGGACGGGATTGGTCGGAGACGGTGGCGGCGTACCGGTCGGGAGTGGCGAGGGCGCCGGTGGTGCCGGCCAGCACGATGCCGGGGACCGTCATGGCGGAGAGGGCCAAGGCGATCGCGGACTGCTTCAGCTTCATGGGGTGTTCTTCCTTCCGAAGACGCGGTCCGGCCCGGCCTGCCGGGCGGCGCGTGGATACCGTTGCCAAGTGAGTCAGGTCGAGCAGTTGCCGTACCGGACTCCGGCCCTGCGTCCTGCTCGTGGCGTCGAGTCTGCTGCCGCCGACCGTTCACAGCCTGTCCCTGGCGGGGTCAGGCTGCCTGGCGCCCCGGTGCTCGATACTCGGCGTATGAACAAGAAGTCGGGGTTGGGGGAGTTCCTCAGGATGCGCCGGTCGCAATTGCAGCCGGCGGATGTGGGACTCCGGGACTTCGGAGAGCGCCGTCGCGTGCCGGGGCTGCGCCGTGACGAGCTGGCACAGCTCGCCGGGGTGGGCCTGTCCTACTACACGCGCCTGGAGCAGGGGCTCTCGCTCAACGCGTCACCGGAGGTGCTGGACGCGCTGGCCCGTGCCCTCGGTCTTGACGAGGTGGAGCGGGCCCACCTGCACGACCTGGCCCGCGCCTCGCGCCGCACCGGCACCCGGCGCAGGCCCGCGCCGGAGCGAGCGGGAGACACGACCCGGCAGCTGCTCGCCGCGTTCGGCGACGCGCCCGCGATCGTGCTGGGGCGCCGTAGCGACGTACTGGCCTGGAACCGCACGGGACACGCACTGTTCGCCGGGCATCTGGACCCGCACATCCCCGATCAGCCCGACCAGCGTCCGAACACGGCCTGGCTGGTCTTCCTGGACGCGCACACGCGGGACCTGTACGCGGAGGACTGGCCGAAGAAGGCCAGGGACGTGGTGGGGAAACTGCGGCTCGCCGCCGGGCAGCATCCGGACGATCCTCGGCTGGCCGCGCTGATCGGTGAACTGACCATGAAGAGCCCGGAGTTCGCCAGCATGTGGTCCGAGCACCGGGTCAGGAAGTGGGACCTCGCGACCTACCGCATGCACCATCCGGTCGTAGGCCGCATGCAGCTCAACCTCCAGACCCTGAACGTCCCGCAGGAGGAAGGCCAGCGGATAGTCGTGGTGACCGCCGAGGCCGGCACCGGGTCAGCGGCGGCGCTGAGCCTTCTCGCCCGGGCCGATGGTCCGAGCGGTGTTCGGTCTGTGCGCCGGGCGGGGCGAACCGAGGCTGCGGGATCCCCGAGGCACGGGGCGGACGGCCAAGCCGGGGAGAGCGTTGATTCCAACCATGATCGCGACGTGTCACTGGGGCGCTAGGCGAGGTCGACGACTTCGTGCATGCGCAGCCGGCGGTTGAACCCGCCGGTGATCCGCGCGACGACGGTGCGCGGCAGCAGGCGCGCGGGCCAGGTCAGGGCGCGGTTCACGGCCCGGCCCGGGTAGGACACCGCGCGTCGCCGGGCGTAGTCGTCCAGCGTACGGGCCGCGACGGTGGCCGGCGCGTCGGCGACCCGGGAGTCGATCGTGGCCGAGGTGCCGTCGAAGAAGCCGGTCGCGATCGCGCCGGGGTGCGCGGCCATGACGTGGACGCCGGTGCCGCGCAGTTCCTCGGCCAGCGCCTCGGTGAAGGAGAGCACGAAAGCCTTGGTCGCGGCATAGCTGGCCTGGTAAGGCATCGGCTGGAAGGCCGCGGTGGACGAGACGTTGATGATGCCGCCGGAGCCGCGGGCGACCAGTTCGGCCCCGATCGCGTGGGTCAGCGCGATCAGACCGACGACGTTGAGCCCGACGGAGCGCAGTTGCGGCTCGAGCGGGCGGCTGAGGAACGGGCCCGCGCTGCCCGCGCCGGCGTTGTTGAGCAGCAGATCGACGGTCAGGCCACGGTCACGCAGCGCCCGCAGGACCCGCTCCGGACCATCCGGAGCGGCGAGGTCACCGGTGATGACCTCGGCGTCCGGCCTGCCGTGCCGTTCCCGAATGTGTGCGGCGAGCTCCCGCAGGCTCCCGTCCGAACGGGCCAGCAGGATCACCCGCGCTCCCCGGCGCGTCAGCTCCAGCGCGTACGCCCGCCCCAGCCCCTTGGACGCGCCCGTGACGAGCGCGGTGACGCCGCGATAGTCGTCGGCCACAAAGACCTCCATTGTTTCAAGTCTCGAAGCATTGACGCTAGCACGATCCTTCGAGACTCGAAACACCGGTAGAATGGCGGCATGACCACGCCCGAGCTCACCGCGGTGGTCGCCGCGACCCACGACATCTGGATGCGGACCAACGACCTGCTCGGGCAGGCGCTGGCCAGGCACGCCCTGACACCGGCGACGTTCCAGGCGCTGTGGGCCATCGACCCGGCCGAGCCGCCACCCTCGATGAAGGTGATGACCGAGCGCCTGTACTGCAACGCCCCCAACCTAACCTTCATCACCAACCAACTCGTCGATCGGGGGCTGGTGGAGCGCGCCGTGGACCCGGCCGACCGCCGCTCTCGCGTCCTGGTCCTGACCGCCAAGGGCCGTGAGGTTCGCGACGAACTGGTCCGGACGGCGCTGGAGAAGACCCCGCTGGCGGCTCTGAACCGCGACGAACTGCGGCAGCTCATGGTCCTGCTGAACCGCGCCGTCCGCTCCGGCTGATCCGCCCGAGGCGGCCCCAGCGTGAGACCGTCGGCGTCCGGCGGTCCCACGCTCATGCCGTTCGGCGGAACGCACTCACCCGAGTGTGCCCAGCCGGTGCCTACGGTGCGATCGACCAGAGCTGGCAGGTGTTGTTGAGCCACATCCACAGCCGGGCCGGCGTGCCGTTCGCCGTGCCGCAGTTCTGGTCGTCGAGCACCATGCCGCTGTTCTCGACCACCAGCTCATATCGGCCGTTGCCCGCGGGGATGACCGCCCACTGCTGGCAGGTGTTGCCGAGCGGCTCCCACAGGTTGACGGCCGTGCCGAGGGCCAGCCCGCAGTTGACCGCGTCGAGCACCTTGCCGGCGTTGACGTTGGTGATCGTCCACTTGTTCGCGCCGACGCTGTTGAAGCGCCACTGCTGGCAGGTGTTGCCGAGCGCCTGCCACTGGTCGATCTGCGTGCCGTTGGCCGTGCCGCAGTTGACCGCGTCGAGCACCTTGCCGCTCGTGAGGTTCGTGAGCCGGTAGGTGGCTCCGTTCACGGGGAAGGTGACGCTCTTGCCGTAGCCGACGGAGACGATGTTGGCCTGTACGGCGTTCTCCGTGGCGTCGCTCGGATAGCCGCTGGTCATCACGCCTTCGAAGAACGATCCGACGGAGCCGTTGCTGTTGTCGCCGCCGATGCCGAGGATGATCGCGCCTTGCTTGGTCATCGGGTTGTAGCCCGCCTGGGTCGGCAGCGCCCCGTTGTACCGCGTCGCCAGGCTGCCGGACTGCGCGTTGCCGTCCTTGATGGCGTATGTCGAGGTACCGTTGTTCTTCAGCATCGCCGTCACGAACGCGGAGCTGCGGCCGGTGTTCGCGGTCCAGGAGCCGTTGCCGCCGGCGAACAACCCGTTCTCGAGGTCCGCCGCGACGCGCGGTCCGCCCGCGCACGGTGAGAACCAGCAAAGCGTGCCGAAGTAGATCGCGTCCATGTCGCCGTTGCCGGTGTCCATGTTGTTGGTCTCGGCGTTGCCGTAGTCGAAGCAGCACCGGTTGTTGACGTGAGTCCCCTCGGTCACCATGTACATGCCCTCGGGCTGGCTGCCGGTGGCGACGCCGTTCGTCGCGTTGTTGCGGTAGCCGTTGCCCGCGGAGATGTAGACGCCGTAGACCTTGTGGCCACCTGCCGTCACGGGCAGAGCCGCCGCGTTCGCGCCTTGGTCGGCCGTGGGATTGGCGCCGCCGCCGGGAGCGATCGTGAGGTCGTTGTGGCGCGACGTCTGGTCGTAGATGCGAACGATCGTGCAGTACGTACCCGAGCAGAAGGAGTCCTGGGTCGCGGCGTTCGCGTAACCGCCGGCGCTGAGCACGCCGATGTTGGTCGTCGCACCGTCGGACCAGCGCCGCACCTGGTAGAGCGCCCCGTTGTAGGAGCCGAAGAGCGCACGGGTGGTGCTGTGAGCGGCGACGCACGGTGTGCCGCCGCTCGCGTAGATGTCGCAGGACAACGTGCCCGCCGCCTGTGCCGTGCTTGGCACGGCGACCAGCGCGGTGACGACGAGCGCCGCGAAGGAGGCGACGGTGAGGGCCGTTCGTCGCCAGTGGCGCAGAGACCAGAAACCCATTGTGTGCCTTTCGTGTGCGGCGGTGACCATTGGAGAATTGTTAGCGCTAACATCTATGTCGATAAAATTTGTTTGTTAGCGCTAACATAGTTATCTCTGTATCAACGGGCTATTGCACGGTTCCTTGGCGTGGGACCGTCGGCATGGCTCTACACACTCTGACGTGCGCCGCAGGTCAGTCACCGGCGCGCGCTCCGCTATGACATGCAGGTTTCCGCTGCGTTTCGACCAAAGTGTCATCAACGATGCGGCGGCTGTCAATACCCGGCGAAGATCGCCGTCTATTCCGTCACAACGTGCGACAGGAGAACTTGGCAAAAAGCGTTACGCCAAAACTGAACTGCCATGGCCCCGGCGCCATGGTGAGGCGTCGGGGCCGCGTGGATGAAGGTTGAGCAGGCGTTCGGCCGGTTACTCCGCCGGTCGCTCAGCGCGCGGCGCGCGAGGTGACGTGCTCGATGGCCTTGACGGCGAGCTTGGGCTGGTCGAGGTAGATGTAGTGCCCGCTGTTCTTGGCGGTGCTCAGCTTGCTCCGGCTGGACAGGCCGAGCCACTTGCGCTGGCCCGCGGCCCACGCCCGCTCCAGGCTCGGCCCGTACGTGGGGATGGCCGCCAGGTACTGCTTGCCGTGCTGGATCACCTTGACCGGGATGTTCCCGGCGGAACGGACCTTGCCGTCGGTGATGACCAGCTTCTCCGGGTTCTTTCCCTGGAATATCGCGAGGTTCTGTGCGCGCACCTCGGCCGCCGGGCCCTTGGCGGAGGCGGGGATCGTCGTGGAGATGTCGGCGACCATGGTCGAGGGTGTGGCGTCCATCAGGACCAGGCCCTTGACCCGGTCCCGGTGCTCGGGGGCGTACCTGGCAGCGATCAGCCCACCCAGCGAGTGCCCGGCCAGGACGACCGGGTTGTCACCGGCGATACGGTCGAGCACCCCGGTCAGGACCTTGCCGGTGCTCGCGAAGTCCTGCGGCCCATCCGGCTGGTCGCTGCCGCCCGCACCCAGCCGGTCGTAGGAACACACCCGGTTCTTCGCGCTCAGCGTCTTCTGCAGGGCAGCCATCTTGTCCAGAGCATCACCCCCGCCGTGCAGCAGGACGACGACCGGCTTGCCCTCCGCCAGGTCGCCCGAGCAGGACACGTTCACCGACCGCCCGCCGACCTCGATCTTCTTGGTGCCGGAGAACGGATCGGCCTTCCGCGGCGCGGAAGCGAAGGGGTCCCAGTCCTCCGCCTTGGTGGAGGAGAAAGGGTCCCAGTCCGCCGCCGTGGCGGTCCCCGTACCGGCGAGTCCCACACCGACCACGGTGCAGCACAGTACGGCCACAGCGGATGCCTTGAACTTGCGGAGCATGATGTCCTCCAGTCAGAGAAATGACCGAATTGCTGCGGCCATGACGTAACGCTATGGAATCGACAACCCCCAAATCGTCACCACCTGGTGGACATTCGCCGGTAGCTCGCACGGGGGACAAGCGCGCCGCACCAGACGTAAGCCAAGGCCGGCGACCCAGGTACGGCAGGGCCGTCAGAGGCTGAGAGGCGGGCGCCGCGGGAATAGCATGGCCTGGTGGGCTCGTTGTGGCCGAAGTGCTCGCCCGGCGACGGGCGCCCTTTCCGGTGATCGCCCGTTCGGCTGCTGCGGCCATGGCCACCACGACACGACCTTTCTTGATGGAGTGTGCATGACCGACCGCCTCACCGCCGGGCTGATCAGCCAGGCGGCCGAACGGCTGCGGCCGGTGATACGCCACACCGCACTGGAGCCGAACCAGCGGCTGTCCGACCTGCTCGGTGGTCAAGTGCTGCTCAAGCGCGAGGACGCGCAGGTCTGCCGCTCGTACAAGGTGCGCGGGGCGTTCAACCTGATCGGCTCCCTCACCGATGAGGAACGGCGGCGCGGCGTGGTCTGCGCGAGCGCGGGCAACCACGGGCAGGGCGTCGCGTTCGCCTGCGCCCGTCTGGGGATCAACGGCCGGGTGTACGTCCCGTCCACCACGCCACGGCAGAAGCGCGAGCGCATCGCTGCGCTCGGCGGCGACCGGGTGGAGGTCGTGGTCGGCGGCGGCACCTACGACGAGGCGAGCAGCGCCGCGCACGCCGACAGCGAGCACACCGGCGCCATCTACGTGCATCCGTTCGACGACGTCAGGACGATGGCCGGGCAGGGCACGGTCGGCCTGGAGATCCTGGCGCAGTGCGGGGAGGCGCCGCACACCGTGGTCGTCCCGGTGGGTGGAGGCGGCCTGATCAGCGGCATCGCCGTCTGGCTGCGCGAGCACTCACCCGCCACCCGCATCGTGGGGGCCGAGCCCGCCGGAGCGGCCAGCATGCGCGCCGCCCTCGACCACGGCGAGCCTCTCGCCCTGCCCGAGTTGGACACCTTCGTGGACGGCGCCGCCGTCGGGAGGGTGGGAGACGCCACGTTCCCTCTGGTCAAGGACCTGGTCGACGAGGTCGTGGCGGTCGATGAGGGTGCGGTGTGCACCGAGATGCTGGATCTCTACCAGACCGACGGCATCATCGCCGAACCCGCCGGAGCTCTCGCGGGTGCCGCGGCCCGTGAGCTGCTGCCCTACGCCTCCGGAGGACCGGTGGTGTGCGTGGTGTCGGGCGGCAACAACGACGTCAGCCGGTACAACGAGGTGCTGGAGCGCTCTCTTGTGCACATCGGGCTGAGGCACTACTTCCTGGTGACCTTCCCGCAGCGCCCTGGCGCCCTGCGCCACTTCCTGGACGAAGTTCTGGGAGAGGGCGAGGACATCATCGTCTTCGAGTACGTCAAGAAGAACAACCGTGAAACCGGCCCGGCGCTCGTCGGCATCGAACTCGAGCGGGCCGGCGACCTCGACAGCCTCCTGTCCCGGATGAAGGCCAGCCCGCTCACGGTGGAGCGCATCCCACCGGGCTCGCCGCTGTTCACGTTCCTTCTCTGACGTCCCGTGCCCGCAGGCCACGCGTGCGGTCAGGCCGAGGTCTCGGAGGCGCCGCGTGCCGCCAGCATGCGCCGCATCAGGTCGATCTCGGCCTTCTGGGCGGCCAGGATGGCGCCGGCCATGCGGCTGACCTGGGGATGCTCACTCTGAACGGCCGCTTGGGCCATCTGCACACCGCCCTGATGGTGCGGGATCATCAGGCGCAGGAACAGCACTTCGGCGTCCTTGCCGTCGGCCTGCTCCAGCTCCTTGATCTGGGCCGCGGTGGCCATGCCGGGCATGGCCTTGTTCGTGCTGTGATGGCTCTGGCCCATCCAGGCCATGCGCGGCTGCAGCGAGGCCTGGGACAGGCCCCACATGTCCAGCCAGGCGTACATCTGCCCGATCTGCTGCTGTTGAGTGGTCGCGATGTCGTAGGCGAGCGTCCTGACCTCGCGATCGCTGGTGCGATCCCGGACGATGAGCGCCATCTGAACGGCCTGCGCGTGATGAGCCTGCATGTCACGGGCGAACCCCGCCTCCACCGAGGCGTCCGCGGGCGGCCGGGGGTAGAGGAGTCCGAGGCCCAAGACGGCCACCGTGAACGCCAGCGCAGCGGTCGCGGGCACCAGCACGCGACGCCGCCGCAGAACGGCCGGCAGCTTCATGCGGACGGCTCCCCGACCCCGCCGGTGCAGGTCGCCCCCGGCTCGGGCGTGCCCGGGCCGTTGATGTGGGTACGCAGGAACACCGGCAGTCGCGGATCGTCGGCGCTGTCGAGTTTGAGCTGCTTGCCCCAGGAGTTGAGCGCGACCGGGGACGACAGGCCCGGGTAGGGGGACAGGAGGACGAAGTCGCGTCCCCTGGCCTGGTCGAGCAGCATGTCGAGCTGTTCTTTGGGCAGTCCCGGACGGTAGGCCACCCAGACCGCTCCGTGCTCCTGGCTGTGGACCGCGTTCTCGTTGCGGATCGGATCGGTGTAGACGCCGCAGTTCTGCCAGGCCGGGGAGTGATCCCCGCCGACGGGCGGCGCCTGCGGATACGTGACCGGCTTGCTGGTGTGGTTGCGTTGCGTCACGTTGACCGTCTGCACCGCGTCCAGGGACGTGCGGGCACGGTCGTCGAGCCAGAACACCGTCACCGCCGCGGCCAGCGCGCCGACGCCGGTCACGGAGACGCCGATCACGGCGATCCGGCGCCGTCTCTCCTGTCGTCGCTGCTGAGCCTGCAGCGCGGAGAGCCGCTCCTTGATCGTGCCCTGCGGCTTGTCGCCCATTCGACTGCCTCTCCCTACGAGCTTCTACGTTGCGTAGAAGTTCTACCGCATGTCGAATACAGAGGCCGTAAGAGCAGCTGGTGCGCTCAGTTACAGAGTCGGCGTCCGGGGAAGCGGAACGGGGTGCTCATTCCTGTCGAACAGGACACCGGAGACCGTCACCCTTGGTGATCGTCATCATCGTCTCTCTGGGGGCGGCGTGCCTTCTGGGTATCGGCTTCGTCGCTCAGCAGCATGCCGCGTACCGCGAGCCGCTGGAGGAGATGCTGCACGCGCGCCTGCTCCTGAACCTCATGCGCATGCCGTTGTGGCTGGTCGGGCTCGGGCTGATGGTGTGCGGCCAGATCCTCGGCGCCATCGCGCTCCGGTATGCGGACGTGTCGCAGGTGGAGCCGCTTCTTGCGATGAACCTGCTGTTCGCCCTGACCGCGGCCCATGTCATCTACCAGGAACCGTTCGGCCGCACGCTGCAGCTGGGCGCCTTGCTGGTGAGCGGAGGAGTGGCGCTGTTCCTGTTCGCCGGAAGGCCCCAGGGTGGCCGCCTCCCCGATCCGGTCTCCATACGGTGGCTCGCGGCGCTCCCGGTGGTCGTGGTCGCGGGGGCGCTGGTCCTCTTCGGCCTGCGGCGGACCCTGAAGGTCAAGGCGATCTTGCTGGCGGCCGCCGCCGGGGTGCTGTACGGCCTGCAGGACGTACTGACCCGCGGCTCCCTGCTCACGCTGGACGGCGGGCCGAACATGCTCACGACCTGGCAACTGTACGTCTTGCCGTGCGTCGCCGTGGTGGGGTTGCTCCTCAATCAGAGCGCGTTCGACGCCGCCCCGCTCCAGATCTCGCTACCGGCCACCACGGTCGCGGAGCCGATCTGCGGGATCGTGCTGGGTGTGGCGATCTTCGCCGAACGCCTGCAGGTCACCCCGGCGGCGATCGCAGGTGAGGTGGCCGGCTTGGTCGCGATGGTGACCGGCATCGTCATCCTCGGCCGATCCCCGTTCCTGGCCAAGCCCGCGCAGCCCGTGCTCCAAGGTCCGCACCGAAGAGAGCGGTGATCCGGACACGGACTCCAGGCTCAGAAGACCTGGGCCAGGCACCCCAGGGCGACTGCCACCACGATCGTGGCCACCGCCAGGGCTCTTACGGGTGTGGGTATGCGCAACACGATGCCCCTCCAGGTTTCACAGGCAGTACCGCACGAGCCATTCGTCCTCGTCATAGACACCCCGCGCGGGGTCCGGCGCAGTGGCCGCACGCTCTTCGACCGTGTCCTCGAGCCGGATCCGCTCGGGCAGCCGGCCGAAGCGGGCGCGGCGTGCCGCTTCGGCGGGGTCCTGAGCCGACCGCACTTCAAGCGGCTTTCGCGTTGATGGTGACCGGAATGTTGCCGCGGGTCGCCTTGGAGTAGGGGCAGATCTGGTGGGCCGCGGCGCCGAGCTCGTCGGCCGTCTGCTGGTCCACGCCTCCGAGCTCCAGGTTGAGCACGGCGCTGAGGCCGAACTCGCCGTCGTCGCCGTGGTGCAGGGTCACCTCCGCCGTGATGGCCGTGCTCGTCAGCCTGATCTTGCGCTCCGCCGCCGCCCTTCTGACTGCGCCGAGGAAGCAGGAGCCCCAGCCCGCGGCCAGCAACTGCTCGGGGTTGGTGGCCCCGCCCGCGCCGCCGAGCTGCTTCGGGATGGCGAGCGTGGTGTCGAGGAGGCCGTCGTCGGCCTGGACCCGGCCTCCGTTGCGGCCTTCTCCCGTGACGGTGACGACTCCGGTGTAGCTGACAGCCATGGCTTTCCCTTCAAGGTTTCCGGGGACACAAGGCGCGTCACCGGTTCAACTGGTGACGATATTGGCAAAGCCGCTCGTCACCTGTCAAGCCGGTGACACGTCCTGGCGGCGGAACAGGCTCGGGTCCCGGGTCGGCACGCCGGAGGAGGTCACGCTCGTCCTGTCCGGCCTGCCGGAGCCCGCGCAGCGGTTCGTGCCCGCGATGCGCGACGGTCCTGGCCGGCGCCACGGAAGGCTGAGCGCACGGGACACATCGCGGTGCCCTTCGTCAACCGTTCGTATGCAGGCGGCGCCTAGGGTCGTGCCGTACGGCCGGTGCCGCGCAGCAGTGTGTCGACCACGACGTCGGCAGCCTGTGCGGCGCTCAGCTCGGGCAGGTTCTCGGCGGCGTGCACCAGCAGCGGCGGCAGGATCGTGGCCACCCAGCCGGGCGGCAGGTCGGAGCGCAGCAGGCCCTCGTCGGTGGCGCGCCGCAGGAAGGCGTCGACCTCGTCGATCAGGCCGCGGCGGCGCTCGTGGAGCGTCTCCTCGCGGAGCATGCGGCTCGTTTCCACGGGCCATTTGCGGTTGACGGCGATGATGCCCTCGACGTAGCGGTGCAGCGCGACCTCGACCGGGGCCTCGCGCAGCCTGGCCGCCTCGATGGCCTTCTCGACCGCGTCGTAGCGGGCTCCGTAGACGGCGGCCATGAGGTCTTCGCGGGAGGCGAAGCGGCGGTAGACCGTGCGGCGGTCCACCCCCGCCGCCACGGCGATGGCGGCGATGGTCGCTGAGGGGTCGTCGGCGAGCATGCGGGCGCCTGTGCTCAGGACGCGTTCGAGGTTGCGGGTCGCGTCTGCTCTCACCAGCCCAAAGATACCCCTTCCGGCGATTTAGTGTCACGCTAACGCTGATCTTAGTTTTCTAAGTGCTACATTGATGAGGCAGTTAGGCAATATCGACCAAAGGAAGCACCCATGGCCAGGACATGGCTCATCACCGGATCGTCGCGCGGCTTCGGCCGCCACCTCGCTGAAGCGGTCCTCGAAGCGGGCGACCAGGTCATCGCCACCGCACGCAGCCCCAAGCAGCTCGACGACCTGGTGGCCCGCCACGGTGACCGGATACGGGCGGTCGCGCTCGACGTCACCGACGCCGCCGCGGCCGCCCGCGCGGTCAAGGAGGCCACCGACGCCTTCGGCAGCCTCGACGTGGTCGTCAACAACGCCGGCTACGGCAACAGCGCGCCGATCGAGGAGATGGCCGAGGACGACTTCCGCGCCCAGATCGAAACCAACCTCTTCGGCGTGGTGAACGTCACCCGGGCCGCCCTGCCCGTCCTGCGCGCCCAGCGATCAGGAGTCTTCGTACAGTTCTCCTCCATCGGCGGGCGCGTCGGCGGCACTCCCGGGATGGGGGCCTACCAGACCGCGAAGTTCGCCGTCGAAGGCTTCTCCGAAGTGCTCGCCAACGAGGTAGCGCCCTTCGGCGTCAAGGTCGTCATCGTCGAGCCGGGCGCGTTCCGTACCGACTGGCAAGGGACCTCCATGGAGATCCACCTCGTCGGCCCCGACTACGAGCAGACCGTAGGCACCATCCACCGCCACCGGCGCGACACCGACGGCACCCAGCCCGGCGACCCCGCGCGCGCCGCCAGGATCATCATCGACGTCGTCGGCCACGACGACCCGCCCAGGCGGCTCCTCCTCGGCAGCGACGCCGTCGCCTCCGCCCAGAAGGCCGCCGAGCTCCGTGCCGCCGAAACCGAGAAATGGGCCGATGTCAGCCGCTCGGCCGACTACCCCGCCGACGAACGCTAGTCACCGCCCCGGCCGCGGGGCCGGTGGGGGCGGCGGGAGTGCGAGGACCGCGCGGACCGCGGCCGTCAGCCGTTCTCGGCTGTCGGCCCCGATCACGGGGCGGCCGTCCGCGGTCGGGGCCGCCAGCGCCCGCCGGAACACGGCGGTCGGCAGGTCGACCACGCACAGCGTCACCACCTCGACGCTCGCCCCGTCAGCACGATCCCACAGCGCCCGCGACAGGCGGGTCAGCAGCGCCACCAACCGCTTGTCCAGGGCGAACATCTCCTCGGCCAGCTCCTGCGGCACCTCGGGACCGAGCAGCTGGTCACGGCGCACCGCCACGAGCATCCGGGCGGCGGCAGGCCGGCGGTCGGCGAACACCGCGGGCACGCTCGCCACCGCCGCCACCGCCTCGACTGCCGCTTCGCGGTCGCCCCCTTGCACCGCGTCGGCCAGCTCGACCTGGAGATCCAGGAAATCTCCCGCCGCCCTCAGCCACAGCCGCCCGAGCAGCACCGGCAACGACCCGAACGCGTGGTAGATCACCCCGTTCGACACCCCGGCGGCCGTCGCCAGCGCTCGCACCGTGAACCGCTCCGGGCCGCCATCGGCCACCAACTGCTCGGCGACGTCCAGCAACCGGTCGAGATCATGAACTCGAGGGCGAGGCATACCCATTAGCATAACAGAGCGCACGCTCCATAATCACGCGGTGGCGTCCACGCGGGTGCGGCGGCCGTCCCAGATCCGGCCGAGCTGAATGACGCTCATGCCGAACATCAGGACGCCCAACGGGACGTGCAGGGTCTTCACGTGCGCTATGCCCAGCGCTATCTGCGCCGACGTGACCACGAAGAAGCCGGCCGCGTACCGGATGGGCCTGGGCGAGCCGCCGCCCGGCCGCCAGACCAGGATCGAGACCACCAGGTGCAACAGGGTCACGACGAACGTCGCGTATGCTCCAGCACTGTGCAGTGCCCCACCTCCGGGCAAGGACAAAAGCAGCCCGGCGGTGATCGCCTGGACGAAGACGGCCAAGGTTTGCAGGGTGATCGCGATCCGCAGGAACCTGAGGTTCGTGGGTGTGGACATGTCGGGGCTTCCCTTCTCGATCCCGGTGTCTCGGCAGTCCGACGACACGACCGCCGGGAATGTGAGGTGCGGCGACCTCACGTTCCGGGGAGTTGTCTCGTCTGTCCGGGTGAGGGCGGAAACGACCGAGGAGCAGGCGACACCATGACCACCCCATCCGAGCCAGGGATCGACCCGAGCCTGAGCGTGATCATGAGCGAGCGGCGTCAGCTGATCAATCTCGCCTACCGCCTCCTCGGCTCCCTTGCCGATGCGGAGGATGTCGTCCAGGAGGCGTGCGCCCGCTGGTACGCCATGACCCCGCAACAGCAGCAGGCCATCAACTCCCCCGGTGCCTGGCTGACGAAGGTCGCCGGCCGCATCTGCCTCGATGTGCTCGGCTCGGCACGCGCGCGGCGCGAGCGCTACGTGGGCGAATGGATCCCCGAGCCGCTGCCCGACCGTACGGAGTGGATCAGCGCGCGGCCGGGCGGCGCCATGACCGACCCGGCCGACCGGATCACCCTCGACGAGTCGATCAACATGGCCTTCCTGGTCGTGCTCGAGTCGATGACCCCGGCCGAGCGCGTGGCGTTCATCCTGCACGACGTCTTCCGCTACTCCTTCGCCGAAGTGGCGGAGATCGTCGGTCGTACGCCGGTGGCGTGCCGCCAGCTGGCCTCCTCGGCCCGCCGTCGTCTTCGAGAGACACAGGCTCCCGCGACTCCGGCGGCCCGGCCCGGCATCGTCGGCGACTTCAAGCGGGCGTGGGAAGCCAAGGACATCAAAGCCCTCATCGGGCTCCTCGACCCCGACGCCACGGCGGTCATCGACGGCGGCGGCCTCGTCAGCGCCGGCCTCCACCCGATCGAAGGCAGCGAGCAGATCGCCCGCTACCTCCTCGCCATCGCCGGAATGTCACCCGGCCTGACGATCCTGGAACGTACGGTCAATGGTCAGCCCGGTCTGGTGGCCCAGCAGGACGGCGTGACGGTGACGGTGGCGGCGTTCGACGTCACGGGCGACCGGATCAAGCACATCTGGGCGGTACGCAACCCCGAGAAGCTCCGGCCTTGGACGGCGCAGCCACAGCCCTAGGACCGGCTCATCCGGCGTGCTCCAGGAAGGCGCGGACCTCCCCGGCCTCCGGAACGCCCAGTTCCTCGTACAGGCCGAGGGCCACCCGCCCGTGCTCGCAGGCCTGCTCCGCCCGCCCGAGCGCGAGGTGGGCGCGGGCCAGCCCGTCGTGAGCTCGCGCCTGCTCCGGGCGGTTGCGGGCCAGGTTGGCGAGCGCGAGCGCGGCCGTGTGCTCCCCGATCGCCCAGGCCGGGTCGTCTGCCGCCTCGGCCAGCCCGTTGAGCGCGGCCGCCTCGTCGGTGGTGTTGCCGAGCTTGCGGTAGAGGGCCGCGGCCTGCTCGTGGCGGGTGCGGGCCTGGGCGAGCTCGCCCTGGTGCCGGAGGACGACGCCGAGGTGGTTGAGGATCATCGCCTCCCCTGCCGGGTTGCCGACCTTGCGGTGCAGCGCCAGTGCCAGGTCGAGATGGCGCCGGGCCTCCTCCGGGCGGCCGGCCCGGTCGAGGGCCAGGGCGAGGATGCCGAGCACGTTGGCCTCGCCCCAGGTGTCGGCGCCGATCCGGGTGAGGTCGAGTGCCTGCTCCAGGTACTGCTCCGCCTGCTCGTCCTGGCGTCGGCGCAGGGCCACGTTGCCCAGGGTGAGCAGTGCCCGAGCGCGTTCGTAGGCCTCCTCGCACGCGTCGAGGGCCTGGTGGGCGTGCTCCTCCGCGCGCTCGTACTCGCCGAGCCGCCAGTAGGTCCACGCCAGGTCGGCGAGCGCCCGCTCCTCGAACTCGCGGTGGCCGAACTTGCGGCTGCGCTGCAACGCCAGGGTGTGCAGCGTGAGCGCGTCGTCGTGGTGCGCCTGCCGGTCGAGGAAGGGGCGCATCGTCAGAGCCAGCATGCCGACGCAGATCTCGGGGCCGTGGACGGCGGTCGCGATGATGTTGGAGCGTTCGGCGTCAAGCCAGGCGATCGCCTCCGCGGCGTCCCGGATGGGCGCGATCGGGGCGGTCGGCTGGGGGATGCCCTCCCGCTGGCCGACGCTGTACGGGTAGAGCCGGTCCATCGCCGCCCGAGCGCGGTGCAGGTAGTAGGTGAGCAGTCGCAGAACCTCGCCGTCGTCCTCGGCGATCGAGCGCGCGTGCTCGCGGAGGAGGTCGTGGAAGGTGTAGCGGCCGGGTTCGAACTGCAGGAGCATGTGGGCGTCGAGGAGGCCTTCCAGGAGCTCCTCCGCCTCGTCCTCCGGGATGCCCGCCAGCGCGGCCGCGCCGCAGGCGTCGATGTCGCGTCCCGGCGCCAGCCCGAGCAGGCGGAACATGCGCTGCTCGGCCTCGTCGAGCTGCTCATATGACAGGGTGAAGGCCGCCGACACCCCGTCCAGGAGCCGGCGATGGTCCCGCAGCCGGCCCGCCAGGTAGGACACGGTCCAGCGCGGACGGTGCTGGAGGCGGGCGGCCGAGATCCGGATGGCGAGCGGGAGGTGCCCGCACAGCTGCAGCACCTCGCGTACGGCCTCCGGCTCACGGCCGGCGCGTTCGCCCACGATCCGCCCGAACAGCTCGGCGGCGTCCTGCTCGCCCAGCACGTCGACCGAGAGCGCGTGGGTGCCGTCCAGGTCGACCAGCCGCCGCCGGCTGGTGATCAGGACGAGGGTGTCGGAGTGTCCCGGCAGCAGGGGGCGTACGTGCTCGGCGTCGAGAACGTTGTCCAGCACGGCGAGCGCGCGGCGATCGGCCAGCTCGGCGCGCCACAGGGCGCTCCGCTCGACCAGCGTGACCGGGATGCGGTCGGCGGGCACCCCGAGCTGGCGCAGGAGCGCTTCCAGCGCGGCGGCGGCGTCGAGCGGCTCCCGGCCCGCGGTGTGGGCCTGCAGGTCGATGAAGAGCCGGCCGTCGGGATAGCGGGCGGCCAGCCGATGGGCCACGTGTACGGCGAGCGTGGTCTTGCCGATCCCGGCCATGCCGTCGATCGTCACGACCGCCGGCCCGTGCCGCTCACCCACCTCGCCTATGAGCCGCTCCAGCTCGGTGGTACGTCCGGAGAAATCGGGAATGTCGTACGGCAGGAACGTGGAGCGACGCGGCGGGCTGGCAACCACCGGCGCCGCGCCGCCCAGACGCAACGCCGGATCGTCCGCCAGGACCGCCCGCTCCAGCTCGATGAAGGCGTGCCCGGGATCCAGCCCCTGCTCGTCCGCCAGAGCCGTCCGGTAGGAACGCGCCGCGGCCAGGGCGTCGGCCTGCCGCCCCGCCCGGTGCAGGGCCAGGACGAGGTGGCCGTTGAGCTTCTCGCGGAGCGGGTTGGCGGTCACCTGGGCGGCGAGCTCGTCGAGCAGCTCGCCGTGCCGCCCGGCGGCGAGCTCTCCCTCCACCAGGCGTTCGTAGGCCGACAGCCGCCGGTCGTTCCAGAGCTCGCGGACGCCGGTGACGTAATGCGCGTGCACGTCCTCCAGCGCCTCGCCGCCCCACAGCTCAAGGGCCTTGCGCAGCTCACCCGCGGCTGCCAGCTCGGTGAACTCCTGCGCGTCGACCTGCCCGGACTCCGGCTGCGCGACATAGCCGCCGGCACGCGTCTCAAGGAGGTTTACGGCTCCCGCTCCGCGCAGCACCTTGCGGATCGCGGTGATCGAGGCGTGGATCTGCGACCGGGCGGTGTCGGGCTGGTCGTAGCCCCACATCGCGTCGATCAGCCGCTCGATACTGATCACCCGGCCGGCGTTGAGCAGGAGGTAGGCCAGCACAGCCCGGTGACGTGGGGCGATGCCCGCCAGCGGCGCGCCGTCGACGATCATCTGGACGGGGCCGAGAAGAGTGAATCGCAACATTCGTCCCCCATCACCTTCGCATCGTGCACGCATCGCGAATGTATCAACCTGGCCAGACACTCTGATCTCACACGAACCGAGACAGAGGAGAGCACGATGGAAGCCCGGATGAAGAACCCCGCCACCCTCATCCCCGCCGCGATGCAGCCGATCATGCAGGTGATGAAGGCCGCTCAGTCGCAGGGCCTCCCCCAGGAGCTCATGGAGATGATCCACCTGCGGGTCAGCCAGATCAACCGCTGCAGCTTCTGCGTCGACGCCGGCCTGAAGAACCTGCGCAAGCTCGGCGAGAGCGACGACCGCATCGGCCTGATCGCCGCCTGGCGCGAGGCTCCGTACTACACCGACGCCGAGCGGGCCGCCCTGGAGCTGGCCGAGGCCTCGACCCGGCTGGCCGACCGCGACGACGCCGTCTCCGACGAGATCTGGGACAACGCCGCCGACCACTTCGACGAGCAGCAGCTGGCCTCGATCCTGCTGATGACCGCCGTCACCAACCTCTTCAACCGCCTGAACGCCCCGATCCGGCAGGTCGCCGGCACCTGGTAAGCCCCTGCTCACACGTACATAAGGAGACACCGACATGTCCGCCGTCCGCTCGCACCGCTACTCCGTCCCCGAGGCCGATCTGGAGGAGTTCCTGGCCCGCCGCAGGTCGCTGATCGCGACTGTCCGGAAGGGCCACCCCGGGCTCACCCGCACCGTGCTGATCCGGCTCGACGACGACACGTACACCGACACCTGGCACTGGGAGAGCGCCGAGCAGCTGGGCGCCGCGCTCGCCGCCCTGCCCACCTTTCCGGAGGCCCCACTGACCATGTCCCTCACCAAGGACGCCACCGCCCTGAACGGCCGGCTCGTCGACGAGCACTGAGCCGCCACTGACGAGGAGTCCACCACGTGTCCAGCTCGGTCGGCACCCCATCCACGACGACGAACCACTCGTACCGCTCGAACCGCTCGTACCGTGACGTGCTGCGCGACAAGCGCGTGGCCGGGCTGCTGCTCGGCGACCTGCTGGCCAACATCAGCACGGGCATGATCCTCGTGGCCATGCCCGTGCAGACCCTGCGCATCCACGGGGACATACCTCCGGCGATCGCCGTCGGGATGGTGGAGGCGGCCCCGTTCCTCCTGTCCACGGTCCTGGCGCTCGGCATCGGCCTGGGCCGGCTCCGGCTACCGCCCCGCACCCTGCTGCTCGCCGACTGCGTGCTGCGGGCGCTGACCTTCACCGGCCTGGGCCTGGCCGCGGTGACCGACCGGCTCACCCTGCCCGTACTGGTCGGCGGGCTGCTGCTGGGCGCGGCCTTCCGGATGGCCGGTGCGAGCGGCCGCCGTCTGCTCGTCACCTCGATGGCGGGCGAGTCGGAACGGTACGGTGTCAACGGACTGCTGGGCCTGAACAGCAACGTCGCACTCTACGTGCTGGGCCCCGTGGCCGGCGGGCTCATGGTGGCGGCCGACGGGCCGGGCGCGGTGCTGTTCGTCGACGCGTGCGGCGCACTGCTGCTGATGGCCTGCGTACTGCGCTGGGCACCACGGGCACGGTCGAAGCCACAGTCACGGCCGCGGTCGAAGCCACAGTCACGGCCGCGGTCGGAGCCGCAGCCGAAATCGGAGCGGTCGGAACCGGAGCGGTCAGAACCGCGATCGGAGCCGCAGTCGCGGTCGAAGCCACAGCCGAGGCCATGGCCGGAATCGCCGCCAGAGTCGCAGTCGGAGTCGCTGTCGCAGTCGCAGTCGCAGTTGGAGTCACCGCCGGAGCCATGGTCGGAGTCGCCGCCGCAGTCGCAGTCGCAGTCGCGGTCGCAGTCGCGGTCGCGGTCGGAGTCGCCGCCGGAGTCACCGTCGGAGTCACCGTCGGAGTCGGAGTCGCGGTCGGAGTCACCGCCGGAGGAGTCCACCCACACGCGGCAGGACGAGTCGGGCTGGCGCATCCTGCGCCGCCGCCCCGTGGCGGCCCGGCTGCTGGTCGTGGTGTTCTTCTTCAACTTCCTCTACATGCCGGTCGAGGTAGCACTCCCCCTGTACGTCCAGGGCACCCTGCACAGCGGCGCGTCCGGCCTCGGCCTGCTGTGGAGCGCCCTGGGCGTCGGCGCGATCGCGGGCGCCGCCCTGGTCAACCTGATGCGCGGCCTCCCCCAGCGCCATCTGCTCATCACGATCATCGGTTTGTGGGCACTCTGCCCGATCGCCCTGGCCACCGCGGACAACCTGACCGCCGCGATGATCGTGTTCGCCCTGGGCGGCCTGGTCTGGGCCCCGTTCACCCCCGTCGCGTACAGCTTCCTGCAGTCAGACCTGCGGCCCAGCGAACAGCAGCCGGTAGTGACCCTCTGGACGACGGGGTCAACAATCGCGGCCCCACTGGGCCTCGTGGCCGGCGGCCCGCTCATCCAACTGACCGGCACCGACACGGGCCTGGTCATCTCGGGCCTCCTCACCCTGCTCCTGGTCCCGCTCGCCGCCGCAACCGTCCTAACCCGCGGCCAGACCGCTGTCGAGACCAGCCGCAGAGCTCCCGGCGCCACCACCCGCCGATAACGGCATCTGGCGCGTACGCCAACCCGACTTGACGAGGCCGACCACAGAGACCTCGCCACCACCATCCGCCGATATCCACTTCAGGCGGGTACGCCAACCCCGCTTGCCAAGGCCAACCGCAAAGACCCCGGCACACCACCCACCCATAACCACTTCAGACGCGTACACCAACCCCGCTTGACAAGACCAACCGCAAAGACCCCGGCACACCACCCACCCATAACCACTTCAGGCGCGTACGCTAACCCGGCTTGACAAGGCCGGCTTCGTAGGCGGCAATGACGAGCTGGGCGCGGTCTCGGGCCTGCAGCTTGGCCAGCAAGCGGCCGATGTGCGTCTTGACGGTCCCGGGGCTCAGCTGGAGCTGGGCGCTGAGCTCGGCGTTGGACAGACCGTGGGCGATGAGCGTGAGCACCTCACGCTCCCGGTCCGTCAGATTGCCGAGCCCGTGGAAGACCCGCTGGGCCGGCCGCCGTACGAACTCCGCGATCAATCGCGTGGTGACGCTGGGCGCAAGCAGCGTCTCGCCCGACGCGACCACCCGGATCGCCCTCAGGAGATCGTCAGGGGGCGCATCCTTGAGCAGGAACCCGCTGGCACCCGCACGCAGCGCCGCGTAGACGTACTCATCGAGGTCGAACGTAGTCAGGATGAGTACTCGGGTATCCCCGGCGATCTGCCGGGTCGCGGCGATGCCGTCCATCTCCGGCATCCTGACGTCCATGAGCACCACATCGGGTGACTCCGTCCGCGCGAGTGCCACCGCCTGGTGTCCGTCGGCCGCCTCCCCAACCACGATGAGATCGTCCTCCGAGTCGATCAACAATCGGAAGCTGCCACGCAGCAGTGCCTGATCGTCGGCGATGAGCACTCGAATCAAGAGATCCCCCACAACACACCCACCACAAGCAGGTTCAGCACCAGGCTCGCAGACGCGCTACCCAGGTCTCTGCCTCCCACATTGCGCCACTCAACACCACGGACACCGGCTCCTGGGCCAGGATCTTGACATCAGGCACTCCCGCATCCATCCATCCCCATCGCGCGGAACCACCGACCTCGAACGACGTCGCCGGCGTGAGTCACGTAGGTCACGGGATCTCCCATGATGCGTGTACGCCGAACCCGCCTCCCGGCAGAGGCCCGGCCTCGAAGGTGCCGCCGTACATCATGGCCCGTTCCCGCATCCCCGCAAGACCGTGCCCGCCCTCCTTGCCCGGCAGCACTCGCTGCCCCGGCCCGTCGTCGACCACCGAGATCTTCAACAACCCGTCGACGACCGACACGCCGGCCCGGCAACGGGCGGGAGCGGCGTGCCTGACGACGTTGGTGATCGCCTCCTGAACGATGCGATAGACGGACAGCCCCATGCTGTCGGGCACGGTCCCGCTCACCGAGAGCTCGACCTGCACGCCGGCCTCCGCCGCGCGTTGTGCCAGGGACGGCAGGTCGGCGAGGCCGGGGAGCGGCGTGCTCTCGGGTGCGCTGCCTGACGAACGCAGGGCGCCGAGCAACTGGCGCATCTCCACGAGCGAGCCGCGCCCGATCTGCTCGATGGCCCGTAACGCCTCGCGCCCTTCCTCCGGATGCTTGTCCAGGACCTTGGCCGCCACCCCCGCCTTGACGGTGATCATGCTCAGCGAATGGGCGACGACGTCGTGCAGCTCGCGGGCGATCCGCAGGCGCTCGTCGACCACCGCCTTCTCGGCCTGCATCTTGGCCTCGCGCGCGGCGGACACCCGGCGGGTGCGCGCCGCCGTACCGAGACTCCAACCGGCTCCCACGACCAGCCAGGCCGCCCCGACGATGAAGACGGGATCCGGCCAGCCGTCCACTCGCGGTACGCCCATCACCGAGGTCAGCAGAGCGCCTCCGGTGACGAGCAGGCCCAGCACGAGGGCGATCGCCGACCGCCGCGCCGGTTGGGTGGCCGACACCGGGTAGATGGTCAAGGCCACTACCCCGACCATCATCAGCCGGTTCGCCTGTAGCGTGAGCAGAAGGAGGCCGACCAGGAGCGCACCGTAGTATGCGGGCACCGGCCAGATCCGCCGCACGGCCACGGGCACCGCGAGCAGCCAGCAGATCAGCACCGACGCGGTGCTCACCGCCAGGCCCTCCGGATCCGTCGTGGACCCCAGCGCGAGCAGCACCGCGACCACGGTGTCGGCGAGAACGAGCAGCCAGTGTGGGGGCCGCCGGACGAGCAGGTTCACAGCTCGACGCTATCGAGGAACGACCGCGAGCGAATCGGAGCACGATCCGTCAGACCAGGGTCGTACTCCGCTCTCTTACGCCCGCACCGTATGACCCTGGTCCGAGCCGCAAGACCGGATCTGGCTCCGATGTGCGCACCCACCGCCGTGCAGGATCGTTTCCCGCATGGATCGACGCACACTCATCGCCCTGAGCCTCACTGCCTGCCTCGCCCTCTCGCTCGGCGGCATCGCACTGGCGTCGGCGCAAGAGTATCGCCTCGCCTGGAAGGAATGTGGTGACGGTCTGCGATGCGCCGAGCTGGTCGTTCCCGTGGACTGGGCCGATCCGGGCGGCCCCAAGACCTCGGTGCACGTGGCCAGAATGCCCGCGACGGGCAGGAGCATGGGCCCGCTGATCGTCAACTTCGGAGGCCCGGCCACCAGCACGGTGATGCTCAGGCAGAGAGACGATCCCGACATCCCGCCGGAGCTGCCGACCCTGCTCAAGGAGTTGCGGAGCCGATTCGACGTCATCGCCCTGGATCCGCGCGGGATGTCCGAGCCCGGCAGCGGCAAGAGAGTGAGCTGCGAGGAGCCCTCGGCCTCCATCTTCGGACTGGTCCTGGCACGGACGAAGCAGGACTGGGACGCTCACGCCGCCAAGAACGCGGCCCATCAGGCGAGCTGCCGCAAGACGGCCAGGTCGGCGTGGTACGGAATGACGGCATGGAACGTGGCGCACGACATGGACGCGCTGCGCGCCGCACTCGGCCAGGAGAAGCTCCGCTACGCGGGCAACTCGTACGGCACCGTCTACGCCCAGGCCTACCTGGAGCTGTTCCCGCAGCGGGTGGAGCGGATGTATTTCGACGGGACCGCCGATCACACCCAGCAGGAGTTCGAGCCCTGGTTGCGCAACTACGCGCGGACCCAGGAGCGACATCTCACCCGCTTCCGTGACTGGTGCGCTCGCCGTACGGACTGCGCCCTGCACGGCAGAGATGCGGGCAAGGCATGGGACGAACTGGTCGCAAGAGTGCGCCGCGCGCCACTGCCGGCGTCGGCCGGCAGGACGGTGCACGAGGGACAGCTGTACGCGGGCGCGGTCAAAGGCATGAACCCGGCGTACTGGCCGCGATTCGCGACTGCCATCAGCAAGGCCCTCGACGGCGACGCCGCCGGCTTTCTCACCGAGCTCGCACCGGATCAGGGCAGCTCATCCGTGAGCCAGGACTCTCTGTGCAACGACTTCATGCCGAAGCTGCCGACGTACGAGGAGTTCCAAAGCATCGAGGCCAGGCTTCGTGAGATCGCGCCGAGGTTCGGCTGGATCGAGGGACGCTTCGAACTCGGGCGGTGCTGGGGGCGTAGCGGGGGCGCGTCCTGGGCGCCGCACCCGTTACGGGTGAAGGACGTCCCACCAATCCTCTTCGCGATCGGGGAGCTCGACAACAACACCAACTACCTCGGGCAGCAGCACGTGGCGGAGCAGGTTCCGTCCGCGCAGGTCCTGTGGCACGGAGACGGCCACGCGGCGTGGGCCGCCAACACCTGCCTGCGGCGGCATGTCTTCGCCTACCTGACCACGGGGACGCTGCCCGCGCGGGGCACGCGCTGCCCGGCCGAGCTGATTCAACGGGTGGGGAAATGATCGAAGTCATAGATCTGACGAAGGTGTACGGTTCCACGCGGGCGGTCTCGGGGCTGACGTTCGACGTCAAACCCGGACAGGTCACGGGCTTTCTCGGCCACAACGGGGCCGGCAAGTCCACCACCATGCGAGTGATCCTGGGCCTCCACGCGCCCACCTCGGGCAAGGCGTTGATCAACGGCGTCCGCAAGCGCGACCTCCATGACCCCATGCGTGAGGTCGGTGCCATGCTCGATGCCACCGAGGTGCAGGGCGGGCGCAGCGCGTTCGATCACCTCCAGGCGCTGGCGCATGCCGGCGGGATCGCGCGCCACAGAGTCATAGCGGTTCTCGAGGAGGTCGGCCTGGCCGGCGCGGCACGCAAGCGGATCGCCGGGTTCTCCCAGGGGATGCGCCAGCGCCTCGGCATCGCGGCGGCACTGCTCGGCGACCCGGGGGTGCTCATTCTTGACGAGCCGGTCAACGGCCTCGACCCCGACGGCATCCGCTGGCTCAGGACGCTGCTGAGATCTCTGGCGGCCGAGGGGCGGACCGTCCTCCTGTCGAGCCATCTGATGACCGAGATGTCCCTCACCGCCGACCGGCTCATCATCATCGGCCGCGGTCAGCTGATCGAGGACACCACGATGACGGAGCTGCTGGCCCGCTTCCAAGGCGACGTATCGGTCCGGTCGCCACACGCGGCCCGCTTGTCCGGGGCACTCGAAGCGGCGGGAGCAACCGTACGACGCACCCAGACGTCCGGCGCGAGCACGCCTTCGACTTCTACCTCCTGGGCCGAAGGAGTGCTGCTGGTGACCGGCTTGTCCGCAGCGGCCATAGGCGATGTCGCCCTGGCGAACGGCTGTGCCATCCACGAATTGACACCCCGCCAGGCATCGCTGGAAGAGGCCTTCATGGAGATAACCCAATGATCAACGTCGTCGCATCGGAATGGCTCAAGCTGCGCTCGCTCCGATCCACCTACTACGTCCTGGCCTCCACGCTCTCAGCCGTGGCGCTCACCGGCTTCGCCGCCCTCTCGATCTCGCACTACTTCGACACCAAGGGTCCCGGCGGCGAACCCGTCGGCACGGGGCTCACCTTCAGCGCCGACATTCCCCCCGTGCTCTTCGGCATGCTGGGCGTGCTCGCCATCTCCGGCGAGTACAGCACCGGCATGATCAGGCTGACGTTGACCACGCTCCGGCGCCCGGGGATCCTGCTCCTGGCCAAGGCCACCGTGGTGGCCACCGTGGCCGCGATCACGGGTCAGGTGCTGGCGTTCGCCACCTACTTCACCGCACAGGCGGTGGTGGGCGGACGCCCGATCGGCGCCTCGTTCTCCGAACCGACCGCCCTGTCCGAGGTACTGTCGACAGGCGCAGGCTCCGCCGTCGCAGCGGTGATGGGGTTGTGCCTGGCCACGATTCTGCGTTCGACACCGGGAGCACTCATCGCACTGGTCGCCTTCCTGACGGCCCCGACCGTGATCGAGCGCTTTCTCCCCGCCCCTTGGAACGACTGGACAGGCTCCCTGACGATCCCCTCGCTGACGAGGCAGTTAGCCGGCGTCCCCGACTCCGGCGCCTTCGCCCCTTCGTCGGCCAGCGCCATCTTCGCGGGTTATGTCACGATTTTCCTCGTCGCAGCGGCCCTGGCAATCACCCGTCGCGACGCCTGACCACAACTGACCCACACGGACGGCATCCCACGACGGTATGAGGGCTGCGGCCCTCGGTCACACGGGGCCCTTGCACCTCAGCCGCTTCCGACCGCTCGCTTCCACGCCTCCGTCGCTTGCACCTCGCAGCCTCAGGCCTTTCACGTCGGGTCGACTGCGCCGCTTGCGCCTCGCCAGCCTCGAGCCTTTCACCTCGGGTCGCCTCCGTCGCATGCACCTCGCAGCCGCAGGCCTTTCACGTCGGGTCGACTGCGCCGCTTGCGCCTCGCCAGCCTCGGACCTTTCACCTCGGACCGACTCCGCCTCCCTTGCACCTCGCCAGCCTCGAGCCTTTCACCTCGGGGCGCCTCCACCCCTTTCACATCGACCGCCTCGGGGGCTCCGTGGTATGCGCCAGAGATCCAACACATTTGGCTGACCAGACTCGTCCCCCCCGCGCCCAGGCCGAAATTGCGCTCAGACAGGGCAATCCGTCACTGGGGAGGGACCTGCGTCAACGCTCCAGCTTGGGGCTCATGGCCGTTATCCGAGCCCCGGGCCGTGATGGCGTCCTCGACCGTGGCGTGGCGCGCCATCACACACGCCACGACGGCACACGTGCTCTCCCGGGTCTCCTGGGCGGCCCACCTGCGCCACACCGTGCGCTTCTCGGACGCGTTGCGCACGCTGCTCACCACCGGCTAACACGCGCTGCTCGAGCTGGGCCCGGGCCGTACTTCAGCAGCCTGGCCCGGCAGCACCCGCTGCACCTCAGCTGTTCGGCGTTGCTGACCCGCCTACGGCTATGAGATCGCGGCCTGGCTGCGGGAGCAGCTGTAAGGGCCGTGTCAGGACGGCAACGGTCCGGTATCAGAACGGTCGGCGATCGTAAAGGCCATGAACGGTTGAACGCCTGCCCGCCCAACCGAATCCCCAACAGTTCTGAGGAGCGCACCACCATGGCCATCACCCTCACCGACCAGGACAAGCTCGCCCTTCGGACCGCCGCGTGGGGCGCCGTCTCCCTGATGTCCGCCGCCGGTGCCGCCGGCTCGGCCCACAAGGTCGCCACCGAAGGCTCCATCGCCCTGACCTCCGCCACCGGCCCCGTCGGACACGTGCTCGCCAAGGCTCCCAAGGGCGTCAAGTACGGCAAGACCGTCGCTGCCCTCGCCGACCAGGTGCTGCCGGCGCTGACCGCATCCATGAACCTGCTCAAGCAGCAGGACCCGGCCGAGGCCGACAACTTCCGCAGCACCGTCATGGTCGCCGTCGAAGCCTCCACCGGAGAGCACCAGGGCCGGCCCAGCCCCACCCTGACCGACATGGCCCGCAAGATCACCGCGGCCCTCGACGCCGCCTGACGGGCTGCTGCATCCCCATCGACTCCGGGAGGAACCATGAGAACTATCTTCGGCGTACCCCACCGCAGCAAGGTCGTGCGGCGAGCGGCGGTCACGGTGCTGGCGGCCGCGCTGGTGGCCGGGGCGGCCACCCCCGCCGCGGCTACCGCACAGGACCGTCCTGAGCTGCATAAAGCCATCCAGGAGTGGATCGACGACGGTTTCGCCGGGATACAGATGCGCGTCCACGACGAGCGGGGCGACTGGGTGGGCAGCGCCGGGGTGCGCAAGCTGGGCGAGAGCGCCAAGCCGCCGACGAACGGGCGCTACTGGATCGGCAGCACCACCAAGACCTTCATGGCGACCGTGGTGCTGCAGTTGGTGGCCGAGGGCAGGGTCGGGCTGGACGCTTCGGTGGCCGGCTACCTGCCCGACCTGGGCCTGGACCCGCGGATCACCGTGCGGATGATGTTGCAGCACACCAGCGGGTTGTTCAACTACACCGGCGACGCCTACGACGACGGCGTATGGGTGCCGGGCCTGCCCTCCGTGGGCAAGGAGTGGGTGGACAACCGGTTCAAGTCCTACCAGCCGGAGGAACTGGTACGGTTCGCGCTGTCCAAGCCTGCCAAGTTCGCGCCGGGGACGAGTTGGAGCTACGCCAACACCAACTACACCCTCGCCCTACTGCTGATCGAGAAGGTCACCGGCCGCCCGTACGCCGAGGAGATGCAGCGCCGGATCCTGGGGCCGCTACGGCTGACGGGCACCTCGGTGCCGGGCAACCGGCCGGACCTCCCCGGACCGCACGCGCACGGCTACTACCGGTACGAGGACGCCGGCCAGTGGAAGGTGGTCGACGTCACCCGCCAGAATCTCTCCCTGTTGGCCGGCGCCGGCAACATGATCTCGACGACCAAGGACGTGCAGACGTTCATGTCCGCGCTGGTGAGCGGCAGGCTCCTGCCAGCCGCGCTGCTGACCGAGATGAGCACGCCGGACCCGAGGAGCGCCGGCCTCTTCGGCAGCTACGGCCTGGGGCTGTACGTGCTGGACACCGGCCCGGACTGCGCCGGCATCGTCCTCAACCACGACGGCAGCCCTCCCGGGGGCTACGGATCGCTGATGTACAGCACGCCCGACGGCAGCAAGGTCCTGACCGCCTCGCTGACCTCCGGAGACGCCGCGGTCGACACGGCGACGGTGTTCCCCAAGGCGTTGAACAGGCTCATCAACGAGGTGTTCTGCGACGGCCGTCAGGCACAGTAGGCGAACCGGGCCACGCCGCGCTCACCGGGCTCGGCGTGGCCCGCCTGCATGGCCGCCCGGAACGTGGTCATCCGATGCCTGGCCGACCACCGGTGCCGCAGCACGCGGACCCGCCCCCGTCAACCGCTGCCCCCGCACCGCACGCCGGCCTCATCCGTCCAGGGCTGCGGCAGATTTCACGCCCGCTCCGCACGCCGGCTTCGTCCGTCCAGGGCTGCGGCGGATTTCACGCCTTAGGACGCGGAACCTGCAGCAGCCCCACCTCGGTCAGCCGATTCCATCTCTTCACCTCATCCGCGTCCGTCGTTTACACCTCAACAGTCGCAGGCCTTTCGCGTCCGCCCCTTGCACCTCAGCCTGCTGACACTGGGGCGAAGTGCTGCCGGAGAAGCCGCCGGTGCCATCCGCGGAGTAAGGGAGCGTCGTTCAGTGGGGTGCTAGCGGTACTTGTTGAGGGCTGTGGCGACGAGCTTGGCGGCGCGGTCGGCGGTGCCGAATCCGGAGCGTCGGGCTCTGACGGTGATGGTCACCTCGACGTTCGACAGTCGGAAGGAGATCTTGGTCTCGTAGACTCGCCACGGCCAGTTGGGCACCTGCCGGGTGTAGCTGAACGCCTCGTCGCCGACCTTCGGCCCCGTGCGGATCTTGGTCTTTTCGTTGCGCTTCGGCTCGTCCTCCATGTACTTGACCATCTGATCATGAGTCAAGTTGGCCGCGGAGGCGCTCGGCAAGCGGAACGCCATGATGTTCAGGCTGGAAGCGTCCTTATTGGACCAGGAGCAGGCGGTGTCGGTCAGGAACTGGCGCTTCATCGGACCGCCGAACAGCGAGCGCGTCTGGGCGCTGGTCAGCAGATCGCATGCCTCGAAGTCGCGGGAGATGACCGGGGTGGCCTCCGGCGACGAGCCGAACGTCGGCCGCGGGGAATAGGTATAGGTGACGGGGGGCGCGAGCATGGCGCCGAGTACGCGGATGACGTTCGGGAACAGGTACGGCACGACCACCGCCCCTGCCGCCACGACCAGCACCACCGCGAGCAGGGCGCCCACGACGACCTGGACGCGGCGACGCCGGCGTGGGCGGCTGCCCGGGACGGTCCGCGTCCGTGGCGAAGTCGAGACGTCCGTCGTCTCGCCCCGTGAGAGGGCCCTCAACCAGCCGGCCACCTCGTCCGGGGAGCAGCGGCGTACCGGGTCCTTCTCCAGGATCGCGGCCAGCACGGGTGCCAGCGGGCCGGCCAGCCGGAAAGGGGCGGGCTCCTGCATCAGTACGGCGGCCAGGACCGCGGCCTCGTTCGGGCGGGGGAACGGCGGGCCGCCCTCCACCGCCGTGAAGAGCGTGGCGCCGAGCGACCACAGGTCGGCGAGCGGGCCGTCGGCCTCGCCGCGCAGGCGCTCCGGGGCGATGTAGCCGGGCGAGCCGGTCAGCATCCCCGTCTGCGTGAGCCCGGTGTCCCCGGCGATCGTCGCGATGCCGAAGTCGGTGAGCAGCACCCGCCCGTCGTCGGGGAGCAGGACGTTGGCGGGTTTGACGTCCCGGTGCAGGATGCCGGACGCGTGCGCGGCACCGAGGGCGTCGAGCATCTGCATGCCGATCTCGGCTACGCGGTGCGGCGGCAGTGGGCCGTCATCGCGTACGACCCGGTCGAGGGAGCGGCCGCGCACCAGTTCCATGATGATCCACGGCCGGCCGTCGTCCAGGACCACGTCGTGCACGGTGACGATGGACGGGTGGGAGCGCAGCGTCGCCGCGGCGCGCGCTTCCCGGAGCGTGCGTTCGGCCAGTTCGGCCCGCGACGCCTCGTCTAAATCCGACGGGAGCCGGACCTCCTTGATGGCCACTTCCTGTCGGAGGAGCTCGTCCATCGCCCGCCAGACGGTGCCCATGCCGCCCTGGCCGAGCTGCGAAAGCAGCCGATAACGGCCCGCGAGCAACGTCACCGTGCCATTACCGACGTCTCGGACTCCGCGACCATTCGTCGCCTCCTGTCGATATCCGGCTCAGCACGGGCACATCAGATAGTAAGCGAACGGATCGTGAGCGTCAGGGAATGTCGATCAAAGGTCACCCGACACCTTTGGACATTTGGCTCAGGCCGATCTCAGCCTTCCTGGGGATACCTGGCTGCAGACGGTCGCGGCCGGCGCCGACATCGCGGTGTTCGCGATGCAGGCGGCGTTCGCGGTGCTTGCGGCGTTCGCGGTGCTTGCGGCGATCGCGGTGCTTGCGGCGATCGGTGCTCTCGATGCTCGTTCGGTGCGCGCGGTGTTCCCTACCTTCACGGCGGTCGGTGCTCGCGGTGCTCACGGCGATCGGTGCTCACGGTGCTGGCAGGGTTCGCGGTGCCCGCGGGGTTGCGGGCTGCGGGGCTGCGGGCTGCGGGGTTGCGGGCTGCGGGGTTGCGGGCTGCGGGGTTGCGGGGTTCACGGTGCTCGCGTTCGAGGATCTCGGCGCCGTCCTCACCCCCTTGAGCTGGCCGATGTCCGAGGTCTTCTCCGATGTGCTCGGCCGTTCGTTTGCTAGGTCTGGGCGTCCGATGATGACGTTTGCCGATTTTGACCTCAGCTGCCTGGTGGGCCCTTGGTGTCTGGCTCGATGAGCAAGGGGGGCCGCGCCGATGTGCCCGCGCTGCGGCTCGGCCCTGGTCTGCTCACCTTTCAGCATGTTTACCAGTGGTGGGCGCCGTGGAGCTGGCCGCGGACCGCGCCGTCGGGGAACTCAGAGGTGTGCAGGTTGGCGTACCAGTTCTTCGGGTTCTTCTTGATTCCGTTGAGGACGCTGGTGTCCTTGACACGGACGGAGCCGGAGCTCGTGTTGCCGCGGGTGGTGCCGTTGGACAGCAGGTCGATGACGACGGGGCCGTTCGTGCCGGCCTTGCCCCGGTGAATGTGGAAGGCGGTGGGCTTGGCGACCTTCTTCCACTGGACGAAGTAGTAGAGGCGGTTGCCCTTGATGCGGAACTTCGCGGCTGCCAGGCCGTTCCGGTCGTTGACCTTCTTGCCGGCCTCCGGCACCTCGTTCTTGCCGAGAAGAACTGCGGTGAAGTAGTACGTCTTGGCCGCGCTGGCCACCTTTGCGTTGGCCACCTTGGCGCTGGTGAACGTGGCGGGGGCGGCGTTGGCCGGTGCCGAGGTGACGGCCAGGGCCGCGGTCGAGGCCAGCGCCGCGATGGCCGCGCCGGCCACTGCACGCCGCCACTGGATACGGCCGTTGCTGATCTGCTCGAAAGTGTTCATGGGTACCTGCCTCCGGTTGGTCTTACGGATCTCTTCGGACAGGGCAGGACGTTAGTGAGGTGGTCTCCGACGTTCTGTGGACAAATCCGCATAAGGCGTTGGGGTGATCAGTGTCACAACGCCCGAGGCGGACAGACCAAAACCCGGTGGCGATTTCGTGCAGGGCGCAGGCGAGCGAAGGCTGGTGAGGGGCGGGCGAAAGCTGGCGACGGGCCGGTGGAGGCCCGCGACGGGCGTGCCAGGGCCGGTAGACGGCGGGTAAAGCCTGGCGACGGGCGGGCGACGGCGGGCGGGCGAAGGCTGGGGGCGGGCGGGCGAAGGCTGGGGGCGGGCGGGTGACGGATGGGGGCGGGTGTGAAGGGGTGACGGTATGTGGCTTGGCGTGGGTGGGGTGCTGAGTGGTGTGGTTTTGGGGTGGAGCTGGCTTGGGCTGGTTGACGGTTTGTATGTGGGTTACTGGGTGACGTCGAGTTCTGCGCGCATGCCCATGGCGTAGTGCCCCGGGAAGTTGCAGATCAGCTCGTACCGTCCAGGCTGCAGGGTCAGCGTCGCCCAGCCTGCGGACCCGGGGGCGATGCCTCCGCCCTCGCCTGCGGCGCAGTTGTGGGACGCCTCGCCGACGGAGCCCGTCTCGCTTACGCGGCTGTCGGCTCCGATCGGCTGCTTCCCGATGGGCTTACCCGCCGCGAGCGGCAGTACGACCACCTCGTGGGCCAGGGTGCCGGTGTTGGAGGCACGGAGAGACACGGTGCCTGCTGTGACCTTGGCCGGCTTCACGGTCAGGCGCATGGGCGCTGCGCCGGCCGTGTCGGTCAGGTCGACGTCCACCACCTTGCTTGGCAGCGGTGGAGGGGTGCATTCTTGGGCGAGCCGCGACCTTGCCGCCTGCCCCGTGGCCGTCGGTGTGCCGGTGAACAGTTGGCCTGTGGCTGTTGGTGTGCCGGTGGACAACTGCCCTGTGACCGTTGGTGTGTGGGTGAACAGCTGCTCTGTGGCTGTTGGTGTGCCGGTGGACAACTGCCCTGTGGCGGTTGGTGTGCGGGTGAGCAACTGCTCTGTGGCTGTTGGTGTGCCGGTGAACAGTGCGGCTGTTATTGCGACTGCTGCGGTGCCTGCGGACCAGACGTCGTGAGGCCTCATCGGGCTCACCCCCCGAGTGCGCGTGTGCTCACCCGTCTCCCGCGTCATGGTCGAGCTCGACCGGCGAGCGTCCCTCTTCCAGACTACGCGTGGCACTCACCAGGACTCGCGCGAGCCCATCAAGCGCCGTATGGCCTCACGTGAGCGGCGCATCCTCGTACCCAGGCGGGTCTGACTGCGTTCGTGGCTTCGTGCGGCAGGGCGGGGAGCGGGGTGGAGGTGATCATCGTGGCAGCCGCCGGCGGCATTGCCGTGACCCTCGTCGGTGCTCCTCTTCCGGGTGAGTGCTGGGCCGGCCGGAACCGGCTGCCTGATGAGACAGGGATCGGAAAGGGTGGGTTGAAATACGTAAGCGCCGGATGTGAAAGTTTCAGTCATCACGTGGCCGTCGTCGCAGATGGGCGGGATGCGCGGGTCGCGGCGATTGAGGTCCCGCGGTTGCGATGCCTACGGTGCGGGGGTCCGCACACGTGATCCCGTCAAGGAGTCCGTCATGCGCGCCCGTGTCGTACCTGCCCTGATTCTGGCCCTGATCGCCCTCATCGTCAGCGCTCCCGAGGCACGCGCTCAGGTGCTTGGGGGTTTCGACTTCGCCAGGGCGGAGGTGTCCGTCACGGGGCTGCAGGTGCCGTGGGGGCTGGCGTTCCTGCCGGACGGCAGCGCGCTGGTCTCCGAGCGGAACACCGGGCGGATCCTCCAGGTACGGCCCGGCCAGACCCCCACCCAGGTCGCCACCGTGAACGGGGTGAGCGCTTCCGGTGAGAGCGGCCTGCTCGGCATCGCGGCCAGGGACGGCTGGGTGTATGCGTACTTCACCAGCACCGCCGGGGACAACCGCCTGGTCAGGTTCCAGTTGAGCGCCCCTCAGACACAGACGGTGATCTTCTCCGGCGTCCCGAGCGCCACCATCCACGACGGCGGCCGCCTGGCGTTCGGCCCGGACGGCATGCTCTACCTGAGCACCGGCGACGCCAGCAACACCAGCAACGCCCAGAACCTCAACAGCCCCGCCGGCAAGATCCTGCGCATGACGCCCACCGGTGGGGTGCCTTCGGACAATCCGTTCGCGGGATCCCGCGTCTGGAGCTACGGCCACCGCAACGTGCAGGGCCTGGCCTGGGACTCCCAAGGCAGGATGTACGCCAGCGAATTCGGCCAGAACACCTGGGACGAGATCAACCAGATCGTCGCGGGCGGCAACTACGGCTGGCCCACCTGCGAAGGCAACTGCGGCAACTCCTCCTTCCGCAACCCCATCGTCACCTGGACGACCGCCGAGGCGTCGCCGAGCGGGCTCGCGTACGCCAACAACACGCTCTTCGCCGCGGCGCTGGGCGGCCGGCGTCTCTGGACGGTGCCGCTGACCGGCAGTGGCACTCCCGGCACGCCGGTGGCCGAATTCCAGTCCGTGTACGGACGCCTCCGCGCGGTCGCGCTCGGACCCGACGGCTGGCTCTGGGTGACGACCAGCAACCGGGACGGCCGCGGCACACCGGTTGCCCAGGACGACCGCATCATCCGCATCCCGCCCGCCACGAGCGGAACCGACACCACCCCGCCGACCACCCCCGGCAACCTGGCCGCCTCCGCGACCACCTCCACCGGCACCACGCTGACCTGGACCGCCTCGACCGACAACGTCGGCGTGACCGGCTACGACGTCCTGCGCGCGCCGGGCTCATCCGGCGGCACCTTCACACAGGTGGGCACCGCGGCGACCGCCTCGTTCACCGACACCGGGCTGACCGCCGCCACCACCTACCGCTACCAGGTACGCGCCCGCGACGCGGCGAGCAATTTGTCGCCGGTGTCCAACACGGTCACGGTCACCACCGGTCCGGGCGGTAGCACCGGCGGATGCACGGCCACGCCGACCACCCAGACCCAGTGGAGCACCGGCTACGTGATCCAGCCGGTCACGGTCGCCAACACCGGGACCGCCACGACCACGGGCTGGACGGTGACGTTCACGCTGCCCAGCGGGCACGCCGTCACCGGCTCATGGAACGCCACGCTGACCGTCAGCGGCCAGACCGTCACGGTCAGGAACGCCGGTCACAACGGCACGCTCGCGCCTGGCCAGAGCACGACGTTCGGCTTCCAGGCCAGCCGCCCCAACGGCGACACCCAGACTCCTTCCGCCTATCGGTGCACGAGTTCCTGACCTGGCCGCCCGTTTCGCTGGGGAGACTGATCGACGTCGCGCGGCGAGCCGGATGGCGGGATCGCCGCTGATGGTGGCTTCGGGGATTGACCAAAGATGTAAGGCCGTACATCGATCGATGTACGGCTCATTTCGCCCGACGGGACGACAGGGAGCAGCCACCGCGCCACCAGGCTTGATGATGTGACCAGACGTATAGACGCGCTTGACGTGTTACGCGGCGTGGCCATCATGGGCACGCTCGGCACGAACATCTGGATCTTCACCGCGCCCGGCGGGTCCGCCGAGTTCCTTCAGTTCGGGGGCGGCGCCGGTGTGGTGGAGACGTTCCTGCGATTCCTGTCCAACGGCAAGTTCCTCGGGCTGTTGACCCTGCTCTTCGGCGTCGGCCTGGAGCTGCAGTACCGCAGCGCGGTCCGGCGCGGGCTGACGTGGCCGGGCAGGTATCTCTGGCGTGCGACGCTGCTGTTCGTCGAGGGGGCACTGCACTACGTGCTGGTCTTCGAGTTCGACGTGCTGATGGGGTACGCGATCACCTCGATGATCGTGGCGTACCTGGTGGGCAGGAGCCGCCGTGCGGTCACCGCCTGGATGGTCGCCGCGGGGGCGGTGCACGTCGCCATGGTGACTCTGATCACGGCAGCCCTGATGGCGGGGCCGGCGGGTGGCGGCACCCCGATCTACCCCCAGGACGGCTGGCTCGACCAGGTCGCCTTCCGGCTGCGGCATGTCGCCGTCTTCCGTGCGGAGCTGGTGTTCATCATCCCCATGGGCATCGTGCTGTTCCTGCTCGGCGCCCGCCTGTTGCGCGCCGGCGTCTTCGAGGAGGACGGCGCCAGCCTGCGGAGGAAGCTGATCGTCATCGGCCTCGGCGTCGGTGTGCCGCTGAACCTGGCCACCTCCTTCGCGGGGCCGGCCTGGTTCGCCGTCGACCGGTATCTCGTGGCGCCGCTGGTCGCCCTGGGTCTGCTGGGGCTGATCACCTCGATCGTGCTCGGCATGCGTGGTGCGCCGGGCGTGCTCAGGAGGGGAATCACGGACGTGGGGCGTACGGCGCTGTCCTGCTACGTCTTCCAGAATCTGGCGGCCAGTGTCCTCTGTTACGGCTGGGGTCTGGGGCTGGCGGATCGGTTCGATGGGCTGCGGCCGTGGTGGGTGCCGGTGGCGTGGGCCGGGATCTGCGTGCTGTTCATGGTGCTGTCGTCGTTGTGGCTGCGCCGGTTCAGCCGAGGGCCGCTGGAGCTGGCCTGGCAATGGGCCTACCAGGCGCCGGCCCTGGCGCGACGTCCCTGAGAACCGGCGGCCATGCGCGGGTGACCGGGCCGAAGCGGCTGGCGGCATGAGGCAGGAGGGGCGGCAGGGGGCAGGGGAGCAGCGGGCGGGGCGGCTGGAGGGGGTGGGGAGACCGTACGCTGGGTCGCGAGTCCGGGACAGGGAGGCGAGCGGAGGATGCGCTACCGGCGAGCGGTGGACAGGCTGCGGCAGCTCGCCCAGGCCTGCGAGCAGACCCGCCGCGTGCCGGCGGACGAACCCTTCCTGCGCGCCGCGCACGTCTTCGGCGACCTGCTCACGGGCGCCGACCCCGTCGATCACCTCGAGATCGTCCTGGTGCTGAACCTCCCACCGGAGGAGGTGACCTGGGGCTCCCAGCCGCCCGGCACCGCGTGGCTGGTCGATTTCCTCCGGCTGGACCAGGGCGGGGTCGCGTACTGGTGGCGCTCCCACCTGGATCCGGTGGAGAACCATCGCATCCATGACCCGGTGCGGTTCTGGTCGCTGGACGGGCCCGACCAGGACGTGCTCGACGCGCTGGCCGAGCGGCGCTTCGACCGGGTGCGTGAGGTGACGTCCCGGCCTCAGGAGGAGCCCGCCCAGGTCGCCGGGGAGTTGCGGGCGGCGCTGGACCATCTGCGTGCCGTACGCGACTCGTACTGGGACCGGCAGTGGCGCCGGCGGCACCGCAGCCTGGGGCGCTACCCCGAGCACCACCTGTGGGAGGCCGTACAGGGCTACCTGGACCTCCTCGAGGCACACGGAGACGGGCACGAGCACGAGGAAATTCGATTGCCGCCGGAATCCGCGGAGGGCTAGGGTCGCGATCACCATCTCGTGACGGAGGAGTTGCTTTATGCGTGTCGATGAGCTGACCGTCTCGGTACATCAGCCATCACACCTAAGGACTCACGATCTTGGATCTGTCACGTAGCTTCACCATCCGGGAGAGCAGCCACCGGATCATCAACGCGTTCACCCCTGAGAAGCTGGCCACGCTCGGCGCGGCGATCGGGCTGCGGCCCGGAGCCACCGTGCTCGATCTGTGCTGCGGCAAGGGTGAGATGTTGTGCACCTGGTCCCGTGATCACGGGATCACCGGCGCCGGGGTCGACATCAGCACCGTCTTCCTCGCCGCCGCCCGCGAGCGAGCTGCCGAGCTCGGCGTCGGCGAGCGGGTGACGTTCACGCACGGGGACGCCTCCACGTACGTGACCGGGGAGCCGGTCGACGTCGCGGCGTGCGTCGGTGCGACGTGGATCGGCGGCGGGCCCGCCGGCACGGTCGCGCTGCTGGAGCGCAGCCTGCGCCCGGGCGGCACGATGCTGATCGGCGAGCCGTTCTGGCGGGCCGAGCCGCCCGGCCAGGAGGCCGTCGAGGCGTGCCACGCGACCTCGCGCGACGACTTCGGGACGCTGCCCGACCTCTTCGAGCTGTTCGACGGGCTCGGGTACGACGTCGTCGAGATGGTGCTCGCCGACGAGGACAGCTGGGACCGGTACGTCGCCGCCCAGTGGCGCAACCTGCGTACCTGGCTGGACGCCAACCCCGGCGACGAGCTCGCGCCCGAACTGCGTGCCGAGCTGTCGCGCGAGCCGATGCGTTACGTCCGCTTCCAGCGGCACCTGCTCGGCTGGGGCGTGTTCGCCCTCATGAAGCGCTGAGCTCCGCGGAGGTCAGGCCCGGCCTGTTCAAGCCGGGCCTGACCACCGCCGGAGCAGAAAGCCGGAGCAGAAAGCCGGAGCAGAAAGCCGGAGCAGATAGCCGGAGCAGATAGCCGGGCTGGAGCCCCTTCAACGCAGCGGTCAGGTTTGAAAGAGGACGCGCGGAGAAACTTGACGGTGGGATCACTTCGCGGGCTATTGTTGTTTATATGAATAGCTCTTCAAGTGAGCGAGTCGTCTTGTCGCCGGACGGCTGCGCGGTCCGGGTCGTCGACCCCGACCGGGTCGCCGCCGTGTGCGAGCGGATGCCGGCGGCCGACGATCTGGCCGACACCGCCGACGTCTTCAGCCTGCTGTCCGATCCGAACCGGCTGCGGCTGCTCGTGGCGCTGCTGGACGGAGAGCTGTGCGTGTGCGACCTCGCGGCCGTGACCGGCCAGAGCGAGTCCGCGGTCTCCCACGCCCTGCGGCTGCTGCGCGCCCACCGCATCGTCGTCGCCCGGCGCGCCGGGCGGATGGCGTACTACCGGCTGGACGACCCCCACGTACGCATGCTGCTCGACCTGGCGCTCGCCCACACCGAGCACACCGAGGCCATCCACCCCGAACGGGACGGGGCCGACTGATGGGCGCCGGGCACGGACACGGGCACGCCGGCGCCCAGCACCGGTGGCGGCTGGCGGTCTCCTTCGTCCTCATCGGCGCTTTCTTCGTGGTCGAGCTGGTCTACGGCCTGATCTCCGGCTCGCTGGCGCTGATGTCGGACGCCGGGCACATGGCCGCCGACGTCGTCACCCTGGGCGCCGCCCTGGTGGCCACCCGCATCGCCACCCGGCCGGACGCCACGGGAAGGCGCAGCTACGGCTCCTACCGGGCCGAGGTGTTCGCGTCCCTGCTGGCCGTGGTCATGATGCTCGGCGTCGCGCTGTACGTGGTCTTGGAGGCCATCGGGCGGATCGGCGGACCCGCGGAGGTCTCCTCCGGCCCGATGCTCGTCGTCGGCGGCATCGGCCTGGTCGTCAACCTCATCGCCCTGTTGCTGCTGCGTGCCGGAGCCGCCGAGAGCCTCAACGTCAAGGGCGCCTACCTGGAGGTCGTGGCCGACACGGCCGGGTCCGTCGGCGTCATCGTGGCGGGCTGGCTGATCACGGCCACCGGTCAGACGTTCTGGGACACCGTCGTCGCCCTCGCCATCGGCGTCTTCGTCGCCCTGCGCGCGATCTCCCTCGGCCGTCAGGTCTTCGCGGTGCTGGGGCAGCACGTGCCCGAGGGCATGGACGCGGCCGCGGTGGCGGCCGACCTGGCGGCGCTCGAAGGCGTACGCGACGTGCACGACCTGCACCTGTGGACCCTCACCTCCGGCATGAACGTCGCCACCGCCCACCTGGTCACCGTCGACCCGAAGGACCACCACGCCATCCTGGACAAGGCCCGCGACCTGCTGCTCCGCCGCCACGGCGTGGCGCACGCGACCCTTCAGGTGGAGCCCGCCGACCACACCGGCTGCGACGAGCTCGGCTGGTGACCGCCCCCGCCCCTGAGGGACTCCTCAGGGACGTCTCAGGGAACTCCCCGACGCCCGGGCGGGGCCTGGTGAACCACACTTGGGCGTCATGGGCATGAAGAGAGCGGGCATGATCGCAGGGCTGCTGGGGGTCGCGGCGGTGTTGACCGGGTGCGGCCTCGCCGGCCCCCTCGATGAGGACACCAAGTCCTACGACGTCACCGACAAGGTGGCCGGCATCAGGATCGGGTCCGACTCCGGCACCGTCGAGGTGGTGGAGTCGGACCGCCAGGGCATCCGCGTGACCGAGCATCTCGTCTGGCGCAAGAACAAGCCGGAGACCAGCCACGGTGTGGAGGGCGACACGCTCGCCCTGACGTACAAGTGCCCCCGCAGCTGGGGACTGGGCAGCGGGGCCGTGGCCTGCGACGTGAACTACAAGGTGGAGATCCCCAAGGGGCTCCGCGTCAAGATCGACTCCGACTCCGGGGATCTGACGCTGAAGGACCTGTCCGGCGAGGTGGACGTTCACAGCGACTCCGGGGTGATCGAGGCCGGCGGGCTGTCGGGCAAGCGGGTCGTCACGGAGACCGACTCGGGGGACGTCGAGCTGGTCTTCACCGCGCAGCCGGACAAGGTCGTGAGCTCCTCGGACTCGGGCTCGATCACGATTCGCGTGCCGCAGGGGCCGTACAACGTGATCGCCAAGACCGACTCCGGCAGCAAGGACGTCACGGCGGCCACCGACACCTCGGCGCCGCGTACGATCGAGCTTTCCAGCGACTCCGGCAACCTGGAGGTCGCCACCCCCTGAACCCCCCGAACCCCCTGAGGTCACAGGTCCGGCCGAAAGTACTGTCGCGAACCCTGCTTCCGGCCGAAGCCGCCACCGGCATGAGGCCCGCAGGATGAGGCGTCATGCCACCCGAAACTCCCGATTCCCGAAGAAGGGCGCGGATCACCGCGCTCGACGTCATACGCGGCTTCGCGCTCTGCGGAATCCTCCTGGCCAACGTCCAGCCGATCTCCCACGTCGGCGACGCCCTCGTCCCCGTCCAGCACGCGGCGAAGACCCCTGGCGCGATGTGGATGGGGCTGCTGGTCGAGCAGCGGTTCTTCCCGATCTTCTCGCTGCTGTTCGGCATCGGCTTCTCGCTGCTCCTGGAGTCCGCGGCAGGACGCACCGCCAGTCCGCGGCTGCTCCTGCTGCGCCGGCTCCTGGTGCTGCTCGCGATGGGGCTGGTGCACATGTTCGCGCTCTGGCGGGGCGACATCCTGACGATCTACGCCGTCGTCGGCCTGGTGGTGCTCCTGCCCTCGACCTGGCTGCCACGCTGGGCCGTGGCGGGCCTCGCCGTCGCGTTCCTCGCCGCGGCGCCGGCCTTCGGCGGCGGGACCGCGCTGGTCCCCGGGCTGTTCCTGGCCGGCTCCGCGCTGACCCGGTACGGGGTGATCGACCGGATCGAGCGCTCCGCCCCCGTGGCGCTGACCGCGCTCTTCGCGGCCGGTGCGGCGGTCGCCCTGTGGCTGCAGGCCCGCGCGCAGGACGGATCGCTCGCCGTCGGCGGGCTGCTGATGGCGGGCGTGTACGTGTGCGGCCTGCTGGTCCTGCTCAGGACGCCGCTCCGGCCGGTCCTGCAGGCCGTCTTCGCCCCGCTGGGCCGGATGGCGCTGACCAACTACCTGTCCGCCACGATCCTCGTCCTGGTGATCTCCAGGGCCGTGGCGAGCCCGCCGGAGACCTGGCCGGTGACGACGGTGCTGCTGATCGCCGGGGCGATCCTCGCGGCCCAGTGGCTGGTCTCCACCCTCTGGCTGCGCCGCTTCCGGTACGGCCCCATGGAGTGGCTCTGGCGCTGGGCCACCTGGCTGCGCCGCCCGGCGATGCAGCGGATCGGGGACGGTGCGCGTTCCTAAGGCATGAACGGTGAGACAGTCGCTCGCGCGCCCGCGCCGCCCGAAGCCGAGGCGGTGCTGGCGAGTCTGTACCGCGAGCACTGGCTCGCCCTGGTGCGCCTGGCCGTGCTGCTCGTCGGCGACCGGGAGAGCGCCGAGGACGTCGTGCAGGACGTCTTCTCCAGGTTGCACGGCAAACGCCCCGGGAAGCTCACCCTGGCCTACGTCCGCGTCTGCGTGCTGAACGCCTCCCGCTCGGTCCTGCGCAGGCGCGGCGTGGCCGCCCGGGCGCCGCTGGGCGGGCCGGGCGAGCCGGTGGACTCCGCGGAGACGGCGGCGCTGCTGGGAGAGTCGCGCGAGGAGATGCTCGACGCGCTGGCCCGGCTGCCCAGGCGGCAGCGCGAGGTCCTCGTCCTGCGTTACTACCTCGATCTTTCCGACGCCGAGATCGCGAAGGCGACGCGCGTCAGGCAGAGCACCGTGCGGTCCACCGCCTCCAGGGCCCTGGACCGGCTCCAGCGCGAACTGGGAGGCAGGGCATGACCGGCATCGAGGAACGCCTCAGGGACGCGCTGACCGCCAGGGCCGAGTCCGTGCGCGACGACGGGCGGCCCCGCCGGCTGCCCGCGCCGCGCGAGCGGTCGGCCGGCGCGAGGTGGCGGGCGCCGCTGGCGGTGGCGGCCGCGATCCTGATCGTGGTGGCGGCCACCGTCGCGGTCACCCGTACGGTCACGTCACCCGCTCCGGCGGTCCGGCCGACCCCCGCCACGTGGGCGCCCCCCATCGAGCAGGTGTGGCCGGGCACCGTGCACGAGATCCCGGCCAAGGGACCGGGCGGCGGCGGGTTCCTACCGGACGTGTTCGTCACCGACCGGGTCGTGGTTGGACGGGGGTTCCCCAAGGACCGGCCCGGCGAGATCTGGTCGTACGACCTGGACAAGCGGACGTTCGCCAGGATCGCGCGGCTCAAGAAGGAGGATGTGGGGAACCACCCGCTGGTCTTCGGCGACGGTCACCTGGCGTGGTCGGCGTTCAGCGGCCATATGAAGGAGGTCTGGACGGTGCCGGTCACGGGCGGCGTGCCCCGCCGGATCGCCTCGGACCGCGCCACGGTCACCCGCGACAACATGACCTTGGGGATCGGGCGCCTGGCCATCGCGGACGGCCAGGTCGTGTGGTCGCCCGACGAGGGGGGCGTCTACCGGGCCCCGCTGAAGGGCGGCAAGGCGACCCAGATCGACGGGACAAAGGGTTACAGCCTGGTCGAATGGCCCTGGGCCGGTTCACCGCGAAATGACAACCTGGCGGACGACTTCAGCCGGCGTCCCGTGGAGCACCTGAAGAACGTGCTCACCGGCGAACGCAGGGACGTGGTCCCGCCTTCCGGAAGAACGTCGTGGACCGACTGCGGGGTGACGTGGTGCTTCAACGGTTCCGAGGCATGGCGGCGCGACGGCACGGGCCTGCGGAAGCTGCCGGGGAGCGCCCACGGAGAGCTCTCTTCGGGCCGCTTCGTCCGGCTCCTCCAGGAGACCGGCGGAAAACAGGCGATCGGCGTGCACGACCTCGCCACGGGACGCACCGGACTGCTGTTCCAGCTCCCGACGCCCACCACCCTTCACCTGAAGGACGGCATCGCCTGGCTCCGGAGGGAACGGAGCACCCTGGTCATCAATCTGGCCGCCATCGGCCGATGAGTTTCGCCGGCGACGCGAGTCATAGCCACGACGGTGAAACGACTGGAGGCTTCCATGACGACCACGCACACCCTCGCCATCCCGGGCGGACGCCTGAGCTACGAGGTCCGCGGCGCCGGCCCGGTGCTGGTGATCACGGGGTCGCCGATGGCCGCGGCCGACTTCGCGCCGCTGGCCGAGGCGATGGCGGGCGACTACACGGTGGTCACCCACGACCCGCGGGGCATCTCGGGCAGCGTGCTCGACGACCCCACCCAGGACTCCACCCCCGAACTGCGGGCCGACGACCTGGCCCTGCTCCTGGACGCCCTGGGCGCCGAGACCGCCGACGTGTTCGGCAGCAGCGGCGGCGCGGTGACCGGCCTGGCGCTGGTGGCCCGGCACCCCGGCCGGGTCCGTACGCTCGTCGCGCACGAGCCGCCCTCGCTGGAGCTGCTCCCCGACGCCGCCGACCAGCGCGCCGCGACCGAGGACATCATCGCGACCTACCACCGGGACGGCGTCTGGGCGGCTTTCGCGAAGTTCATGGCCACCGCCGGGTTCGACGAGGGCGACGAGGGCGCCCCGGCCGGGCCTCCCGGGGAGCCGACGGAGCAGATGCTGGCCGACAGCGCGCGCTTCTTCGCCCATGAGCTGCGCGGCACCACCCGCTACGTGCCCGACGTCGCCGCGCTGAAGGCCGCCCCGGCCCAGGTCGTGGTGGGCATCGGTGACGAGTCGGGCGGGCTGGTCACGTACCGGACCTCCGTGGCGCTGGCCGAGCTGCTGGGCACGACTCCGACGGAGTTCCCCGGCGACCACGGCGGATTCATCGGCAGGACCGAGGAGTTCGCCGTGGTGCTGCGCAAGGTGCTCGCCGGCTGAGATCGGCGGAAGACGCCTGCGGGCCCCGGGCGTTGGGGTGGAAGAACCCCTATGAGGAGGGCCGATGAGCAAGCGGGCACTGGTACTGGGTGGCGGCGGGGTCGCCGGGATCGCGTGGACGACGGGCGTGCTGGCGGCGCTCGCCGACGGCGGTGTGGACGTGACAGGGGCCGACCGCATCGTCGGCACGTCGGCGGGCTCGGCGGTCGCCGCCCAGGTCACCAGCGGCCGGCCGCTCTCCGAGCTGCTGGAACGGCAGGTCGATCCCGCGCTCCAGACGCTCGAACTGCCCAGCGGGGTGCGGGTGGAGGAGATGTGGGCGAAGCTCATGGAGGTCTACGAGAGCACGTCCGACCCGGTCGAGCAGCGGCGGAAGATCGGCGCGCTGGCGCTGGCCGCCGACACGATCAGCGAGGCCAGGCGGCGCGAGGTGATCGAGGCCCGGCTGCCCGTGCACGAGTGGCCGCGGCGTGACCTGGTGATCGTGGCGGTCGAGGCGGTCAGCGGCGAGACCCGGCTGTTCGAGCCCGGGTCGGGGGTGGAGCTGGTGGACGCGGTGGCAGCCAGCTGCGCGGTGCCCGGCGTGTGGCCGTGCGTGACGATCGACGGGGTCCGGTACATGGACGGCGGCGTGCGTACGAGCACCAACTCCGACCTCGCGGCCGGGTTCGACCGGGTGCTGGTGCTGGCCCCGATGCCCGACGTCGGCGAGCCGTCCTGGGCCGCGCTCGACGGCCGGGTCGAGGTGATCGGGCCGGACGCCGACTCGCTGGCCGCCTTCGGGATCGACCCGCTCGACCCGGCGGTACGCACGCCCAGCGCCCGAGCCGGTTACGCCCAGGGCCGCGACGCGGTCGCCCAGGTGGCGGCACTCTGGGAGTGAACGGCTTGAACCTCCCGCCACGGGAGGTTCTACGGTCGGGTGCGTGAGCGAAGACGCGCGTCGATGGACGATCGGGGAGCTGGCCAGAGCCTCCGGGGTGACCGTCAGGACGCTCTACCACTACGACGAGATCGGCCTGGTCAGGGCCGGCGAGCGGACGGCGTCCGGGCACCGTCGCTACACCGAGGCGGACCTGCGCAGGCTCTACCGGGTGCGCGCGCTGCGCGGCCTCGGACTGTCGCTGGACGAGATCGCCGAGGTCCTGAACAGGCCTGAGGACGACTTGGGGACGCTGCGCGACCTGCTCGGCGCGCAGCTCGCCGAGATCGAGATCCAGACCGCCCGGCTGGGGCAGCTGAAGCAGCAGATCAGCGGCCTCATGTGGCTGCTGGACAAGTCGGTCATGCCCGACGCCGAGCAGTTCATGGCCGCGCTCGAGATGATCTCGGTGTACGAGACGTACTTCGCCCAGGAGCTCCGCGACCACCTGGCCACGCGGCGGGCGGAGCTGGGCGAGGAGCGGCTGGCGGGCCTGCGGGCCGAATGGCTGGAGCTCGTCCGCGAGACCCGGGAGCTCCTCCTTGCGGGCACGCCCGTCGACGACCCCAGGGTGCAGGAGATCTCCGCGCGCTGGGAGGCCATGACCGCCGCGGTGCAGCCCGGCGACGAGCGGGTCCAGGAACGGCTCACCGCCGCGGGCATGGCGCTGTGGCGTGACAACAGCGCCGGGGTCAGCGCGGAGATCAGCCGCCAGATCGACTGGCTGGGGGCGGGCGATCTGCCCGCCGTCATCGACTACCTCCAGCGCGCCAGGCAGGCGCGCGAGAGCGGAGAGTGACGCATGCGGTATCCCGACGCACCGGCACGCCCCCAGCACAACGAGGTCGGCGGGCTGACGTTCGACGACCCCTACCAGTGGCTGGAGGAGGACGGCCAGGACGTCCTGGCCTGGCAGGCGGCCCAGGACGAGCTGGCCAGGTCCTGGATCCACGGCTGGCCGCACCACGGCGCGCTCGCGGCCAGGGTCGGCGAGCTGGTCGAGCAGATGGACGCGCGCAACCTGGTGGTCCCCGTCCGGTACGGGCCCCGGTGGTTCAGCGGCCGGATCCCCGACGGGCGCGAGCTGATGGTCCTGGAGGTGGCCGACGCGCCCACCGGGCCCTGGCGTACCGTGATCGACCTCAACGAGCTGTCCGACGGCACGCCGCTGAGAATGTCCCCCAAGCCGTCGCCGGACGGGCGGCTCCTGGCGTACTCGCTGGACGCGGCCGGCCACGAGTTGCCCGTGCTCAAGGTGGTCGAGATCGACACCGGGAAGGTGCTGCTCGACGGCGTGCCCCAGCAGCGGCCCGGCCTGGTGGCCTGGCTCCCTGACAGCAGCGGCTTCTTCTACATGGCCAACGAGACGGTCTCGGGGCCGCTGCGCTGGCGGCTGTTCTTCCACCGGCTCGGGGAGGAGCCGCCCGCGGAGCCGGAGCCGCTGGACATCCCGCACATGTTCGCCATCCCCAAGATCTCCCCCGACGGGCGCTGGGTGGTGCTCCAGGTCGACCACCTCAGGCCCCGGCCGCACTTCCTGGCCCGGCTGGACGGCTCGGGCCGGGAGTGGCGGGAGTTCGTCACCGACGCCGAGCACCTCTACAAGGGCGAGATCATCGGCGACGCGTACGTGTGCGTCACCACGGCCGGCGCCCCGCGCGGCCGCCTGGTCCGCATCCCCCTCGACAGCCCCGGCGACCAGGACACCTGGACGGAGCTGGTGCCCGGCGGCGACGCGGTGCTGACCGGCGTGACCCCGGTGGGCGACCGGCTGGTGATCGGCGAGCTGGTGGACACGGTCTCCCGCGTCCGGATCCTCGACCCGGACGGCAAGGAGCTGGGTGAGGTCCCCCTGCCCGGCCCCGGCTCGGTCAGCTCGGTGGCCCAGGGAGTGGTCGCGCTCGGCGTGATGGACCAGGTCGTCGGCTGCGAGGACGCCATCACCTTCGGCTACACCTCCTACACGCAGGTGCCGACCGTCTACCACTACGAGCTGGAGTCGGGCGCCCTGACCGCCCTGCAGGGCGGCGGGCACAGCCTGTCCGGGCTGGTCACCACCCGCGTGTGGGCCACCTCGAAGGACGGCACGCCCATCCCCTGCACGCTGGTCCACCGGGCCGACCTGGACCGGACCGGGCCGCGGCCGACGCTGCTCCACGCGTACGGCGGCTTCAACGTCGCGGAGCTGGCCTCGTACCTCGGTCCCCTGGCCGCGTTCGTCGAGGCGGGCGGGATCTACGCGCACGCCCACGTGCGCGGCGGCGGCGAGTTCGGCCTGGAGTGGTGGGAGGCGGGCCGGCTGCACGCCAAGCAGAACTCCTTCGACGACCTGTACGCCATCGCCGGCCGGCTGATCGCCGACGGGGTCACCGCCCCGGACCGGCTGGCCTTCCAGGGCGCCTCGAACGGCGGGATGCTCGCGGGTGTGGCCGCGACCCAGCGCCCCGACCTGTGGCGGGCGGTGGTCTGCGTCGCCCCGAAGCTGGACCTGATGCGCGTGGTCCACGACCCGGTGGGAGCCGCCGCCACCCTGCCCGAGTACGGCAACCCGGCCGACCCGGCCGACGCGGCCGTGCTGATGGCCTACTCGCCGTACCACAACGTGCGGCCGGCCACGGCGTACCCGGCGATCCTGCTGGACGCGGGCGCGAACGACCCCCGCTGCCCGGCCTGGCACTCCCGCAAGTTCGCCGCCAGGGCGCAGGCCGCCACCACCGCCTCCCACCCGGTCCTGCTGCGCGTCTGGGCGGACGCCGGGCACGGCGGCACGAACTGGAGCACGATCGTCGCCCAGCAGACGGACTGGCTGGCCTTCGTCATGCGTGAGCTGGGCCTTCGTCCGGGCGACGACGTTCGCCAAACCGTGTCCTGACATGACCGGCATCAAGGAGTTCACTGGCGGAAGGGGGCGATTCACGAGACCGGTCGATGGGCCGCGCACCACCGATCCGCAAGGAACGCGAGGTCGTGCAGATGAAGAAGATCCACCCCAAAGTCGAAGAAGCGGTCGACACCCTCAAGCTGACCCCGATCGCCCGGCGGCGCCTGCTCACCGGCGCCGGGCTGGCCAGCGCGTCGGCCGCGGCCTCCGCACTGCTGGCGGCATGCACCGCCGGCCAGGACAAGCCCGCCGCGAGCGGCGCGGCCGGGGCAGCGGCCGGCGACTTCCCCGCCACACCCAAGTGGAAGTTCGTGCTGGTCTGTCACGTCACCACGAACCCGTTCTTCACCCCCACCCAGTACGGCGCCCAGGACGCGTGCGCGCTCCTCGGCACCGAGTTCCAGTGGACGGGCTCGAAGGACTCGATCGTGGCCGAGATGGTCAACGCGTGCAACACCGCCGTCTCGGGCAAGGCCGACGGGTTGGCCGTGGCCGTCGTGGACAAGGCGGCCTTCCGCGACCCGGTCAACCGGGCGCTGGACGCGGGCATCCCCGTGGTGTCGTACAACGCGGACGGCTCCCGCGACGACAAGGGCACGAGCCGGCTGGCCTACATCGGGCAGGGCCTGTACGAGTCCGGCTACGCGCTCGGCCAGCGGGCGCTGCAGCAGGTGGAGTCGGGCGAGGTCGCCGGCTTCATCGCCACCCCTGGGGCCCTGAACATCCAGCCCAGGATCGACGGCGCCCAGCAGGCGTTCAAGGACTCGGGCAAGCCCATCAAGTTCACCCCGGTGGGTACGAACGCCGACGTCACCAAGGGCCTGTCGATCATCGACGCCTACGCCCAGGGCCACGCGAACCTGGCCGGCATGCTGGCCGTGGACGCCGGCTCCACCCAGTCGATCGGGCAGACGGTCAAGAAGTACAACATGCGGAGCAAGGGCCTCAAGGTGGCCGGAGGCTTCGACCTGGTGCCGGAGACGCTGGCCGCGATCAAGGCGGGCGACCTCGACTACACCATCGACCAGCAGCCCTACCTGCAGGGTTTCCTGCCGGTGCTCTACCTCTACCTCTACAAGCTGTCCGGCGGGTTGCTCTTCCCCTCCGAGACGAACACTGGCCTGCTGTTCGTGACGAAGGACAACGTGGGCCCGTACCAGACGACCAAGACGCGCTTCGAGGGCTCCGACACCGCGCAGAAGCTGGTGGCACGTTCGGGCGCCATCGCCCATGCGTAGATTCCGGGAGGAGTTCCTGAAGCACCGGGAGGCCGGCGTCCTGGTGGTGGCGATCGCTCTGGGGCTGTACTTCATGTCGGTCACGGACGTCTTCCTGACCGGGGACAACCTGGTCAACATCACCCAGGCCGCCGCGCCCACGGCCATCGTCGCGTGCGGGACCGTACTGCTGCTGGTCAGCGGGGAGATCGACCTGTCGGTCGGCGTGGTGGCGGCGCTGGCGCCGTTCATGATGCACTACGCGATCGACTTCTGGGGGTTCCCGGCGCTGCCGGCGATCCTGCTGGCGCTGCTGACCGGGACCGCGATCGGGTTCGCGAACGGGTTCGTGACCGTGGTGCTGCGGGTGCCGTCGTTCGTCACGACGCTGGGCACCTTCTACGCGGTGACCGGCATCGTGCTCACCACGTCGCACGCCTACCCCGCCGAGATCCCGGCCGCGGTGGACGGGACGATCGGGTCGTGGCTGGGCGCCTATCCGTGGGCCCACCTGGCGTGGGCCGCGGTGATCGTGGCCGTCCTGCACGTGCTGCTGACGCGTACCAGGTGGGGGTTGCACACGATCGCGGTCGGGGGCAACCCGCTGGGGGCGTCGGAGGCGGGCGTCCGCACCGCGCGCATCAAAATAGGAAATTTCATGATTGGCGGGACTCTGGGGGCTTTCGCGGGGCTGATTGAGGCGTTCCGGATCCACACCATCGACCCGAACATCGGCGGCGGCACCGGCCTGATGTTCACCGCGGTGTCGGCCGCGGTGATCGGCGGCACGGCGCTGGCCGGCGGCTCCGGGACGATCGTCGGCGGCGCGATCGGGGCCCTCGTCCTGGCCGTCCTCCAGAACGGCATGAACCTCATCGGCATCTCCGCCAACCCCTACTTCCTCATCCTGGGCGGCGCGATCCTGCTCTCCATGATCGCGAACGTCTCCCTGACCCGGCTGCGAAGGGCGGGACGGACATGACCGAGGTCCTGCGTACCGAGTCGCTGTCCAAGCGGTTCGGGGCGGTGACCGCGCTGCGGGACGTCAGCCTGACCCTGACGCGGGGCGAGGTGCTCGGCCTGATCGGCGACAACGGCGCGGGCAAGTCGACACTGGTCAAACTCCTGTGCGGGTTCCACCAGCCGGACTCGGGCCGGATCCTGCTCGACGGCGAGGAGGTGGCGCTCAGGTCGGTGCGCCAGGCCAGGTCGCTGGGGATCGACATCGTCTACCAGGACCTCGCGCTCATCAACGAGCTCAGCGTCTACCACAACATGTTCCTGGGCCGGGAGCACGTCGGGTTCGCGCGGCTGCTGAGCAACCGGCGCATGCGCCGCCTGGCCACCGAGCACCTGGACGCCATGGGAGTGCGCATCCCGTCGGTGGACGTCGAGGTCGCCAAGCTGTCGGGCGGCCAGCGGCAGGCCATCGCGGTCGCCCGCTCGGTCTACTCGCGCTCGCGGATCCTGCTGCTCGACGAGCCGCTGGCCGCGATGGGGGCCAAGGAGGGGGCGCTGATCCTCGACCTGGTCAGCGACCTGAAGGCGCGCGGCGAGGTGTCCATCGTGATCATCGCGCACAACTACGCGCAGATCCTGGAGGTGTGCGACCGGGTCAACCTGCTCCAGCACGGCACGATCACGTTCGACAAGCCCACCGCGGACACCTCGCTCCAGGAGCTCACGGACCTGGTCGTGCAGGAGTACCGCAGGGCGCGCGGCGGCGGTCACTAGCGGAGCCGCACGGTCGTGGAGGCGCCCTCCCGGCCGGCCAGGCCGTCGAAGGTGAACGTCTCCCCCGCCCACGTGACGGTCAGCTCGTCGAGGTCGCACCGGGGGTCCGACACGGTCAGCGTGTCCCCGCGCACCAGCACCGCGCACGGGCCCGAGGCGGTCAGGCCGCCCGCGGTCCCGGCGTCCCAGAAGTTCGCCGCGGTAAGGCCCAGCGAGGGCACGTGGACGGCCTGCAGGCGGTCGGTGTTGGCGAGCACGCGCACCCAGCCGGGGTCGGCGGCTCTCGCGCGGGTCTCCTCCTGGCCGGCGCCCGGCATGAGCAGGTAGACGTATCCGGCCGAGCGCGGATCGACGCCGTGGTCGAGCCAGAGCGTCACGTAGTCGCGGGTCACGCCGCCGCCGGCGCGGCGCTCGCGCAGCGTGCGCAGGGGCCCGCGCACGACGTAGCCGCCGTGCCCTTCGAGGTGGGCCCAGCCCTCCCGCACCGTCAGTGCGGCGCCGGTCCTGCGGTTGTCCACGACCGTCTCGACGGGCACGCCGTCCTCCGCGGTGATGCCCGCGCCCAGGCACACGATCGCGTCGTCGAGGAAGAACCACGACCTGAACGCCTCCATCGTGCTCTCCAGGCCGTTCAGGTGCTGGCCGACGGTGGCGTACGTGCCGTCCGTGGCCCCGCCCACCCACCGGCCCGGCGGGCAGGTGTCGCCCCAGTCGCCGCCCGCGCCGTCGGGCAGCCTCTTGGTCGAGACGGTCGTCCCGGGCAGCCGGTAGGGGTCCACGGTGGGCCAGAAGTCGTCCGAATACTGGTCGCCGTGGCCCGTCGCCCACCAATAGAGCATCCCCGAGCCGGTGTGCCAGCCGCGCAGGTTCTCGCCGTTGCCGTGCTCGTAGTGGCCGATCCTGGAGGAGGCCATGCTGAGCGCCGCGCACCAGCCCGGCCTGCGGTGCACGGCCCGGGCGCTCATCGGCAGCAGCCGGTGCCCGATCGGCTCCGCCGCCGCGGGCACGGAGGCGTCGTCCACGACCGCGGCCAGCCGGGCGTGGAAGGCGGGCTCGGGGTGCTCCAGCATCGGCCGGTACGTGTCGCGTACCGCCCAGCCCTTGACCATGGCGTGCCAGCGCGCCCGCTCGGCGGCCGGGGCGCCCTCCCCCAGCAGCAGGACCGCGGCGGCGATCTCCCGCCCGCGCTCGTGGTCGCCGAACGGCTTCCTGGCGACTCCCCTGCCGCGGACCAGGTCCATGCAGGCGCCGTCGCGGACGAAGGGGGCGAACGACCGCTCGACCATGTCGAACACATTCTGGTCGGAGACCTCCCACGGCGTGCCCCGCAGCACCGCGAACATCGTCGCCAGCCCCGACAGCAGCGTCACCCCGTAGGCCCCCTGGTAGGGCACGTGCGTGTGCTGGATGAACGACCCGTCCCGGTAGAACCCGTCGCCCTCGCCGACGAGGCGGAACACCGGCGCGAGCGCGGACGCCGCCAGCGCCGCCCTGCCGTGGTCGGCGTCGAGCATGGCCCGCAGCAGCATCACCAGGCACAGGTCCACGCGGTTGGCCGCGGTGCTGTTGCCCCTGTACCGGCCGAGCCGGCGTTCCGGCACGAAGTGGTCGACCGCGTCCCGCAGCCGCGCGCTCTGCGGCTCGGGCAGGCCGGCGAGCACCGCCGCGTCGAGCAGCGCCTTCGGCACGCCGATCTGCCAGTGCCACCAGTTGCCGGTCGCCTCGGCGCCGTCGGCGTACACGCTGCGCCGGTAGTGGTCCACCCCTTCCGCGATCGCCGCCGCCAGCCCCGCGTCGCCGGTCAGGCCGGTGCCCTCCAGCACGTACGCCTGCGCCATGGCCCGCAGCCGCCGCGGCGTGGCCACGAAGGAGGGGAACGCCTGGTCGGGCCAGAGCGAGGCGCGGCCGGGGGCCATGGTGTCGCGGTGGCGGGCGGCCGTTCTGCCCAGCCTGTCCAGCCAGGTCCGGTACGGCTCGGCGGCCGGATCGTACCCGCCGCCCACCGTGACCTCCCGCCAGCGGCGGCGTAAGCGGAGGAAGGAGTCGTCCGGGGTGTGCGCGGGGTCGGCGGGCACCAGCGCGCCGAGCAGCCCGGCCGCGGTCACGCCGCCGAGCCGGAGGAACGAGCGCCTGGTTGGCCGGTGCACGCCTCGATTATCGGGTCAGAGCGGGAGCACGGCCCCGAACCGCTTCACGGTCCTGATGATCGGCGCGGTCTCGATGCGCCCGATCGCGGGCAGCGCGCCCAGGCTCTCGGTCAGGTAGCGGTAGAACGCCGCGTCGTCGCGGCACACGATGTTGGCCATCAGGTTGGCGGGGCCCGTCGTCGCGCCGACGTACGCGACCTCCGGGTGCCAGGTCAGCGCCCGCCCGGTGGCGTCCAGCTCGGCCGGCGGCACCGACATCCACAGCTGCGCCTCCACCCGGTGGCCCAGCAGCACGGGCATCACGTCGAGGTGGAAGAAGAGCGCCCCCGTCCCGTAGAGCTGCTCCACCCGGCGCCGGACCGTCGACTCGGACCAGCCCGTCGCCGCGGCCAGGTCCGCGTAGGGCGCCCGGCCGTCCCGCGACAGCGCCTCCAGCAGGGCGTCGTCACCGGGGCCCAGCGTGATCTCCTCGTCCTCGGCATGGCGGGCGAACGCCCGTCCCTCCTCGATGCCCGCCGCCTGCTCGGGGGAGAGCGCGGCCAGCCCGGCCCAGCCGACCCGCCCGCCGACGAACCTGTGCAGGGTCCGGTGCGCCGTGACCGACAGCACGCGGTCGGTCTTGGCGAGCCTGCCCAGCAGCAGCGACTGGCGCTCCTTGGCCGTGCGCTGGATCGTGGTGCAGGAGATCTCGGTGCCTCCGGACAGGAGATTCACCCAGAACGTGTCGGAGCGCCGCGCGAGCGCCTCGGCGATCGAGACCGCCGCGTCGGGGGTGCACCGCAACCTGATGGACCACGACTCGAAGCCGAGCCGCCGCCCGTCCACGGCGCCGACCACCCGTACGGTGCCGCTGGCGCGCAGCCGCCGGTAGCGGCGGGCCACCCGCTGGTCGGACACGCCGAGCACCTCGCCGATGCGGCTGAACGCGGCCCGCCCGTCCACCTGCAGCGCGTGCAGGAGCCCTCGGTCCAGCTCGTCCAGCGCGATGTTTTTCACCATCACAGGCTAGCTCGCGGGGAAAAGCGCCAGAAGTGCTGCTTCTGCTGGCGAATATCCCCATGCGGGCCCGATCTTATCCCCCATGACCCAGACCTCCGCAGCGACGAGGACCGGCTGGTGGCCGTTGGTGGCCGCGTGCACCGGCGCTTTCATGCTCCTCGTCGACGTGACCATCGTGATGGTCGCGCTCCCCGACATCATCGACGACCTTCACATGTCCTTCACCGGCACCCAGTGGCTGCTGGACGGCTACGCGCTGGCCCTGGCCGCCCTGCTGCTCGCCGCCGGTTCCTTCGCCGATCACGCGGGACAGCGCAAGGTCTATCTGTGGGCGCTGATCGTGTTCGCGCTGGCCTCGCTGGCCTGCGGGCTGGCGCCCAGCGGCGGCGTGCTGCTGGCCGCCCGCGTGATCCAGGGCGCGGGCGGGGCCGCCATGATGGCCACGACCCTGGCCCTGGTCAGCGCCACCTATCACGGCAGGCAGCGCGGCATCGCGTTCGGCGTGTGGGGCGGCGTCAGCGGGGCCGCCGCGGCCGTCGCCCCCGTGCTCGGCGGCCTGCTCACCGAGCACCTGCACTGGCGGGCCATCTTCCTGGTGAACCTGCCCATCAGCCTGGGTGCCGTCTGGCTGACCCTGCGCACGGTCGAGGAGTCGCGCCGGCCCGGCAAGGGGCGGCTCGACTGGCCGGGCATGGTGACGTTCACGGTGGCGGCGGGCGCGCTCACGTACGGGCTCATCGAGGTCGGGCAGCACGGCTGGACGTCGGCGCGGACGCTCGTGCCGCTGGCCGCGGCGGCGGTGGCGCTCGCGGTGTTCGGCGTCATCGAGACGCGCGGCGACCACCCCATGCTGGACCTCAGGCTCTTCGCGAACCGGTCGTTCAGCGGCATCATGACCGGCGCCATGCTGCTGGTGCCCGCCGCGTTCGCCTGTCTCGCGTTCACCTCGCTCTGGCTGCAGCAGGACCTCCGGCTCGGCCCGGTGATGGCGGGGCTGGCGCTGTCGCCGATGGCCCTCGCCTCCCTGGTGACCTCGGTCGCCGCCGCCCGGCTCCTCCCCGGGCTGTCCCCGAGGGCGGCGATCGGCGGCGGGCTGCTGCTGATCGGCGCGGGCGCCTTCCTCCAGGGCACGCTCGACGCCGACTCGTCGTGGACCGCGCTGGTGCCCGGCCTGATCGTGACGGGGGTGGGCGTGGGGCTGTCCATCCCGTCGCTGAGCTCGGCCGCCATGTCGTACGCCCCTCCGCACCGCGCGGGCATGGCCGCGGGCGCCGTCAACACGCTCAGGCAGCTCGGTTACGCGCTCGGCGTCGCCGTGTTCGGCATCCTGTACCAGGACGGCCTGGCGCCGTACGCCGCGCTCGACGACGTCTACCGGGCGAGCGCCGTCACCGGCCTGGCGGCGGGGCTCCTGGTCCTGGCGACCGTCCGTCCCGCGAGAGCCGCGTGAGCGTCAGAGCAGCCGGCGGATGTCCCCGTACGCGCGGTAGAAGCCGCCCCGGCCGGCGGAGCGCACGCCGTCGACGAGGTAGCGGGCTCCGGCCTCCCGGATGTCCTTGGGGAACTGCACGTTCCACGTCTCGAAGCCGGGGCTGACGACGCGGACCCGCAGCCGCTCGCCCTCCTTGAAGCACTCCACCACCACGCCGTCGCCCGCGTCGGTGGTGGTCTCCAGCGTCACCGACGGCTCCACCACCTGCAGCGACGCGGCCGCCTTGACGTCGAGCGGCTGCGGCACGGTGCCCGTGCGGGCCGCGGCGATGGCCGCCTCACTGGCGTCGATGCAGGCCAGCGAGCCGTCGGTGGTGACGATGTAGAGGCGGTCGTCCAGGAACTGCATGGAGAACGCGGATCCGCAGCCGGTGCCGAGCTTCCACAGCCGCTCGCCGGAGGCGTCGAAGCAGTAGACCGACGAGTGGTTGTCACCGGCGAAGACGTGGCGGCCGCCCGGCGAGGTGGCGCAGGAGTAGACGGCGCCGTCGCACTGGTAGGCCGCCTCGATCCGGCCGTCGCCCTTGGCCAGACGGATCACGCGGCCCACGGAGCCGCGGGCGGTGCCGGCGTAGACGGAGTGCGCCTCCTGCCAGCCGAACAGCACCTGCTCGCCGAGGGCGGTCTGCCAGACGGGCGTGCCGTCCTGGACGTCGTAGCGGGCCACGCCCTTGGAGTGCCCGTGGTACACGGAGTCCTCGTCGCACCTGACCATCCAGGCCGAGTCGCCGGCGACGCCGCGCGACCACTGGAACTCGTCCTCGTAGTCGATCGTGGTGACCCCGCCGGCGCGGTCGGAGACGCCGAGCACGCCGTCGTGGATGTCGAGCCAGTAGATGTCCACGTCGGTGGCGATCTCGTACGCGGACCTCGGCACCTTGCCGCTCAGGTCGTACACGCGGCCGTCGTCGCAGCCCGCGTAGATCCAGAAGTCGTCGGCCACGATGCACTTGACGCCGTCGGGCAGCTTGAAGCGGCCGGTCACGGTACCGGAGTGGGTGACGGTGTAGACGTCGCCGTGCTGGTTGCCGACCCAGCAGCGCTCGTCGTCCACGAAGATGCCGAACGCCGACGCCCCGCTGTCGAAGCGCCACAGGACCGGCGCCTGCTGGGCGGTCGACTGCGTGCTGGGGATGGCCCGGTGGGTGACGGCCCGGCGCTGGCGCACCCCGCGGACCGCCGCGGCGTACCCCTTGCGGGTCTTCTCGCCGATCTTCTTGGCGGCCGCGGCCTGGGCCTTGGCCACGGTGGGGAAGTCGGTGACCTTGGTCTGGCCGCTCTCGCCGATGCGTCCGTAGGTGATCGTGACGCGGGTGCCCGCCACGGTCACGTCGTAGAACTTGTGCGATCCGCCGCCGTCCTCTGACAGCTCCAGGTAGGTCATGTCCGTACTTCTCCTGATTTGCCGGGCTTGATCACTTGCCCCGGAGAGTAGAGGACGGTGGCGACAAATCGCAGGGACTTACTTGTCGTACTCGTACGCTCCGGCGTCGACCGCGCCATCACTGCCGTCGATGGCCCGGCCGGTCACGTCGCTGTCGCTGAACTTGGTGATCCCGAAGTCGATGGCCGGGCTCCCGGCACGCAGGCTCAGCGGGTTGGCGGTGTTCGACAGGTTGAACCGCGGGTCGGCCGTGATGTTGTCGTGGCCGCCCATCTGGTGCTGCGAGGCGCCGAAGAACACGTTGTGGTGGCTGTCGGTGACGTTCGGGCCGTAGGCGGTCTTGGCCGTGACCTGGATGATGTTCTGCGACATCGACAGGTGGGCGTTGGTGCAGCCGGCGTCGCAGACGACGCCCTGGGAGCCCGCCTGGGGCAGGTACACGGAGTTGTTGCGGAACACGGTGCCCAGCACGGGTCCGTTCGGGTCGGGGTCCTCCCCGGGCTCCTGCGGGCCGCGGGTGACGAGGGCCGCGCCGGTCTTGGGGCCGGTGATCACGTTGTACTCGAAGACGTTGCCCGAGGTGCCGTCGGGGTCCTCGGGGTCGCCGTTCTCGTCGACGCCGTGGCTGGTGCCGAGCTCGGTGAAGGTCTCGTTGTCCACCGAGATGTTGTGGTGGATGCGGTTGTCGGAGCCGAGGAAGATCTCCACGGCCGCGCCGTCCAACCCGTAGTCGTAGCTGGTCGCGATCGAGCCGCGGAACTCGTTCCAGCCGATGTCGGAGTTGTCACCCTGGACGAGGATCGCGAACGCGCCCGAGTCGTCGTTGCCCGGCTCCTCGGTGTTCTTGCTCATGAAGTTGTTGTCGATGAAGTCGTTGGCCGTCACCGCGTTACGCTGCGCCTTCGGCGCGATGTAGACCCCGGCCGCGGCGCCCGTGATGTAGTTGCGCTCGACGACGTTGTCGTTGCCCGTCACCTTCACGCCGGCCCACGAACAGCGGCCGTCGTCCTGGGGCACTCCCACCTGGAGGTTGTAGACCTCGATGTGGTCGCCGTCCAGGCTCACGCACGCCTCGTTGTCCCCGGAGACGATCGGCCTGGCGCTGCTCGTGCCGTAGGTGTCCACGACGATCGGGGCCTGCGCCGTGCCCGACTCGGTGATCGCGAGTTGCTGCCCCTTCCACCTGCTGCCGCGCTTCAAGAACAGCTTGGCGCCTTCGGGCAGATTCGCCGCCGTCGCCTTGGTGAGGGTCTTCCACGCGGTGGCCTCCGAGGTGCCTAAGGCGGAGTCGTTGCCGTTGACGGAGTCCACGTAGAAGACGGCGGCATCCGCCGATGCGGTACCCGTGGCCACGGTCGTGGCGAGCGTGGTGGTGACGAGCGCGAGCGCTGCCGTCGACGCGCCGGTCCGCAAGTTCCAGCCTGACATTTCAGCCTCCAGAACTGCCGGGGCTCCGTCACGCAACGAAGATCATCCCCGGCTTGCGGCTGACACATTAACCGGATTTAGTCGGAAAGTCCCGATTTTTCCTGACTCAAATCGGAGGTTTAGGTCCCGGCCCTGATCGGCACCACGTTGCCGGGCGCCCCGCTGCGCGGCAGCGCGAACCAGGTGGCCTTGCCGACGAGATCAGGGTGGGTGACGTAGCGCTGGGGATGGCAGCCGTAGAACCCGTCGGAGAGCCTGGCGATGATCCGCAGCCCCCGCCCATGCTCGGCCCGCTCGTCCGGCGGGGCGGGCTCCGGCAGCAGCGGACTGCTGTCCACGACCACGCACATGATCTCTTTCGCGTCGATGTGCAGGGCCAGTTCGTACGGGCCGTCACCGTACATCAGAGCATTGGTGATCAATTCGCTCACCATGAGGACGGCGTCGTCAACGAGATCCGAACAAAGGGAGAGTGCCGACAATTCTTCGCGGATGATCGCCCGTGCGTGGCGCACCGTCCGGACGTCCTCGCGCAGCGGCCACACGTACTGCATCCGGCTCCGACGAGCTGATCGCAGCGTGGTCATGGCATCTCTTTCCTGTGTTTGCCGGGCTTCCGGGACAGAGGGACAGCGAATGCGCGTTTCACTCAACAAGAGAGCCTGCCTTTGGGTCGACGTACATGGCCGTCGAAACCTGTACGCACGGGGAGGCCTTTTGGGTCGAATCTTCGGTGAGAAATCGCAATTCTTTTTAACCGCCGCCCGAAACGACGGGTATGGGCCCTGCCATGAGCACTGACGAGAACACACCCGAGATCGACTCCCAGCCCCCCGCCGCCGCCCGGCGGCCGGGCCGGCGTGGAGAGCCGCCGCCGAAGCCCAAGACCGCGGGGATGCAAGCGCTGGAGCAGGCGCTGTCGCGGGCGGGCAAGGAGTTGAAGGACATCCTGTGGGTCCGGCCATGACCACTGGCTCCTGAGGGCCCTGTTCGCGTCGCCGCTGCCGAGGCCCGGCGACGCGACCGGCTCACGAGGTCTCGGCCACCCCCGCGAGCAGGGACCAGAGCGAGTACGGGGTCAAGGGGACGTCGGTGATCCGGCCGGCGATCTCCGGGAGGGCGGCGGCCACGGCGTTGGCGATGGCGGCCGGAGGACCGATCGTGCCCGACTCCCCCACCCCCTTCATCCCGCCGGGCGTCAGCGGCGACGGCGTCTCCAGCATCACGACCTCGATGTCCGGCACCTCCCGCGTCGTCGGCAGGAAGTAGTCGGTGATGGGCTGGCCTTCGGGGGTGTAGACGATCTCCTCGGTGAGCGCCTGGCCGATCCCCTGGACCACGCCGCCACGGATCTGGCCTTCCACGACGGCCGGATTGACCAGCACCCCGGCGTCGTTGACGACCCAGTAGCGCTCCACCTCGACGGCCCCGGTCTCCGGGTCCACGGCCACGGCGGCCGCGTGGGCCCCGTAGGCGAACGTGTAGGCGTCCGGGTCGTAGCTGACCCGTTCCTCCAGGCCCGGCTCGACCCCCTCGGGGAGGTCCCAGCCGCGCCACGCCGACGTGGCCAGCTCCCGCAGCGTGAGAGACGCCGCCGGGTCGCCCTTCACCCGCACCACGCCGTCGGCGATCTCCAGGTCGCCGGGGGCCGCCTCCAGGCGGTGCGCGGCCAGGGCCACGAGCTTGCCGCGCAGCCGCTCCGCGGCCCGGGTGAGCGCCCCGCCGCCGACCACGAGCGAGCGGCTGGCGATCGACCCGACCGACGAGTACGGCGTGGCCGCCGTGTCCCCCAGCACCACCCGTACCCGCTCGATCGGCACCCCGACCCGGTCGGCCGCGAGCTGGGCCAGCGCCGTCTCGATGCCCTGCCCTATCGACACCACCCCCGACGACACGACCACGGACGCGTCCTGCTCCATGCGCAGGAACACCGACTCGTAGCCGCCCGCCTGGATGCCGGCGTCCCTGAACTCCTTCGAGGGACCCATGCCGGTGGTCTCCACATGGCAGGAGTAGCCGATGCCGCGCCTGCGCCCGTCGGCCTTCTCGACCGGGGTGACCAGGTCGCGCAGGGTACGCAGGGCGTGCGGGTAGTCGCCGGAGTCGTAGCGCTGGTAGACGCGGTTCGTGTACGGCAGCTCGCCGGGCCCCAGCATGTTGCGCAGCCGCAGCTCGACCCGGTCGATCCCCAGCCTGCGGGCCGCCTCGTCGATCAGCCGCTCCCTGGTCAGGCTGCCCTCCGGCTGCCCGAACCCGCGGTAGGAGCCGGTCGGGGTGGTGTTCGTGACGACGCCGCGCACGCGTACCGCCACGCGGTCGAACCGGTACGGCCCCGGCAGCAGGGTGGCCGTCACCGCGAACGTCGACGCGCCCACGTTCGAGGGGTGCGCGCCGATGTCGCCGACCAGGTCCACGTACATCGCCACGAAGCGCCCGTCCCCGTCGAGCGCCAGCCGCCCCCGGTGCACGGCGGCCCGCGCCGGCAGCGTGGCGACCAACCGGTCGCCCGGCGACTCCGACCAGCTCACCGGCCGGCCCAGGCGCATCGAGGCCAGGCAGATGAGCGCCTCGTCCGGGTAGACGTGCTCCTTGCCGCCGAACCCGCCGCCCGTGTCGCGGCTGATGACGCGTACCCGGTCGTGGGAGAGCCCGAACGCCTCCGCCAGGTGCTCGCGCACCTGGTGCGGCGCCTGCGAGGAGGTGTGCACGGTCAGCTCGTCGTCGACGTACGAGGCCACCACGCCGCGCGGCTCCATCGGGTGCGGCGAGACGCGGCCCATCGTGAACGTCAGCTCCACGACGTGCGCGGCCCCCTCGACGAAGGCGGCGCAGTCCTCGTCGCCCATCGTGAAGTCGGTGAGCACGTTCGTGCCCCACTCCGGATACAGCAGCGGGGCCCCGTCCCGCATCGCCCGCTCCGTCCCGACCACCGCCGGCAGCTCGTCCAGCGAGAGGTCGACGAGCTCGGCGGCGTCCCTGGCGGCCTCGGGGGTGCGGGCGACGACGAGCGCGAGCGGCTGGCCCGCGTACCTGATGGCGTCGTCCAGCACCCGGTAGGACTGCAGCCGCTGGCCGGGGGACAGATGGACGCAGGGCAGGCGCAGGTCGGGGGCGTCGCCGGGGGTGATGACGTCGAGCACGCCCTCGACCGCCCAGGCCGCCTTGGCGTCGCAGCCGAGCAGCCGGCCGTGGGCGATGGGGCTGCGGACCACGTACGCGTGGACCGTTCCCGGCAGCCGCACCGCCCCGACGTACCTGCCTCGACCGGTCAGCAACCTGGCGTCTTCCCGCCGCGGCGTCCTGGCGCCGACATAAGGCTCACCCATGGTCCCGATTCTGAGCGCGCCCGCCCCGACTGTCGATGACCCCACCCCCTCCCGGTGGACCGACGCGGGGTCATACCACCTCGAAAGCCGCCATCATCGCCATGTCCTCGTGTTCGAGGTTGTGGCAGTGCAGCACGTACCGCCCCCGATAGTCGGTGAACCTGGTGACGATCTCGACGGTCTGGGCTTCGCGCAGCTCGACGGTGTCCTTCCACTCGGGCGGTCCCTGCGGGCGCTCACCGTTCACCGTCAGCACCTGGAAGTGGTCGAGATGCAGGTGCACGGGATGCGCGACGTCGCTGGTCAGCCGCCAGACCTCGATGTCCCCGAGCCTGGGCCTGGCCTCCATGCGCTTGGAGTCGAACGGCTTGCCGTTGATCAGCCAACCGGTGCCGCCGTGCATGCTGCCGCTGCTGAACTCGAAGTCCCGCGTCACCTTCGCCTTCCCGGGATCGAGCGCCTCCACCGTGGACAGCCGCTCCGGCACGGACGACTCGTCCTTCTCGTCCCGATCCACGGCGAACCGCATGACCCTCGCCTGCGCGCCCTCCCCCGCCAGGTTCCGCAGCTCGACCTGCTGGCCCACCTTGTACGCGGAGAAGTCGACCACCACGTCGGCCCGCTCGCCGGGAGCCAGCCGGAGCTGCCGCACCGTACGCGGCTGAGCCAGCAGCCCGCCGTCGGAGCCGATCTGGACCAGCGGCCCGCCGGTCGCCAGCTCGTACGTCCGGGCGTTGGAGGCGTTGCACAGCCGCAGCCGGTACCGGGCCCTGGCCACCCGCAGCTCGGGCCACGGCGCCCCGTTCACCAGGATCACGTCCCCGAGCACACCCCCCATGTACGCCTCCCGCACCCCGGGCCGGCCCTCCAGCGCCGGATACAGCATCGTGCCGTCGGCGGCGAACGACCGGTCGCAGATCAGCAGCGGCAGGTCGCGTTCCCCGGCGGGCAGCGGCAGCGCCTCCTCCTCCGCGTCCCGCACCAGGAACATCCCGGCCAGCCCGCGCCAGACCTGCGGCCCCGTGTAGTCCATGCGATGGTCGTGGTACCAGAGCGTGGCGGCCCGCTGCTCCAGCGGGAACACGTACTCGCGGGACGCCCCCGGCGCCACCAGGTCGGTGGGGAAGCCGTCGGACTCGGGCGGGGTGTGCCCGCCGTGCAGGTGCAGGACGGTCGGCTCGCCGAGCTGGTTGACCAGCTTCACGACGGTCCGCCGCCCGGCGCGCGCCTCGATGGTCGGGCCGGGGAACGTGCCCCCGTACCCCCAGATCCCGGTACGTAGGCCCGGCAGCACCTCCACCTCGGCCGCCCGCTCGGTCAGCTCGTAGAAGTCGGCCCCGCCCGCGCTGCGCACCGGCTTGGCCGTCTCCGGGACCGGCAGCGGCACCGCGTACGGCCTGGGCAGCGGCGCCGCGCTCGTCAGGAGCTGCGGCTGCGGGGTGCCGGCGATCAGCGAGCAGCCCGGCACCCCGGCCACCGCCACCGCGCCCAGTCCCAGCAGCCGCAGCACGTCGCGTCGTGTGGATGTCATCGCCGCGAGGTGACCCTGGCGAGCTGGGCGACCCCGCCGCCGAACATCATCACCCCGAGCGGCACGTGCACGGCCTTCACGTGGGCCGCGCCGAGGATCGCCGCCACCACCGTGGCCACCAGCAGCGCCACGGCCGGAGCGATGAACTTCGCGGTCCCCCCGCCCGGCCACCGGACGAGGATCGCCACGACGACGTGCGCGAGCCCGACGGCGAGCAGGGCGATCGCCGAGGCCATGTGCAGCGCCCGGCCGCCGGGCATGGAGAGCAGCAGGCCCGCCGTCACCGCCTGGACCAGCAGCGCGACGACGTGCAGGCCCGCCACGGCCGTCAACGCCCGCATGGGCCAGGTCACGGGCCGGACGGCAAGGGTGTGTTGCGCGGTCATGATCCATCTCCCGAGAGTGCTCGCGCGGGGAGGGCGTCCCCGTGTCCTGAGGCAGTGATCAAGGTCTCCATGCGTTCCATGGCCGAGGCCGCGCCGAACGCGCAGAGCCGTACCAGGTCCTCGTCCGGCCGCGAGCCGCGCCAGGCGGCCACGTCGGCGTCGGTCACCCGGTACGGCGCGAGCGCGGCGAGCAGGGCCAGCCGGGCCCCGGCGCGCTCCCCCGCCGGAACCTCGGCGAGCGGCGCGTCCAGCCAGGCGCCGCCCATGGGCGGGTGCTCCCCGTCCCAGGCCGCCACCGTGTCCGCCACGGCGGCGCGGGCGGCGTCCCCGAGCAGTTCCCCACCGGCGGCTCCGGCGGCCCGCAGCGCGGCGTAGGCGGTGCCGACGGCCTTGCCGGCGCCCCAGGCGGGCTCCGGCCGCGCGGGCAGGTCCGCGACCAGGGGCAGGCTCGCGCCCGGTGTCAGCCGCCTGCGCACGGTACGGGCCATCACCCGGCCGCCCACGCTCCTGACCAGGCGCGATTTCTGGAGGTTCGCGGGCAGGAGGTTCTCGGTGAGCAGGGCCGAGGCCATGCGGTTGATGAAGTGGAAGGTCAGCGCCGTGCCGATGTGCTCCGGCCCGATCTCCACCGCGCCGCGCCGCGACGTGGCCCAGGCCAGTAGCGCGGCGTGCTCGGGGTCGTCGGGCGTGCCGCCGGCGGCTATGGTCTCCGCCAGCCGGTGATCGCCGGTCGCGTGCAGCAGGGTCGTGTGCGCGGCCACGCAGAACGGGCACCGGTTCGCCAACGACACGCCCAGCGCCACGACCTCCTTCCCGGTCCTGGACGCGGTCCCGGCCAGCAGCGACTCGCGCAGGCTGGCCCAGGTCGCGGCGAGCACGTCCGGCGCGGGCGACAGCGTCAGGAAGACCGCCATGCGCGCCATGCCGAAGTCGTCCGCGAGTTGCGCGTAGACCTGGGCCACCCGGCCGGTCGCCGCCTGCGGCTGCACCGGCGTGACATAACGGAACTGTGTCTCCATAGCCGGACATCGTGGTACTTCTCATGCCTCGTGGCGTCGTGCCGTGGTCGACTCATGCACCTACCGCCCCGGAAGCACCTTCGTGCGGAGTACTGCGCCGGGAGTAGTCCGGAATTACATCCAGGCGGCGAGGCTTGTGCCCTGGTCAACGCTCTAATGTGCAGAGATGACCTTTCTGCGCGGATGGCACCCGCTCGCCGTGGACAGCGCGCTCGCCGCCGTCGTGGCCGTCATGCTGGCCGCCACCGTGCTGGTCACGCCGCAGGCGGGCGCCCTGGACCTGGCCGCCGTCCTGGTCGGCTCGCTCTCCCTCGTCGCGTGGCGCCGCGCGCCCCTGGTGCCGCTGGTCGTCGGCACGGTCAGCATGCTCGTCTTCTCCGTGCACGCCCAGCCGGGCCCGCCCGCCGCCTTCCCCGTGCTGATGGCCGTCTTCGCCGCGGTATGGGCCGGACACCGGCTGCTGCCCGCGCTGGCGAGCGCGGTGTTCCTGGGCGTCAGCCTGGCGATCAACCTGGCCACCGCGACCGGGCAGAGCCCCAAGGACATCGTCCAGGGAACGACGCTGCTGCTCGGCTGGTTCCTGGCGTCGGGGGTGACGGCGACGGTCACCCGGCAGCGGCAGGCGTACCTGGAGCAGGTCGAGCAGCGGGCCGTGGAGGCCGAGCGCACCCGCGAGGAGGTCGCGCGCCGGCGCGCGGGCGAGGAGCGGCTCAGGATCGCCAGGGAGCTGCACGACTCGCTCACGCACAGCATCTCGGTCATCAAGGTGCAGGCGGGCGTGGCCGTGCACCTGGCCCGCAAGCGCGGCGAGGACGTGCCAGGGGCGCTGCTGGCCATCCAGGAGGCCAGCGGGGACGCCATGCGCGAGCTGCGCGCCACGCTGGAGGTGCTGCGCGACACCGACGCCCCGGACGGCTCCGGCGCGCAGGACAGCCGGCTCGACCGGCTCGACGACCTGGTGGAGCGGGCCCGCTCGACCGGGCTGGCCGCCACGGTGACGATCTCGGGGGTACGGCACGAGCTGCCGCCCGAGGTCGACCGGGCCGCGTACCGGATCGTCCAGGAGGCGCTCACCAACGTCTCCAGGCACGCGGGCGGGGCGGCGGCGTCCGTACGCGTCGACTTCGGCGGCGACGAGCTCGTCGTGCAGGTGGACGACGACGGCCTGGCGAGCAGGGACGCGCCGCCCGTGCCCGGCGTGGGCCTGCTCGGCATGCGCGAGCGGGTCACGGCGCTCGGCGGCCGGCTGCGGGCCGAGCCCCGCCCGGAGGGCGGCTTCACCGTACGCGCAGAGCTTCCACTGGGGGAACCGACGTGATCCGCGTGCTGCTCGTGGACGACCAGGCACTCATCCGCGGCGGCTTCCGCGCCCTGCTGGAGGCCGAGGACGACATCGAGGTCGTGGCCGAGGCCGCCAACGGCGAGCAGGCCCTCGCCCTCGCCCTCGAACACCTGCCCGACGTGGCGCTCGTCGACGTCCAGATGCCGGTGATGGACGGCATCGAGGCGACCCGGCGCATCGCGGCCGACGAGCGGCTGAGCGAGGTCCACGTCGTGATCCTCACCAACTACGGCCTCGACGAGTACGTCTTCAACGCGCTCAGGGCGGGTGCGAGCGGGTTCCTGGTCAAGGACACCGAGCCCGCCGACCTGCTGCAGGGCGTCAGGGTCGCGGCCCGCGGCGACGCGCTGCTGTCCCCCGCCATCACCCGCCGCCTCATCGGCGAGTACGTGGCCCGCCGCCCCGAGCCGGACCCGCAGGGCCTGGAGGTGCTCACCAACCGCGAGCGCGAGGTGACCGCGCTGGTCGCCCGCGGCATGTCCAACGACGAGATCGCCGCGCACATGGTGATCAGCCCGACCACCGCTAAGACGCACGTCAGCAGGGCCATGACCAAGCTGCGGGCACGCGATCGGGCACAGCTCGTGGTCTTCGCGTACGAGTCGGGCCTGGTGACACCGCGTCAGAGCTGATCGCGTGATGAAATGAGGCGTGAACATCATTTCGCGCGGTTTCCGCGGACGGCACCGGCCGGACGGCGACCGGGTGCCGCCGGGGCAGTACCTCGTCGACGACTTCCCCGTGCTGTCGGCCGGGCCGACGCCGCGGGTGCCGCTGGACCGGTGGGAGTTCGCCATCGACACCGAGGCGGAGCAGACCCACCGCTGGTCGTGGCAGGAGTTCATGGCGCTGCCCAGTGAGACTCCCACGGCCGACATCCACTGCGTGACCAAGTGGACCAAGCTGGACACCACCTGGGAGGGCGTCTCGCTCGACGTGCTCTTCGAGGACGTCGAGACCGCCGCCGAATACGCGCTCATCTATTCGTACGGCGGCTACACCACGAACCTCCCGCTCGAGGACCTCCTCGACGGCAAGGCGTGGATCGTGCACCGCTTCGACGGCGAGGAGCTGGAGCCGCGGCACGGCGGCCCGGCCCGGCTGATCGTGCCGCACCTGTACTTCTGGAAGTCGGCCAAGTGGGTACGCGGCATCCGGCTGCTGAACGAGGACTGGCCCGGCTTCTGGGAGACCGCCGGCTACCACAACTACGGCGACCCGTGGCGCGAGCAGCGCTACGAGGGCGACTGAGGTGCGCCGCCTGGTCTGGCGGGCGGCCGAGCTCGCCGAGATCGTCACCGAGACCGCGACCGCGCGCACGCTGCGGTTCCGGGTGCCCGAATGGCCGGGGCACCTGGCGGGGCAGCACGTGGACGTGCGGCTGACGGCCGAGGACGGCTACACCGCGCAGCGCAGCTACTCGCTGGCCGGCCCCGCCGACGGCGACCTCGTCGATCTGACCGTGGAGACCGCGCCGGACGGCGAGGTGTCGCCGTACCTGACCGAGGTCATCGAGGTCGGCGACCAGGTCGAGCTGCGCGGCCCGGTGGGCGGCTGGTTCGTCTGGCGGCCGGAGAGCAAGGCGCCGGTCGTGCTGGTGGCCGGCGGGTCGGGGATCGTGCCGCTGATGGCGATGATCAGGGCGCGCAGGCAGGCGGGCAGCCGGGTGCCGTTCCGCCTGCTCTACTCGCTGCGCGACCCGGACCGCCGCTACTACGCCGAGGAACTGCGCCGCCCCGACCCGGGGCTCGACGTCTCCTACCTCTACACCAGGTCCGCGCCGTCCGGCGTGTCCCGCCCGGCGGGGCGGATCATGCTGGACGATCTGGCCGAGGGCGGCTGGCCCGCGACCTTCGAGCCCGACTGCTACGTGTGCGGGCCGACAGGGTTCGTGGAGGCGGCGGCCGACCTGCTGCTCGCGCTGGGGCACGCGCCCGAGCGCATCCGTACCGAACGCTTCGGATAGGGGGAGCTCACATGACCGCAGAACACCTCGACGGCAACGCGCTGGCGGGCCCGCTCGGAGAGATCTTCGCCGTGGACGTCACCGCCGCCACCGGCCGCTGCGCGAGCTGCGGCCTCGCGGGCCCGGTCGCCTCGCTCCGCGTGTACGGCCCCGACCCCGGGCTGGTGGCCCGGTGCCCCGGCTGCGAGGAGGTGATCCTCCGGCTGGTACGCGGCCCGGGTACGGCCTGGCTCGACCTGCGCGGCACGGTTTCACTGCGCGTTAACCTGCCCGACTGACGACGTTGGGGACAGATCGTTCCTCATGAAGGTGCCCGACTGAGTACACTCGGGCAGGTTCAACCGGCCGAGATCTGTACGGCGAGGCTCTTGGCCATGGGCGGCGACCCGCGGCCCCGTCCCTCTGGAGTCACGTGAGCAGCGGGCTAGTCGACGCGCCCCCGTCCGAACCGAGCGCGCCACCCCGGCGGCGCCGCCGCTGGCTGCGCTGGACGATCGCGGTCACCGTGACCGTGGTCCTCCTGGTCGCGGGCGTGGCCGTCGGCGTCTACGCGAAGCTGACCGGCAACGTCAAGCACATCGACGTCACCGCCGACGACCTCGGCGCCACCCGGCCGCCCAAGGTCGCGGGCACCGCCATGAACGTCCTGGTCGTCGGATCGGACCAGCGCGACGGCAAGAACGCCAAGTACGGTCACCACATCGCGGGCGAGCGCACCGACACGATCATGCTCGTGCACGTGTCGTCCAAGCGCGACAACGCGATGGTCGTCAGCTTCCCGCGCGACTCGCTCGTCCAGCTCCCCGCCTGCCGCGCCACCGGCGGCCTGCCCGGCCAGCGGCCGCACCTGGGCATGATCAACGAGTCGTTCAACTCCGGCGGCATCGCCTGCACCTGGAAGACGATCGAGACGCTCACCCACATCCGCATCGACCACTTCGTGAAGGTCGACTTCACCGGCTTCAAGAGCATGGTCAACGCCATCGGCGGCGTCGAGATCTGCCTGCCCGAGCCGGTGAACGACAAGAAGGCCCTGCTCCACCTGCCCGCCGGGCGGCAGACGCTCACCGGCGAGCAGGCGCTCGGCTACGTACGCGCCCGCTACAGCATGGGCGACGGCTCGGACATCGGGCGCATCCAGCGGCAGCAGATGTTCATCGCGTCGATGGTCAAGAAGGTCATGAGCGGCGAGACGCTCACCGACCCCGCCAAGCTGCTGGGCATCCTCGACGCCGGCACCAAGGCGGTGACCACCGACCGCGGCCTGAACTTCGGCGTCATGAAGGACCTCGCGACCAGCCTCCAGGGTCTGAACGCCGGGCAGATCCGCTTCATCACCACCCCCTGGCACTACTCCCTCACCCAGCCCGGCCGGGTCGAGTGGGTGCAGCCACAGGCCGGCCACCTGTTCCAGATCGTGGCCAAGGACCAGAGCGTCCAGGGTGTCAAGGGCGGCCAGGCCAAGGTGGGCCGTACCAAGATCCAGATCGAGCTCCGCAACGGCACCTGGCGCAGCGGCCTCGGCACCCAGGTGGCCGCCGTCCTGGAGCAGCGCGGCTACCACATCACCAAGATCGGCGACTCGGCCCGCAAGCCGCAGGCCAAGACCACCCTCCTGTACGGGCCCAACGGCGAGACCCGCGTCCCCACCCTCACCAACGACCTCCAGAACTCCACGCTGCGGAAGGTGGCGGGGGCGCAGACGAACCGGCTGGTGCTGGTGATCGGCTCGGACTGGACGGGGCTGAAGCCGTTGCGCGCGGACGACACGGAGTCGATCAAGGGCTTCGACGCCACCCACGACACCTGCGCCACCTGACCCCCGCCCCACCCGGCACCGGGGACGGCGTCCCGCGCGTCGGCCCCAGGGGCGCATCCCCGGCGCGCCACCGCACAAGAGCGCCGAGCCCCACCGCACCACGTCCCGCCGACGCGGCGCGCCGACAACCGGCACCGCAAACGCTCCGACGGGGGCTAGGGTCCGCCGTCGGCCAGCGCGCATTCGCCGACCTCGGCCCACACCCTCCGGCGCCGGGTCGGCGGGACGGTGGGCGGCAGCGCAATGCGCACGACGGCACCCGGGCGGCGATCAGCGCTGCGGGTGGGGCGTGTGGCGGGGCCGGGAGCGGGGGTTCGGTGGCCGGGCGTAGTGGGGGGTCAGAGGGCGTCGGAGAGGCCGCCGCCGTCGATGGCGGTGAAGCCGGCGTCCTCGATCAGCGGCACCACCGCCTTCTTGGCCGCCTCGTCGTCCCCCCAGTAGGGCATGTCGGCCCGCGACCCGCCCCGCTGCCCCACCGTCCCCAGCGTCAGCAGTTCCTTCGAGTACTTCGTGTTGAACGTCCGCACCAGCCGGACCTCCGCCCCGAGCACGTGCTGCTGGTACTGCGGGCTGGTGAGCCCGCCGGGGACGGCGACCACCACGGACAGGCCGTCCCGTTCGGCGATCGGGTTGCTGGGGTCGACGACGATCTTGCCGGAGAGCGCGCCGTCGAGCTCCGCCGACACGGCGCGGAACGCCTCCCACCCCACCGCCAGCACGATGACCTCGCCGAACCGCGCGGCCTCGCTCGGCGTGCCGCCTTGGGCCTGCCCGCCGGTCGCCGCCGTGGCCGCCTCCACGCGGCCGGGGTCGGCGTCGCTGAAGAACACCTCGTGTCCGCCCGTCGACAGCAGGCGGCCGAGAGGCACGCCGAGTCTTCCAGAACCCACGATTGACACACGCATGTCTTGATCACCTCGTCACCGAAAAGAACCCACCAGACCCCGCCGGTGACATTCCTCCCCAGGTCAGAGGCTTGCTACGCGATGAGCGACGAGAGAGCGGCGAGGGAATCGACGACCTGCCGGGCATTGGGCGTGGCGGCCGGGTCGAGCAGCCACTGCAGCAGCAGCCCGTCGGTGATGGCCACCAGCACCGACACGAGCACCTCGGGCGCCACCGGCAGCTCGATGTCGAACTGGGCGACGGCCCGGCGCACCATGTCGGCGCCCGCACGGCGGCAGCGGGCGTACGACTCGGCCAGCCGTTCCCGCAGCACGCTCTCGCGCAGCGCCGCCGGGTAGCCCTCGACGAAGACCACGAGCCGCGGCCGCAGTTCCTCGAACCTGTCGACCAGCTCCGTCATGGCGCGCTCCAGCATCTCCCGCGCGCTGCCCGGCTCCGAGCTGAACATCGCCCGCTCGACCTCGGCGATCCACTGGTCGAAGAACTCGGCGAGGGCCTCGTTCAGCAGCGCGTCCTTGCCGCCGAAGTGGTAGCCGATGGAGGCCAGGTTGGTACCTGATGCGGCTACCAGGTCCCGGGCCGTCGTACGGGCATAGCCCTTCTCCTGCAGGCAGCTCACCGCTCCCGCCAGCAGTCTCTCCCGGTATCCACCGGCCTCTGTTCGTGCCACGTGATCCATGCTACAGATGTATACAAGCGTCTATGACGGACGTACGTACACAAGGAAGGTCGGAAATGATTCCTCCAGGGCCGAGACTCCCCTCGGCGGTGCAGACGGCATGGTTCATCCGGGACGCGCCCGGCATGCTCACCAGGCTCCGGCGCAAGTACGGGCCGATCTTCACGGTCCGCTTCACCGGCCTCCCGCCGGAGGTCTACGTGACCACCGGAGAGCTGGCCGAGCAGGTCTTCCGGACCGACCACGGCGGCGGGCGCGCGGGCGAGGCGAGGCGCGAGTTCCTCGCGCACATGGTGGGCGAGCACTCCGTCCTCACGCTCGACGGCGACCCGTGGTGGCGGCACCGCAAGCTGCTCAACCCGCCGCTGCGCGCCAAGCAGGTCGCCGGCTACCGCGACGACATCGCGGCCATAGCGGCGGAGCGGATCGCGACCTGGCCGCTGGGCAGGCCGTTCGCGCTGCGCGACCGCATGCAGGACATCACGCTGGAGATCATCATCCGGTTGATCTTCGGCATCCGGGACGCCGGGCGCGTCAGCCGGCTCCGCGCGCTGCTGCCCCACCTGATCGAGACCGGCGGGTCCCCGCTGATCCCCATGCTCCCGGAGAAGTTCCGCAGGATCCCGTTCGGGCCCTACCCCCGGTTCGTACGGGTGAGCGCCGAGGTGGACGCGATCCTGTTCGACGAGATCCGCCGCCGCCGGGCCGCGCCAGGAGGCACCGACGTGCTCGGCCGCCTGCTGGACACCGAGCTGGGCGACCATGAGATCCGCGACGAACTGATCACCATGCTCCTCGCCGGGCACGAGACCACCGCCACCGGCCTCGCCTGGGCCTTCGAACGGCTCCTGCGCATGCCCGAGATCCTCGACCGGCTCCCCGACGACGAGACCTACCTCGACGCGGTGGTCAAGGAGGTGCTGCGGGTCAGGCCGGTCGTCTACGAGGCGCCGAGAATGCTCGACGCCCCGCTACGACTCGGTGAGTACGAGATCCCCGCCGGATGGTACGCCGGACCGTTCATCCCGCTCGTGCACCACGACCCCGCCGCCTTCCCCGAACCCGACGAGTTCCGCCCGGAGCGCTTTCTCGACGGGCCCCAGAGCAGGGCCTGGATGCCGTTCGGCGGCGGGCGGCGCTTCTGCGTCGGCGCGCAGCTGGCGCTGCTGGAGATGCGGGTCATCATCCGCGAGGTACTGCACCGCCTGGAGCTCACGGCACCCGATCAGGCACCGGAGGCCAGGCGGCTGAAGAACGTCACGCTCGCACCCGCGAACCTGACCCGCGTCACTGCGCGCGCTCGGACTCCTGCTCGGACGCCGTAGGCGGATAGATCTCCTCGCTACGCGCATCGGCTCCCAACTCCTCGCGAAGCCGGTCATAGTCGATGCTGTGGTTGGTGTACTTCAGCTGGCGAGCGACCTTCGTCTGCTTCGCCTTGGCTCTTCCTCGGCCCATGGCTACTCCCTAGTCCCCGCTGTCATGCTATCCAACAACGTTACGACTTGAAGAATTATGCAACTGCGCTGGATTAGTCTGGGCTATATGCACGTGGAGGTCCACCAGGCCAAGGCCGACTTCTTCAGAACGCTCGGCCACCCCGCTCGCATCCGAGTGTTGGAGCTACTCCAGGAAGGGCCGCTTCCCGTCCGGGATCTGCTGGCCCAGATCGACATCGAGGCCTCGAGCCTCTCCCAGCAGCTCGCCGTCCTGCGCAGAGCGGGGATCGTGAGCGCGATTCGCGAGGGCAGCACCGTCGTCTACACGCTGGCCACACCCGAGCTGGCCGACCTGCTCGGGGCTGCCCGCAGGATTCTCACCGACATGCTCGCCGACCAGGGCGAACTGCTCGCGGAGCTGCGAGCGGAGGTCACTTAGCCGGCGCCTGCCGCACGCGCTTGGGGTACCAGGCCGTGAAGACGGCGGGCAGAACGAATGTGAGCACCTTGATGGCGATGACGAGCGTCGTCGCGTGAGGTGAGACGGAAAGCACGAGCGTCAGGGAGGCCGCGGCGACGGTGAAGGCCGCCGCCCAGACCGTGGTGATCAACGCGTTGACGCGGTAGAACCGCGGGGTCTCCCAGACCTCCTTCGGCGCCATCGTGCGCGCGATGCCGAGCGTGAAGGGCCTGCGGATCGCCAGCGAGCCCCAGGCGGTGCCCGCCAGCCAGACGTTGACCAGCGCGGGGCCGTACGGAGTGAGCGGCGAGTGCGGGGCCACCAGCGACAGCGCCGTGAGGCAGGCGAAGAACACCGCCGCGCTGCTCTCGATCACCATCTCGTCCCAGGCCTTGCCCGCCCTGCGGTCGATGACGACGAGGCCGAGGGCGATGACGAGCCCGGTGATGGCGCCCCAGCGCCACTCGTCGCTGGTCGCGATGACCGCGTAGACGATCCAGGGCAGGAAGCCGAGCAGACCGCGCATGGTGGGGCGTCCTTTCACATTCCTAAACTGACATGTCGAAGCTAGAACATCCTGCGCTGATATGTCAATATAGGAATATGAGCCTTCGACACGCCGTGCTGGGACTGCTCTCCGAGGGGCCCGCGAGCGGATACGACCTGATGAAGATGTTCGACATCTCGTTGTCGAACGTGTGGCCCGCCACACAGAGCCAGCTCTACGCGGAGCTGGGCAAACTGGCCGACGCGGGTCTCGTGGACGTGTCGGCCGAGGGCCCGCGCGGCCGCAAGGAGTACGCGGTCACCGAGGCGGGCCTGGCCGAGCTGCGCCACTGGATCACCGAGGTCGAGCCGACCAGGGTCCTGCGCAGCGACATGCTGCTCCGCGTGTTCTTCCTGGCCCAGGTCGCGCCCGAGCAGGCCCGCGGATACCTCCGCCACCAGGCCGAACACGTCCGCAAGCACGTGGAGCACCTGGAGGGCCTCCGCGAGTTCCTCGAGAACCGCGAGGACAACCTCTCGGCGTACGGCCGGATCAGCCTCGAATACGGCCTGCGGCTGGGCAAGGCCCAGCAGGAGTGGGCCGAATGGGCCGAAGGTCAGATCCGTTAGGCTCTGGCGCATGGTCTCCGAGCTGTTCGATCCCAAGGCGTGGCAGGCGGTCGAGGGATTCGACTTCACCGACATCACCTACCACCGGGCAGTCGACCAGGGCACGGTGCGGATCGCGTTCAACCGCCCCGAGGTGCGCAACGCCTTCCGCCCACAGACCGTGGACGAGCTCTACCGCGCGCTCGACCACGCCAGGCAGACCACCGACGTCGGCTGCGTGCTGCTCACCGGCAACGGCCCCTCGCCCAAGGACGGCGGGTGGGCCTTCTGCTCCGGCGGCGACCAGCGCATCAGGGGCAAGGACGGCTACCAGTACGCCGACGGCTCGGCGGCCACCGGGCGGCTGCACATCCTGGAGGTGCAGCGGCTCATCCGGTTCATGCCCAAGATCGTGATCTGCGTGGTGCCCGGCTGGGCCGCGGGCGGCGGCCACAGCCTGCACGTCGTGGCGGATCTCACACTGGCCAGCGCCGAGCACGCCCGCTTCAAGCAGACCGACGCCGACGTGGCCAGCTTCGACGGCGGCTTCGGCTCGGCCTACCTCGCGCGACAGGTCGGGCAGAAGTTCGCCCGCGAGATCTTCTTCCTCGGCGACACCTACACGGCGGCCGACGCGCACCGCATGGGCATGGTCAACGCCGTCGTCCCGCACGAGGAGCTGGAGCGCACGGCCCTGGAGTGGGGCCGCAAGATCAATGGCAAGTCGCCGACGGCGCAGCGCATGCTCAAGTTCGCCTTCAACGCGATCGACGACGGGCTCGTTGGGCAGCAGGTGTTCGCCGGTGAGGCGACGCGGCTGGCGTACATGACGGAGGAGGCCGCCGAGGGGCGCGACTCCTTCCTGCAGAAGCGCGAGCCCGACTGGTCGCCGTACCCCTGGCACTTCTGAACCGGCGTCCCCGGGCAGACTGGGGGCATGAAGATCAGGGTGCCGGAGGCGTTGACCGAGTCCCACGTGAAATACGACGGGGAGGCCGGTCGCGCCTGGTCCGCGGGGCTGCCCGCGCTGGCCGAGCGTTACCTGGAGGAGTGGGCGCTGCGGCTGGACGGGGAGTCCAGGCACGGGGTGGTGTCCCTCGTGCTGCCCGTCGTACGCGAGGACGGCACGAAGGCGGCGCTCAAGCTCCAGCCCGTCAACGACGAGAACGCCACCGAGGCCCCCGGCCTGCGCACCTGGGCCGGTGACGCGTCGGTGCTGCTGCTCGACTCCGACCCCGGGACCGGCACCCTGCTGCTCGAACGGCTGGAGGCCGACCGCTCCCTGTCCGGCATGCCGGACGACATGAAGGCCCTGGGCATCCTCGCGGACCTCCTGGCCCGCCTGGTGTCCTACCTGGCACCCGAGGGGATGCGCCGGCTGGGCGACATCGCGCGGGCCATGCTGGACGACGTGGACGGGGCCGTGGCGAAGCTGCCCCGCGAGAGCGACCGCCACTGGATCCGCTACTGCGCGGGCGCCGTCGGTGAGCTCGTCCCCGAGCCGGGCGACCGGCTGCTGCACTGGGACCTGCACTACGACAACGTGCTGGCCGCCGACCGGGAGCCGTGGCTGAGCATCGACCCCAAGCCGCTGGCGGGCGACCCGGGGTTCGACCTGCTGCCCGCCCTGCACAACCGCTGGGACGACGTGGTCGCGACCGGCGACGTGCGGCGGGCCGTGCTGCGCCGCTTCGACCTCATGGTGGACCGGCTCGGCCTCGACCCCCGGCGGGCTGCCGGGTGGACGCTCGGCCGGGTGCTGCAGAACGCCCTGTGGGACGTCAAGGACGGGGAGACCGAGCTCAACGAGATCGGCCTCGCCGTGGCCGAGGCCGTGCGTCAGCGGATCTGAAGGACGATCTTGCCCTGGCCGTGGCCGGTCTCGATCTCCCGGTGCGCCTCCGCCGCGTCCTCCAGCGGGTACGTCCTGCGTACCGGGAACGTGAAGGCGCCCTCGGCGTACAGGCGGGCATAGCGCCCGAGCCGCTCGGCGGAGCGCTGCCCCTGCACCACCCGGACGCCCAGCTCGGCCGCCTTGCCGTGCTCGACCAGCGTGACGATCCGGGCGCGGTCCTTGACCAGCTCGATCGAGACCTCCAGCGCGTGACCTCCGGCCCCGTCGAGCGCGGCGTCCACACCGTCCGGGGCGAGCGCGCGTACCCGGTCGGCGAGCCCTTCGCCGTAGACCACCGGGATGGCGCCGAGATCGCGCAGGTAGTCGTGGTTGGCCTCGCGGGCCGTGCCGATCACCGTGGCCCCGCGCCGCCGGGCGATCTGCACGGCGGCCGTGCCCACGGACCCCGCCGCGCCGTGCACGAGCAGCGTCTCGCCCTCCGCGAGGCCGAGCCCGTCGATCGCCAGCTCGGCGGTCTGCACACCCGAGGTCAGCCCGCCGGCCACCTCCCACGGCACCTCCGCCGGCTTGGGCGCCACGTCCGTCCCCGGCACCACGATGTACTCGGCATAGGCGTACAGCGCCGAGAACCCGAGCACCTCGTCCCCCGTGGACACCCCGGTCACCCCGTCGCCCACCTGGTCCACCACGCCCGCGAACTCGTTGCCCGGAATGCGCGGGAAGGGGGTGGGGCCCATGTACGGCGGCAACCACCCCGCCCGTACGGCCGTGTCGAACGGCTGCACGCCGGCCGCGCGCACCCGCACCCTGACCTGGCCGGGACCCGCCTGCGGCGCGGGCAGCTCCATCACCTTCAGGACCTCCGGGCCGCCGGGTTCGGCGAAGGCCGCGGCTCTCATCACGTCAGTCATGAGCCCAACCCTGCAACCTCAACCTAAGTAGAGGTCAAGCAGGGAAAAGTCGCCAGACTTTTCGGGAACTTTCCGCTTTAGTCGTGCTTTATCTGTATATAGTCCGTCAGGACATCAACGGGGGATGGGCACACGGGGCGGGATGATCGAGTTCTTAGACACCGTACTGAGCTTTCCGACGGTCATTTTCACTTTCCTTCTCGTGGTGGTCATCGGCTATTGGCTGACCGTGATCACCGGGCTGTTCGAACTGGAAGATGACGCCACCTGGCTGGGCCTCGGGGGAGTCCCGGCCGGGATCGTGCTTTCGCTGTTGATTGCCCTGGCCTGGTTGCTCTGCCTGATAGGCAGCGTGGTGGCGAGTGGCGGCCTGCTGATCGCCGTCCCCTTCGCCGCACCGGCCGGGGCCTGGCTGGCCATCCGTGGCCTGCTGGGTCCGCTACGCAGGCTGTTCCCCGCCGGGGACCGGCACTCGCGTGGTGACTTCGTCGGCCAGATGTGTGTGATCCGCACCGGCGCGACCACCCCTGACTTCGGCCAGGCCGAGGTCACGGCCGCCGACGGCTCGTCCGCGATCGTGCAGGTACGCACGACCGGCGAGGACCGCCTCGCCCGCGGCGACGACGCACTCATCTTCGAATACGACAAAGACGGCGAATTCTTCTGGGTCATGCCCTACGAAAGTGAGCACTGATGGACGTCATCTCCACCGGCTTCGGCGTATTTCTCGCCGTCATCCTGGTCATCGTGATTGGCCTGCTCGCCGTCATCGGCCGCCTTTTCCGCAAGGTGGATCAGGGCAAGGCACTGATCATCTCCAAGGTCAACAAAGTGGACGTGACGTTCACCGGCGCCGTCGTCTTACCGGTCGTCCACAAAGCCGAGACCATGGACATCTCGGTCAAGACCATCGAGATCGAGCGGACCGGCCGCGAAGGGCTCATCTGCCAGGACAACATCAGGGCCGACATCAAGATCACGTTCTTCGTCCGCGTGAACAAGACCGCCGAGGACGTCATCAAGGTCGCCCAGGCCATCGGCACCGTGCGCGCCAGTGACGAGTCGACGCTGCAGGAGCTGTTCAGCGCGAAGTTCTCCGAGGCGCTCAAGACGGCCGGCAAGCAGCTCGACTTCGTGGACCTCTACACCAAGCGCGACGAGTTCAGGGACCAGATCGTCCGGCTCATCGGCACGGACCTGAACGGCTACAGCCTCGAGGACGCCGCCATCGACTACCTCGAGCAGACCTCGCTCATGCAGCTCGACAAGAGCAACATCCTCGACGCGCAGGGCATCCGCAAGATCACCGAGCTGACGGCGATCGAGCACGTGCGCACGAACGAGTTCCAGCGCAACGAGGAGAAGGAGATCACCCGCCAGAACGTCGACGCCCGCGAGGCCATCCTGGAGCTGCAGCGCCGCCAGGCCGACGCCGAGCTCAAGCAGCGGCGGGAGATCGAGACCGTCAAGGCCCGCGAGGAGGCGGAGATCGCCCGCGTGCAGGCCGAGGAGCGGCTGCGCGCCCAGAGCGCGAACATCAAGGCCGACGAGCAGCTCGGCGTGCAGAACGAGAACCGCGCCCGTGAGATCGCGGTCGCCGAGAAGAACCGCGAGCGCGTGATCGCGATCGAGTCCGAGCGGATCGAGAAGGACCGCGTGCTGGAGGTCATCGCCCGCGAGCGGGAGACCGAGCTGTCGCGCATCGCCAAGGACAAAGAGGTCGAGACCGAGAAGCGGACCATCGCCGAGGTCATCCGCGAGCGCATCGCCGTCGACAAGACCGTGGCCGAGCAGGAGGAGAGCATCAAGCGGCTGCGCGTGGTCGAGGAGGCCGAGCGCACCCGCCAGACCGTGATCATCGCCGCCGAGGCCGAGGCCCAGGAGAACCTGGTCAAGGACATCAAGGCGGCCGAGGCCGCGGAGGCCGCGTCCAAGTTCAGAGCGCGCGAGGAGCTGGTGCTCGCCGAGGCCAGGCAGCAGGCGGCCGAGCTGGAGACCAGGGCCAAGATCCGGCTGGCCGAGGGCATCCAGGCCGAGTCGGCCGCGGCAGGGCTGGCGGAGGTGCAGGTCAAGGAGCGCGACGCCGAGGCCATCGAGAAGGTGGGCCGCGCGGAGGCGCTGGTGCTGAAGGAGCGGCTGGCCGCCGAGGCCGAGGGCGCCAAGTCCATGGCGCTGGTCGAGGGCGACCGGCTCAAGGCGCAGGCCGCGGGTGAGCAGGCGATGGCGCTGGCCGGGGCGGCCGCGGTGGGCGAGAAGCTCAAGGCCGAGGCCGAGGGTCTCACGCAGAAGGCGGCCGCGATGGCGGCGCTGGACGAGGCCAGCAGGGCGCACGAGGAGTACCGCCTGCGCCTGGAGGCCGACAAGGAGATCAGGCTCAAGCACATCGACGTGTCGCGGCAGGTGGCGGAGTCGCAGGCCAGCGTGCTGGCCGCCGGTCTCGCCAAGGCGAACATCGACATCGTCGGCGGCGACACGATGTTCTTCGACAAGGTGGTCGGGTCCATCACCGCGGGCAAGGTGGTCGACGGGTTCGTGGACCACTCGCAGGTCGCGGGCGCGCTGGTCTCGCCGTACGTGAACGGCTCGGCCAGCCTGGCGACCGACCTGGCGAACGTGATCGGCGGCGTGCGTACCGAGGACATCAAGAACCTGACCGTCTCCGCCCTCCTCATGCGGCTCATCCAGGACGGCGGCCCGCAGGCGACGGCGCTCGGCGAGCTGCTGGAGACGGCCCGCAGGCTCGGCGTGGCCGACTCCCCCGTGGCGGCGCTCGCCGGGGCCGCTCGGTGACCGAGCTGGAGGCGGGGACTTACGAGGTCCTCAGGAACAGGCTCCAGGCCCAGGCCAAGACCCTGACGGCGGCGGCCGAGGCGCTCAACGGGGCGCGGCTGAAGGTGTTCGGGGGCGCGGAGCTGCGCCTGCTGGGCACCGAGCGGATCCGCACGGAGAACAACTGCGTCCCCAGGGACATCGTCTCCCTGGGCGACGTGATGCTCTTCGGCTACAACGTCTTCATCGGGCTGAAGCCGGAGACGGCGGTGGCGGACGTGTTCGCGGTGCACCGGTTCTCCAGGGACGGTGACGCGTTCAGGTTCGACGCCGACAAGCTGGAGACGCTGGACGATCCGGCGTTCAAGAAGGACTTCGCCGAGCTGTACCGGTACTACAAGGAGACCAGGCTGCAGCAGCTGCGGCGGGTCGAGGGCAAGCTGCTGGCGGTGTTCCAGACGGGGCCGGCGGACCTGCGGGTGCTGCGGTGGACGGTCGACAACGGCGGAGTCCCGAAATATGTGGATAGCCGGGGGGAGCGGGACCACACCTTCCCCCCGTCCCACGACTTCGAGTGGACGCCGACCACGCGCGACGACCACGTGCTCGGACGGCACCCGCACATCTCGATCGAGGGAGAGGTGTTCGTCGAGACGGTCGGCGGCGACCTGACCATCAAGATCGAGAACAACACGGAGACCGGCGCCGGCATCTACGCCGAGCCGGTCGCCGAACCGCTGCAGAGCCTGGCGGACGCCGACGTCGAGTACGCCAGGGTCGGGCCGCTCGTCCTCATGCGGATCAGGCCGTACAAGGAGACCGAGTGGCGCCACCTGGTCTTCAACACCCGCACCAAGGCGGTCATCAGACTCGACGGCCTCGGCCAGGCGTGCCAGCGCCTGCCCGAGGACCAGGGGCTGATCTTCCCCGGCGGCTACTACCTGGCGACCGGGGCCAGCAAGACGTTCGACACGGACGTGACGGACCTGGAGTTCGAGCGGGTGGTCCGCTCGCCCAACGGCGAGGACGTCCTGTACGTCTTCCACGCCAGGGGTGACGGGCGCTCGCTGCTGCTGCCGTACAACGTGATCAGGAAGGAGGTCGCCAACCCCATCGTCTGTCACGGCTACTCGCTGTTCGACGACGGCACTATGGTGGTCTTCCGCGCGACCTCCGACGAGCCCACCCGGGTGCACCCGATGCAGGTCTGGCAGACGCCGTACGTCTCCGACACGTACGCCGCCGCCCAGCCCGCCGGGACGGGACCCCTGGAGCGCATCGGCAACGCGGAGCTGGTGCGCGGCATCTCCGACTGCCTGTCCGTGTCGCGGATGGTCGAGGAGATGGCGGCGTCCGCGGGGACGTTCGAAGGGCTGATCGCGGCCTGCACGCGGACGTTCGACTCCTATCACTGGCTCGAGGAGCACGGCCTGAGCGGGCCGCTCGCCGACGTGCGGGCCACGGCCGAGCAGGTGCTGGACGAGTACGAGAACGTCGAGCAGCTCACCCGCCAGGCCGCCGAGGCGCTCGCCACCGCCTCCGAGGAAACCACCCACCTGGTACGCGAGGCGCGGGCGGACAGTCCCGTCACCGCGGACGCCTGGGTCGACACGCTGGCCACGCTGCGGCGGGCCCAGGGCCGCCTGGTGACGTTGCGCGAGACCCGCTACATCGACCTGGCCGGCCTGGACGCGCTGTCCTCCTCCGTGACGGAGGAGCTGGCGTCCGTCGGCAGGCGGGCGGTCGAGTTCCTGCAGGGTGCGGACGCGTTCACCGCCTACCACGCGGCCGTCGAGGAGCTCGCCGCCGGGGCGGCCGCGATCGGCACGGTCGCGGAGGCCGCCCCCGTAGCGGACCGGCTGGCCGCGCAGGCGGAGGGACTGGAGGTGGTGACGGAGGTCGTCGGCTCGCTGGACATCGCCGACGCGACCGTACGCACCTCCATCCTGGGCCGGATCGCCGAGGTCCTCGGCGGGGTGAACCGGGCGCGCGCCATCCTGGACGGGCGCCGGCGCGAGCTGCTCGGGACGGAGGGGCGGGCCGCGTTCGCCGCCGAGTTCGCCCTGCTCGGCCAGGCCATCACGGGCGCGCTGGCGATGGCGGACACCCCGGCCAAGTGCGACGAACAGCTCGGGCGGCTGATGCTGCAGCTGGAGACCCTGGAGTCGCGCTTCGGCGAGTTCGACGACTTCGCGGCGCAGCTGTCGGCCAAGCGGGAGGACGTCTACGAGGCGTTCTCGGCCCGCAAGCAGACCCAGCTCGACGACCTCGCCCGGCGCGCCGACCGCGTCTTCGCCTCCGCCGAACGCATCCTGGGCAGCATCACCCGCCGCCTCGGCGCCCTCGCCTCCCTGGACGATGTCAACACGTACTTCGCCACCGACCCGATGGTGGCCAAGGTCCGCTCGGCCGCCGTCGAGCTGCGCTCGCTCGGGGACGCCGTACGGGCCGAGGAGCTGGACGGGCGCGTCAAGTCCGCCCAGCAGGAGGCGGGCCGGGCCCTCCGGGATCGCCTCGACCTCTTCTCCGACGGCGGGGAGACGCTCCGGCTCGGCCGCCACCGCTTCGCCGTCAACACCCAGCCCATCGACCTGACGCTGGTGCCGCACGGGAGCGGGTCAAACGAGCCCGGAAGCGGCCGTGAGCATGAGCGCGTGTCCATGCACTTCGCGATCACCGGGACCGACTACCGCTCGCCGGTGCCCGCCTCTTTCGCCGACACCCGGCCCTTCTGGGACCAGCTGCTGGTGTCGGAGACGCCTGAGGTGTACCGGGGCGAGCACCTGGCCGCCTCGCTCCTGGACTCCCTCTCCCCCGGCGTCGCTCTTGAGGACGCGGTGCGGCAGGCGGTGGAGTCGCGCTATGACGAGGGGTACGAGCGCGGGGTCCACGACCACGACGCCGCTGCCATCCTGGACGTGCTGGTACGGCTGCGGTCGGGGGCGGGGTTGCTGCGGTACCCGGCCGAGGTGCGGGCGGCGGCGCAGCTGTTCTGGGCCTTCGGGTTGGACGAGGTTTCACGTAAAACATTCACCACGCGCGCCGTGTCGCTCGTCCGCGCCCGCGCCGTCTTCGGCCCCACCCCTGCCCTGGACTCGCTGGCGGTCGAGCTGGAGACGTTGATCGCGGACTTCGTCGGCGGCCTCCGCCCGAACCCACCGGGCGCGCTGGCAGCGGGCCTCCGCACGCCGGCGCCCGACCCTACCGTCACGGGGGCCGGGCTTGCGGGGGAGTATCTCGTCGAGGAGCTGGGCAGCAGCCCGTTCGGGTTCGTGACCGGCAAGGCGGCGCGCGACCTCCTCGACGGCTTCCGCCAGACCCTGGGCCCGGCCAAGCTCCGGGAGTTCGAGGACGAGCTCAAGAGCGTCCCGCTCCCCGAGCGCCTGCAACTGGCCCACGCCTGGATGGCCGCCTACCACCAGGGCCCCGAGGTGGCGGAGGCCATCGCGGTGCAGCTGTGCGACGTCCCCCGCCACGACTCCAGCGCCGCCGTCCAGGAGACCGTGGACGGCCTCCTGGGCGCCCACCCCCGCATCAAGGACCGCAAACTCGACATCCGGCTGGACGAGCTCCTCACCAGGACACGCCGCTTCCGCCAGGAGCGCGTCCCGGCGTACCGGGCCTACCAGCGGCGCAGGAGCGAGCTGGTCGAGGCCGAGCGCCACCGCCTGCGCCTGGACGAGTACAAGCCCAAGGTCATGAGCGCCTTCGTGCGCAACCGCCTGCTCGACGAGGTGTACCTGCCGCTGATCGGCGACAACCTGGCCAAGCAGCTCGGCGCGGCGGGCGCGGGCAAGCGTACCGACCAGATGGGCCTCCTCCTGCTCATCTCACCGCCCGGCTACGGCAAGACGACCCTGATGGAGTACGTGGCCAGCCGCCTGGGCCTGGTGTTCGTCAAGGTGAACGGCCCGGCCCTGGGCCACGAGGTGACCTCGCTGGACCCGGCGGACGCGCCCGACGCGACGGCCAGGCAGGAGGTGGAGAAGATCTCGTTCGCGCTGGAGACGGGCAACAACACGCTGCTCTACCTCGACGACATCCAGCACACCTCGCCGGAGCTGCTGCAGAAGTTCATCTCGCTCTGTGACGCCCAGCGGCGCATCGAGGGCGTGTGGAACGGCCGCACCCGCACGTACGACCTGCGTGGCAAGCGGTTCGCGGTGTGCATGGCGGGCAACCCGTACACCGAGTCCGGCCAGCGTTTCCGCATTCCCGACATGCTGGCCAACCGCGCCGACGTCTGGAACCTGGGCGACGTCCTGTCGGGCAAGGACGACCTGTTCGCGCTGAGCTATGTGGATAACGCGCTGACCTCCAACCCGGTGCTCGCGCCGCTCTCCGGCCGCGACCGCGCGGACGTCGAGCTCCTCGTACGGCTCGCCAGGGGCGACACGACCGTCCAGCCCGACCAGCTCCGTCACCCGTACAGCAAGCCGGAGCTGGATCAGATCCTCAGCGTGCTGGCCAAGCTCGTACGCGTTCAGGAGGTCGTGCTGGCCAACAACCAGGCCTACATCGCCTCGGCCGCCCAGTCCGACGCGGCCCGCACCGAGCCCCCGTACCGGCTGCAGGGCTCGTACCGCAACATGAACAAGCTGGCCGAGCGCATCGTCCCCGCCATGAACGACGCCGAGCTGGAAGCGGTGATCGACGACCACTACCTGGGAGAGGCCCAGACCCTGACCACGGACGCCGAGGCCAACCTGCTCAAACTGGCCGAACTGCGCGGCCGCCTCACCCCCGCCCAGGCCGGACGCTGGGCGGAGATCAAGACCGCCTACCTCAGGGCCAAGGCCCTGGGCGGCGCCGACGACGACCCGATGGCCCGGGCCGTGGGCGCCCTCGGCCTGCTGGCCGACCGCGTGAGCGAGGTCGGCACCGCCATCCGCGAAGCCGACCGCGTGGGCGAGGTGGACACGACCGTTCGCGAAGCCGACCGCTAGGCAACCGGCCCCGGTTCGCTCGCTCTGGTGCGGCGGCCCGTGATCCCACCCACCGGCCGCCACACCGGGGCCCCATCCCGCCGAGCCCGGTGCGCCGTGCAGGGTGTCCGTGCCGGAGGTCGCGGGTGATGGCGCAAAGGGGTGGGTTGTGCCCACCCCCAGGACAGCGGGCTAGGTCGTCAGGTCGCGGGTGGCCGCGCGTTGGAGGGCCGTGGCGCGGGTGACGTAGTCGAGGATCAGCTCCAGCTCGTCATCCGTGTACCGCGCGTACAGCTCCCCCAGCGCCGCCACGAACGGCTCGAACAGCTCGCTGAACCCGGCCAGCCGCTCGTAGTTGATCTCCACGATGACCCGCCGCCGGTCCCGGGTGTCGCGCACCCGCCGCACCAGCCACTTCGACTCCAGCCGGTCGATCAGCCCGCTGACGGTGGCCGGCGCCAGCCCCGCGTGCTGGCCGATCTCCCCCGCCGTCAGCGGCCCCATGCGCTGCAGCAGGTCGAGCGTCTTCTCCTCGGTCATGCCGAGCCCCAGCCGCTCGCCCATGGCGGTGTGGTACATCACGGCGGCGTTGCTGTTGTCCCGCCCCGCCATGCCGAGGGCCTCCAGCAAATTCTTTCGCCGCTCCGAAATATCTCTGGACACAGGTAAAGCCTCCGCATATATTTCGTTCGACCGAACGAAAGGTTATCACTATGAAGGCTCTGATCATAGGCTGCGGCATCGCCGGACCCGTCACGGCGATGGCCCTGCGCGAAGTGGGTGTGGACGCCGAGATCTTCGAGGCGTACGGGCAGGGTGCGGAGGACGTGGGCTCGTTCCTGAACGTCGCCTCCAACGGCCTGGCCGCGCTCCGCGTGCTGGGCGCGCACCACAACGTATTGTCCCAGGCCATCCCCACCCCGCGCATGGTCATGTGGAGCGGCTCGGGCAAGCGGCTGGGCGAGGTGGCCAACGGGCTGCGGCTCGACGACGGCACGGTGAGCCACACCGTCCTGCGCTCCGACCTCTACCGGACCATGCGCGACGAGGCCGCCCGGCGCGGCATCGAGGTCACGTACGGCAAGCGCCTGGTCTCGTACGACGAAAGCGGAAGGCAGGTGACGGCGAGGTTCGCGGACGGCACGGAGGCGACGGGCGACCTGCTGATCGCGTGCGACGGCGTGCACTCGAGCACCCGCACGATTCTGGACCCGCAAGCTCCCGCCGCCCGCTACAGCGGCCTCTACAGCTTCGGCGGGATCGTCAAGGACGCCGGCTTCCCCGGCGAGCCGGGCGTCTACAACATGGTCTTCGGCAAGCGCGCGTTCTTCGGCTACGCGGTGCCCGAGTCGGGCGAGACCTGGTGGTTCGCGAACCTGCCCAGGCGGCTCGGCGACGTTCCGAAGGACTGGAAGCCGGTGCTGGTCAGGGCGTTCGAGGACGACGCGAACTTCTCCGCCGAGCTCATCCGGCGCAGCGACGTCGATCCGGGGTCGCCGATCTACGACCTGCCGCCGGTGCCCGTCTGGCACCGCGGCCGGGTCCTGCTGATCGGGGACGCCGCGCACGCCACCTCACCCAGCTCCGGCCAGGGCGCCTCGCTGGCCATCGAGGACGCGGTCGTGCTGGCCAGGTGCCTGCGCGACAGCGGGAGCCACACGAAGGCGTTCGAGCGCTTCGAGGCCGAACGGCGGCCCAGGGCGGAGCGGGTGGTGGCGTACTCGAGGACGATCAGCAACAGCAAGGCCGCGAGCCCGGTCGCCCGGGTCTTCCGCGACCTGATGCTGCCGTTCTTCCTGAAGAAGAGCGCGAGCCAGGAGTCACTCGCCTGGATGTACCGCTACCAGGCGAGCCTGTGAGACCGCCGCCTCCCCGGCCGGGACCAGCGGCAACCGCACGTCCGGGGTCGGGATCAGGCCCTGGGCGTGCAGCACTCCCTTGATCACGGTGGGGTTCGGCTCGGCGAAGAGCGCGGCCGAGAGCCTGGCCAGCCGGTGCCCGAGCGCCCTCGCCCTGGCCGCGTCGCCCGCGTTCCAGGCGTCCACCAGCTCGACGTAGCCGCGGGTCTGCAGATGCGCCGAGGCGAGGATCCCGCCGACGGCGCCCAGCGCGAGCAGCGGCGAGATGAACGCGTCGTCGCCCCCCACCACCTCGAACCCCTCGGGCAGATCCCCCAGCAGGTCCACCGCGTCCTGGTCGATCCCGCCCGCCGCGTACTTCATGCCCGCGATCATCGGGTGCGCGCCCAGGTGCCGGAAGGTCGCGGCGCCGACCGCCTGACCCGTCCGGTACGGGATGTGGTAGATCACCAGCGGCACCGGCGTCGCCTCCGCCAGCGCCTCGAAGTGCGCGATCACCCCGCGCTCGCCCGGCCGCAGGAAGTACGGCACCGTCACCAGCGCGGCGCCGACCCCCGAGGGCAGGCCTTGCAGAGCCCGGGCCGTCGAACGCGTGTCGTTCCCCGTCACCCCCACCGTCAGCAGCGCCTGCCGCTCCGCGCACACCCGCGCGCACGCCTCGATCACCAGCTCCCGCTCGCCGGGGTCGAGCGCGGCCACCTCGCCCGTCGTCCCCAGCGCGACCAGCCCGGCGGCGCCCTGGTCGAGGTAGTCCGACGCGAGCTTCTCGATCGCGTCCACGGCCACCTCTCCCGACGAGGTGAACGGGGTGACCAGCGGTACGTGTAGTCCTCTCAGCATGGTTCGAGCCTGTCCTGCCCGGACCCGTTAGGTCCAGCGCGGATTTCTTCGTTTGAGATTAAGCTCAGCTTATGCTCGATCCGCGCAAGCTCCACCTCCTCCGCGAACTCGCCCGGCGCGGCACCATCGCCGCGGTCGCGGAGGCGGTGACGTTCACACCTTCGGCCGTCTCCCAGCAGCTCAGCGCGCTGGAGCGGGAGGCGGGCGTGCCGCTGCTAGAGCGCACCGGCCGTACGGTGGCGCTGACGCCCGCCGGGCACCTGCTGGTCGAGCATGCGCACGCCGTGCTGGAGCAGCTCGAACGCGCGTCGGCGGCGCTCGCCACCGCGCGTGGCGGGCCTTCGGGGCCGCTACGGATCGGCGCGTTCCCGACGGCGGCCCGCGTGCTCCTGCCCCCGGCGCTCGTCGAGCTGACCGGGGCGCATCCCGGGCTGGTGCCGATGGTCTCCGAGATCGACCCCGCCGACGTCTCGGCCGCGCTGCGGGCGGGCGAGCTGGACGTGGCGCTCGTACACGAGTACGACTTCGTGCCGCCCGTGACGGACGCGTCCATCGAGACGGAGCCGCTGTACAGCGAGCCCATGTACCTGACCGACCGGCCCTCCGTGGCCGACGCCCGCGCCGATGCGTGGATCACCGACAGACCGGGCACGCTCTGCCACACCATGGCGATCCGGGCGTGCCAGGCGGCGGGGTTCGAGCCGCTCGTACGGCACCACATCGACGACTTCGACACCGTGCTCGCCTTCGTCGCCGCCGGGCAGGGGGTCGCGCTCGTACCGCACCTGGCGGCGATCGACCCGCCGGCCGGGGTGACGCTCACCCGCCTGCCGCTGAGCCGCCGCACGCTCGCGGCGTTCAGGAAGGGGAACGGCGAGCACCCGTCGATCAGGGCGGCCGTCGCCGCCTTCCACGCGGCGATCCCCCACCTGCCCCTCTAACGCAGCAGCCCTCTGACCAGGTCGGCGAAGCCGGCGGCGAGCCGTTCGTGCTGCCCGGCCCGCAGCTGGCTCGCGATCGGCTCCATGTGCAGCGTGCCGAGCAGCATGTGGGCGATCTGCTCGGCGTCCACGTCGGACCGCCCTTCGGCGATCAGCCGGGACACGTGCCGGTGCCAGGACCGGTAGATCGGGTTCTCCTCCCTGCGCTGCTCGCCGTGGGCCTTCGTGGTGACCCTGGCGTGCTCGATGGCGCTGACGAGGTTCCCGTTGCGCGCCGCCAGCACGGCCACGTCCGCGAAGAAGGCGACCAGCCGCTCGACCGGCTCCGCGCCCGGCCCCAGCGGCGGCGGCCCCTCGGTGAACGCCTGCTCGAACTCGCGCGCCCGCTCGCTCATCAGCTCCAGCATGAGCCCCGTGCGGCTCCCGAACCGGTGGAACACCGTCCCCTTGCCCACGCCGGCGGCGACCGCCACCCGCTCGACCGAGACCTGCTCGGGCGGGTGCCGCCGCAGCAGCTCCTCGGCCGCCCGCAGGATGGCCTGCCTGTTGCGCGCGGCGTCGGCCCGCTCTCGACGTTCCATCCGGTCATTCTTTCCCATGGACAAACTTGACCAGTGGTCCATATATTAACTGGACCATCGGTTCAGTTAAAGGAGCTCACGCATGCGCGCGATCGTCCTGTCGGAAAAGGGCGGCCCCGAACGGCTCGAAGTCGCGGACCTGCCGCGCCCCGGCCCAGGAGAGGGCCAGATCCTCATCCGCACCCAGGCCGTCGGCGTCAGCTACGCCGAGACGCAGATCCGGGCGGGGACGCTGCCGTTCCCGCTGCCGCTGCCCGCCGTGATCGGCGCGGAGGCGGCCGGCGAGGTGGTCGAGGTCGGCGAGGGGGTGGACGCGAAGCTGCTCGGGAGCACGGTCGTGGGGGTCACCGGCGGGCTCGGCTCGTACGCCGAGTACGCCGTGCTCCCGGCCGGTCTGACGGCCCCGGTGCCGGACGGCGTGCGGCCGGACCAGGCGCTGGCCGCGGGGGCACCCGGCGCGCTGGCCCTCGCCCTGCTGCACAAGGCACGCCTCGCCGGCGGGGAGACCGTGCTGGTCGAGGCGGGCAGCAGCTCGGTGGGGACGTACCTGGTGCGGCACGCGAAGGAGTTCGGGGCCGGGCGGGTGATCGCCACCGCCGGCTCGGCCGCCAAGCGGGACCGGACCGCCGAGCTGGGCGCCGACCTCGTGCTCGACCACGGCCCGGCCGACTGGCCCGACGAGCTGCCCGAGGTGGACGTGGTGTTCGAGTCCATCGGCGGCACCACGGCCAGGCGGGTGCTCGACCACCTCACCCCCGGCTCCGGCCGGATGCTGTTCTACGGGATGCTGACCGGGGAGCCCGCCGCCGTCACGGCCGCCGACCTCATGGAACGCGGGGTGACGCTCACCGGGTGCAGCGGGCCCGGCTGGGCCGGGGAGGTGTTCGGGACGCACTATCCGGCGATGCTCGACCGGCTCGCCTCCGGGCGCAGCGTCGCCTACATCGACCGTACGCTGCCGCTGGAGGAGGCCGCGCAGGCCCACCGCCTCCTGGAGAGCCGCGCGGTCACCGGCCGGATCCTGCTCGTTCCCTAAGGAACCCTCAGGAGGCGAGGACCGCTTCGAGCACGGCCTTGGAGCTGTCCCCGCTCTGGTCGTAGTCGCCGGCCGTCAATGCCACGACCTGCTCCTCCTCGGGCAGGACGAGCAGGTGCTGACCGCCGTTCCCGAGGCCGCCGACCCAGTGGCGGTCCTTGGTGTTCACGTACCACTGGTAGCCGTACTCGAACCCGTCCTCGATCACCACCCGCGACCGCACCAGCTCCTGGAGCCACTCGGCGGGCACGATGCCCCGGCCGCCGTCGAGCACCAGCTGCCCGACGGCGGCCAGGTCGACCGGCCGCAGCCGAAGGCCGGCCGCGGCGCTCACCGTGTCGTGGAATCCCTTGGACCACTCGAACGCGTCGATCCCGAGCGGGCGGAAGAGCGCGGTCGCGGCGTACTCCTCCAGCGGCCTGCCGGCCCTGCGGGCGATCAGGCCGCCGAGCAGGGCGCTGGCTCCGCCGCAGTAGTGCCAGAGCTTTCCCGCCTCCTCGACGACGGGCCGCTCCAGCAGGTACCGGTACCGGTCGGGCGCCAGCTCCATCGCGATCTCGCTGTTGGCCGGGCTGGTGTAGGGGGCGCTCTCGTCCCATTCGAGGCCGAGGGTCATGGTCAGCGCGTGCTCGACGGTCAGATGAGCGCGCTCCGGATCCGCCACCAGATCCTGATATTCCGGAAACTGGGCTACCAAGGGCGCACTCGGCTCCGGCACGAGCCCTTCGCCCAGCGCGATGCCGTACAGCAGCGCCACCATGCTCTTGGACACGGAGCGCAGGTCGTGCAGCGTGTCCCGGTCGAACTCGACGTGCCCCAGCGAGTCGCCCAGCCGGTGGTCCGGCCCCGCGCCGTAACGCTCCAGCACGATCTCCCCGCCCCGCATCACCACGAGACCGTGGAAGTTCGGCGCCTTGCCCGTGCCCAGGATCTCGTCGACCCGCTCAGCCATTGCCACGATGTTCCTCCTGAAAGTCGGCACATCCTGGCATACCGCCTCACACAGTGTCAGGTGCAAGCCCTTAGGACAGCTCCGACAGCGCGCGTTCCCAGGGGAATCGGTGGGCGCCGGCGTCCGGCTCGTCCGTGGCGACCTGCCGTGGCAGGCCGAACACGACCCGGACGCCTTCGGCGCGCAGCTCGTCGATGCTGCGCAGGAAGGGCCGGCGGGCGGCCAGGGCGCTGTTGACGAAGGGCAGCACGACGACAGGGATGCCGAGCCCGGGCGCCTCGGCCAGCAGGCCCAGGGCATAGGTGTCGGCGATGCCCCCGGCGAACTTGTTGACCGTGTTGTACGTGGCCGGCGCGACGATGATCGCGCCCGGTCGAGGGGGTTTGGGCTCGTGCGGCTTGCGATAGCGGCTGCGGACGGGCCGGCCGGTCTGGGCTTCCAGGGCGGCCACGTCGATGAAGTCGAGAGCCGACGGAGTGGCGACGACCTGGACGGCCCAGCCCCGCTCCTGCGCCATGGCGACCAGCCGGCCGACGTCCGGGGCCGGCCCGGCGGCGCACACGATGATGTAGAGCTCGTCGCCCTGCGGTTCGGCCACGCGTCGGCTCCCGGGGGGTTCGGCGGTGCCGCGGCTGCCGGGCAGCCGCGGCCGTCTCCTCGTCAGTCGGTGCCGGACTCCATCGCGGCGTGGTCGAGCAGCTCGTCGTCGCCGGGGATCTCGCCGCGCTCGCCACGGTTGGCGATCGCCTCGGCGCCGCCCTCGGGCATCTCGCCGATCAGCTCGGTCGAGGCCGTCTGCGGCACGTCGTTCAGCATCGGGTGCTGGGGTCCGACGATGCCGAGCCCGGCGTACTGCTCCAGCTTGGCGCGGGTGTCGGCGATGTCGAGGTTGCGCATGGTCAGCTGACCGATGCGGTCGACCGGCCCGAAGGCGGAGTCCTCGGTGCGCTCCATGGACAGCTTGTCCGGGTGGTAGCTGAACGCCGGCCCGGACGTGTCCAGGATGGAGTAGTCCTCGCCGCGCCGCAGCCGCAGGGTCACCTCGCCGGTGACCGCCGTGCCGACCCAGCGCTGCAGCGACTCGCGCAGCATCAGCGCCTGCGGGTCCAGCCAGCGGCCCTCGTACAGCAGCCGGCCCAGCCGCCGCCCCTCGGCGTGGTAGTTGGCCAGGGTGTCCTCGTTGTGGATCGCGTTGACCAGCCGCTCGTAGGCGGCGTGCAGCAACGCCATGCCCGGCGCCTCGTAGATGCCCCGGCTCTTGGCCTCGATGATCCGGTTCTCGATCTGGTCGGACATGCCCATGCCGTGCCGGCCGCCGATGGCGTTGGCCTCCAGGACCAGGTCGACGGCGGAGGGGAACTCCTTGCCGTTGATGGTCACCGGCCGGCCCTGGTCGAAGCCGATCGTGACGTCCTCGGCGGCGATCTCGACGTCGGGGTCCCAGAACCGCACGCCCATGATCGGCTCGACGATCTCGATGCCCGCGTCGAGATGCTCCAGCGCCTTGGCCTCGTGGGTCGCGCCCCAGATGTTCGCGTCGGTGGAGTACGCCTTCTCCGTGCTGTCCCGGTAGGGCAGCCCGTTGGCGAGCAGCCACTCGGACATCTCCTTGCGGCCGCCGAGCTCGGTGACGAAGTCGGCGTCCAGCCACGGCTTGTAGATCCGCAGGGAGGGGTTGGCGAGCAGGCCGTAGCGGTAGAACCGCTCGATGTCGTTGCCCTTGAAGGTGGAGCCGTCTCCCCAGATCAGCACGTTGTCATCGAGCATCGCGCGTACGAGCAGGGTGCCCGTGACGGCCCGCCCGAGAGGCGTGGTGTTGAAGTAGGTGCGCCCGCCGGAGCGGATGTGGAACGCCCCGCAGGCCAGGGCCGCGAGCCCCTCCTCCACGAGCGCCGCCCGGCAGTCGACCAGCCGGGCGACCTCGGCGCCGTACGCCGTGGCTCGGCCGGGCACCGAGGCGATGTCAGGCTCGTCGTACTGGCCGATGTCGGCGGTGTAGGTGCACGGCACCGCGCCCTTCTCGCGCATCCACGCGACCGCGACCGAGGTGTCGAGGCCACCGGAGAAGGCGATCCCGACACGTTCACCGACAGGCAGAGAGGTGAGCATCTTAGACACGAGTCGAAGTATATACACACCTATGCATGACCATGCAAACCCCCTCGCCGGATTTCCACCGCGATGTGCATCGCCGGCTCAGGCCGCGGGTTTCCTGACCTCCAGGATGCCGGTGCTGAACCACGGTCCGCCGTACCAGAACCGCCAGCCCGCGTCGCGTCGCCGCACGTCCACCACGCCGAGCGAGCGCAGCGTGTCCTCGTACGCGGCCGTGTGCTGGAAGTCGGCGATCAGCATCAACCCGCCGGGCCGCAGCACCCGGTGCGCCTCGCGCACGGCCTGCGCGCGCCCGTCGGCGTCGGGGATGTTGTGGATGGCCAGGCTCGACACGATCGCGTCGAACGCGCCGTCGCCGAACGGCAGGTCGCGCATGTCGCCCGTCACCAGCTCGACGCGGTCGGCGACGCCCTCGGCGGCGGCGTTCGCCCTGGTCCTGGTCTCCCGGTTGCCCGACTGGTCCTTCGACTGCCACAGGTCGATGCCGGTCGCCTTGCCGTGTTCCAGCCGCCGGGCCGCCATCAGCAGCACCGCGCCCCGGCCGCAGCCGAGGTCGAGCAGGAGCTCGTCGCCGTTCAGCCGCTCGAGCTCACCGGCCCAGACCGCGAACTTGCCGCGCCGCGTCGTATAGAGGTAGCTGGCCGCGCTGGCCAGCGTGTAGAGCCCGCCGAGCAGGAACGCGATGCCCGCCAGGGGGATGTCGAGCAGGAACGAGACCGACGCCAGGGCCAGGAGCACGAGCGCTCCGAACAACAAGCCGACCAGCGCCCAGGGAGCGTCGAATCCGTAGCTTCCGTGTCGCTTGCGCACACTCACGTTATATCTCAAGGTGGTCTTGACATGGAATTGACCTGACCCGTCCCTTCCTACCGTCTTTCCCGCACAGCGCATTACTAAGGTGGCGTGGATGGGCGCGCAAATGGGGGTTTGACCAGGCATGACGGAGAAAGAGCGGGGATTCGGCCTGGGGGCGAGCATGGCCCTGACGCTGGCATCGTCCTTGTTGTGGGGAGTGGCACATCTGGCCGCGGAGCGCCGTAAGACGGGCTTGGCGCTCATGTTCGGATATGTCGTGATGCTGGCCGGCATCCTCATGGTGTTCACGGCGTACAGCACTCACCTGCTGTCGCTGGCGGTGCAGCCCCGCTGGCTCGTCGGGTTCACCGTGGTGCTGGTGGCGATCGCGATCGCCTGGACCGGCGTGGTCGTCTGGTCCTTCGTCCTGGTGCGCCCGCCGAGCTCCGACAGGATCGGCCGCTTCCTGACCACGGCGCTGACGCTCGCGCTCTGCGCGCTCATCATGACCCCGACGGTGTACGCCACCAGGCTGGCGTACCTGTCACGCGACGTCGTGAACACCCTGTTCCCCAGCACCACCGCCACCGCGCCCATCATGGCCCAGGACCCGTGGAACGGCGCCCGCCGGGTCAACTTCCTGCTCCTGGGCGGCGACGCCGCTCCGAACCGGCCCGGCGTGCGTACCGACAGCATGACCGTGGCCAGCGTGGACACCGAGACCGGCGCGACCACCCTGTTCGGCCTGCCGCGCAACCTCCAGCGCGTCGAATTTCGCGCGGGCCCGGCCAGGGACCAGTTCCCCTACGGCTTCACCGGCACCGGCCCCGACACGCCCGGCCTGCTCAACGAGATCTTCCAGTACGCCGAGGAGCACCCCGAGGTGGTGCCGGGCGTGGAGCGGCGCCAGCGCGGGCCGGCTCTGATCAAGCAGACGATCGGCGACATCCTCGGCCTCAACGTGGACTACTACGCCCTGGTGGACATGAAGGGGTTCGCGGAGATCATCGACGCCATGGGCGGTGTGAAGGTCACCATCAAGGAGCCCATCGTGTACGGCAAGTACCGCGAGGGCCTGCTGCCGGCCGGCACCCGCAGGCTGTCCGGCGAGGAGGCGCTCTGGTACGGCCGCTCGCGCACCGACAGCGACGACTACGTCCGCATGGGACGCCAGAAGTGCCTGCTCAACGCGCTCGCCAAGCAGGCCGACCCGATGACCGTGATCAACAGCTTCGAGCGGCTGGCCGTGGCGACCAAGCGGGCCATCTCCACCGACCTCCCGCAGGACCTGCTGCCGGCCGTCATCGACCTCGCGCAGCGGGTCAAGGAGGCCAAGATCCGCAGCCTCAGCTTCGTGCCGCCGCTGATCAACACGGCGTACCCCGACTGGTCGTTCATCCGCCGCAAGGTCGCCGAGACCCTGGAGGCCGGTCCCGTGACCAGGGCCGGCACCGCCGCCGAGCGGACACCGGACCCGGAGAGCCCGGTCAACCTCGACGCCACCTGCACCTGAATCGCCCCGCCCGAAAGGCCACGTGGAAACCCGTCCACGTGGCCTTTTCGCGTTGCCAGCACACGCCAAGCACGGAGTGTGGCATGATGACAACGGAAACGGTTTTCATATCCACCTGGAGGGGCCGTGAGAGTGGCGTTCGTCGGAAAGGGCGGCAGTGGCAAGACGACGATGTCCGCGCTGTTCGCCAGACATGTGGCGAGCCAGGGCGGGCCGGTGGTGGCCGTGGACGCCGACATCAACCAGCACCTGGCCATGGTGCTCGGCCTCGACCGGCAGCCCGAGCCGCTCGGCGCCCACCTGACCGAGATCAAGGAGCAGCTGCGCGGCGACAACCCCCGCATCCCCTCCGCCGACGCCATGGTCAAGACCACCCCGCCCGGCCGCGGCTCCCGGCTGCTGAGCTTCGAGGACCTGGCCGCCGACCCGTACGCGCTGACCACCCCCGACGGGCTGCGCCTCCTCGCGACCGGCCCGTTCAGCGAGGACGACCTCGGCGTGGCCTGCTACCACTCGAAGGTCGGCGCGGTGGAGCTGCTGCTCAACCACCTCATCGACGGCCCCGGCGAGTACGTCGTGGTGGACATGACAGCGGGCGCCGACTCCTTCGCCTCGGGGCTGTTCACCCGGTTCGACCTGACGTTCCTCGTCGCGGAGCCGACCAGGCAGGGCGTGAGCGTCTACCGCCAGTACCGCGAGTACGCCGCCGCGTACGACGTCGCGCTGGCCGTCGTCGGCAACAAGGTCCACGGCCCGTCCGACGTCGACTTCCTGCGCGAGCACGTGGGCGACGACCTGCTCACCTGGATGGAGCACTCCGCCGCCGTCCGCGCCATGGAGCAGGGCCGCCACTTCACGCTCGACGACCTGGAGCCGGTCAACGCCGACGCGCTGGCCGTGCTCCGCAAGACCCTCGACGAGCAGGAGAAGGACTGGGCGCGCTTCGGCCGCCAGACCGTGGACTTCCACCTGCGCAACGCCCACGCGTGGGGCAACGACCGGACCGGGTCCGACCTGGCCTCACAGATAGACCCGGATTTCGTGTTCGGCCCCTGAGTGCCCCCCTCCAGGCATCTGGAGCGATCACGAATCCCCACCTAGCGTCAGATTGATCCCATTCGAGAGGAGACAGCATGTCGCTGACCGTTCCGAACGAACTGCTCGACCAGGCCAGAGCCGGTGAGGTGGACGACGCGGCCTTCATCGCGTGCGTCCGCGACTCGCTGCCGTACGCGTGGTCGCTGATCAGCGGGCTGGCCGAACAGCGCGAGCAGACCGGAGCCGAGTTCGCCGACAACCAGGTGCCACCGCCGTCCGAGGAAGCCCGCGGCCAGCTCCTGCGCTGCCTGGCGAGCGACGCGATGCGCGGAGCGCTGGAGCGCCACTTCGGAGTACGGCTGGCCTTCCAGAACTGCCACCGGGTCGCCGTCTTCGACCCGACGGCGACCAAGGCCCTGCACGAGTTCGTCACCCCGAGGGCCCAGATCCTCAACCAGAAGCCGGAGCTGGTCGACTGCTGACCGGCCGGCCCGGTGACCCGGCGCAGTGACCCGGCCCAGTGATCCGGCCCGGTGACCCGGCACTGCCCGGGTCACCGGGCCCGCAGCAGCGGCAGCACCTCCGCCCCGAACCGCCGCACGTTCTCCACCGTCCGCCGATGCTCGCCGAGCCCCTCGACCAGCAGGATGAACCGCTCGATCCCGGTGTTCTCGGCGGTACGCAGGATCGTCGCGGCACAATGCTCGGCCGACCCGACCGGATGAATCCGGGCCAACAAATCCACATATGCCGGGATGTTTCGCATGGGTCGGGGGCGATCGTCCACCGGCACGTACCCCGCCAGCCCCGGCTCCAGCCACCGGGGCAGCGACTCCTTGATCTCCCGCACCGCCTCCGCCGTGGAGTCGGCCACGTAGGCCACCCCCGCCGCCACATGATCGGTGGCGGTCCCGCCCCGGGCGACGTAGTCCTCGACCAGGGCGGCCTTCTCGGCGTCCCCGATGTGCATCCCGAGCAGCATCGGCAGCCCCCGCTCCGCCGCCACCCCCACGGTCGCCTCGGAGGTGCACGCGACCACCGGCCGCATGCTCGCGCCCGGCACCACCCGGACCTCCCTGAACCGGAAGAACTCCCCGTCACCGGCGACGGGACCGCCGGAGAGCCCGTTGAGCAGGAGGTCGAGCGACTCCCCGAACCCCCGCTCGAACCGCTCGGCCCCCGTCCCGAACACCTCCAGATCCACCCACGGCCCGCCCCTGCCGACCCCCAGCGTGAACCGCCCGCCGGACAGGTGGTGCAGCATGGCCGCCTGCTCGGCCAGCGCCACGGGATGCTGCGTGGACAGCACGCTGACGGCCGTGCCGAGCCCGATCCGCGAGGTCCTGCCGAGCGCGACCGCGGCCAGGGTGGTCGCGGAGGGGCACACGCCGTAGGACATGAAGTGATGCTCGGCGACCCACGCGTCGTCGAACCCCGCCTGCTCGGCGGCCACGATCACTTCGACGGCATCGGCCAGCACCTGCCCGGCCTCCTGGCCGGGGAACTGCGCCGCGATGACGAAGACGCCGATCCGCATCCATCCGATGATGCCCGATGGCCCCCGTTCAGCCGAACAGGCTGGCCTGGCCCTCTCCCACGAGCGGGTCCCGGTGGTGCTTGAGGTGCCGCCATCGAGGGAGGTCGTCCAGGTAGGACCACGAGAGCCGGTGGTGGGGTGTGGGGCCGAGCCGGGCCAGGGTCTCCTGGTGGAGGGGTGAGGGGTAGCCGGCGTTGTCGGCGAAGCCGTACTCCTCGCAGCCGATCGTCCCCATGTACGCGTCGCGCCGGACCTTGGCCAGGACGGACGCCGCCGCGACCGAGATGCTGGCCGCGTCGCCCTTGACCTCCAGGCGTACCGGCCAGGGCGGGCCGATGTAGTCGTGCTTGCCGTCGAGGATCACCGCGTCCGGGCGCACCGGCAGCGCCTCCAGCGCCCGCCTGGCGGCCCGGCGCAGGGCCTCGGTCATGCCCAGCTCGTCGATCTCCGTGTGGGTGGCCTCGCCAAAGCCGATGCCGGCCGCCCACGCGGTCAGCTCCTCGGCGAGCGGGGTGCGCCTGGCCGCCGAAACCTGCTTGGAGTCCGTGAGGCCGGACGGCGGCTCGGACAGGTCGGTGACGACGGCGCAGACCGTTACCGGCCCCGCCCACGCGCCACGGCCCACCTCGTCGATGCCCGCGACCGTGCGGGTGCTCGGCTGGGAGAGCAGGAGGTGCTCGATGTCGTACGTCGGCGCCATAACGGCAGACGCTATCGCCTCACCGAGCCGTTCACCGAGCCGTTCACCGAGCCGCTCACTGGGCCGCCTCGTCATCTTCCAGCGGATCGCCGGGCGGGCGGCGGTCCGCCGGGCGTACCGGATCCAGGTCGGCGGCGAGGTAGCGGGCGGCCACGTGGATCGCGCGGAGCGTCACCGACACCGACGGCCGGTTGACGCTCGAGTTGCGGGCGACCGCGTGCACGTCGCGCCCCACCGGGTTTCCCGGGAACTGGCGCACCGCCAGCCCCCGCACCCCTGCCGCCAGCGCGAGCGCGGGCACGGCGGCGATGCCGATCCCCTTCGCCACCAGAGAAAGGATCGTTCCCAGCCCCTCGAACTCCCACGGCGTGGGCCGGGTCCCGCCCACGTCCACCAGGAGCCGATCCACCGCCAGCCGGGACGGCTCCCCGTCGGGCGTCGCCATCCACGGCTCGTCGCGCAGCTCCCGCAGGTCCACCGGCACGTCGGGGTCGGCCAGACGGTGCTTGCGCGGCACCACCAGCACCAGGGGGTCGCGCAGCAGCGGGAACACCCGCAGGCTCTCGTTGTCGCGCACCCGCCCATACCAGTCGTCCACGAGCGCGATGTCCACCTCCCCCGACTGCACCTCGCGCATGCCCCGGCCCGACCTGCTCTGCCCCAGCCGGAGCGTCAGCTCGGTGTGGCGGCGCAGCGAGCGGGCGAGCGCCGGGGCGAACGCGACCGCGGCCGTCGGGAAGGCGGTGACCACGACCCGCCCCGCGGGTGTCCCCGCATGGGCGGACAGGTCCGACTCCGCCTCCTCGACCATGGACAGGATGCGCTCCGCGTGCGCCACCAGCCGCCGCCCCGCGTCGGTCAGCTCGGCGCTGCGCGCGGTCCTGTCGATGAGGACCGTTCCGGTCTCACGTTCGAGCGCGACGAGTTGCTGCGACACGGCCGAAGGACTGTACCCCAGCGATGCCGCTGTCGCAGCGATACTTCCGCGACGAGCGAACTCGCAGATCAGGACCAAACGTCGCAATTCAAGCATCAGTCTTCCTTATGCCTACCCACGAAAAGCCTCGCTTGTGCTGATGCCTTCATCAAACCACCCTGGGAACGTGACAAACATGACGGTGACGTTGTCCGCCACATTGGCGGCAAACGAGGACATCGACCGAAGACGGCTCGCCGGGGAGCGAGTGCTTCACCTGGCCTTCGGCGAGGCAGGGCTGCCCGTCCACCCGGCACTGCGCGACAGGCTGGCCGGCGCGGCCGAACGCAACGGCTACGGGCCGGTCGCGGGAGCGTCCGAGCTCAGGACGGCGGCGGCGGGCTACTGGACACGACGCGGGCTCCCCACCGACCCCGGGCTCGTCGTCTGCGGACCTGGCAGCAAGTCCCTGCTGTACGGCCTCCTCCTGGCGATCGGCGGGGACATCGTCCTGCCCATGCCCAGCTGGGTCAGCTACGCCGCCCAGGCGGAGCTGGTCGGCTCCCGCCCCATCCTGGTGCCCGCACCGCCAGGAGGGGGCGGAGTGCCCGACCCCGACCTCGTGACCGGCGCGGTGCTCCGGGCCAGGGCCCAGGGTCGGACGGTCAACTCGCTGCTGGTGACGCTGCCCGACAACCCGACGGGCCGCCTGGCCGGTCGGGAGACCATCGCGCGGCTGGTGGAGATCGCCCGCGAGCTCGATCTGATGATCATCTCGGACGAGATCTACCGCGACGTCGTGCACGACCCTGCCCTGCCGTTCACCTCCCCCGCCGACCTCGCCCCCGAGCGCACGATCATCACCACCGGGCTGAGCAAGAGCCTGGCGCTGGGCGGCTGGCGGATCGGCGTGGCCAGGCTGCCCGCGGGCAGCCACGCGCTGCACAGGAGCCTGCTCGCGGTGGCCAGCGAGATCTGGTCGGCGCCCGCGGCCCCGGTTCAGGAGGCGGCGGCGTACGCCTTCGACGAGCCCCAGGAGTTGCTGGCCCGCATCGAGCTCGCCCGGCGGCTGCACGGCACGGTCGCCAGGGCCGTGCACGAGAGGTTCACCGAGATCGGGGCCGACGTGCCCGCCCCGCAGGGCGGCTTCTACCTCTATCCCGATCTGAGCCACCTCCGGCTCGGCGGCTCCGCCGAGATCACCAAGATCCTGCTGGAGGAACACGGCATTGGTGTCCTGCCCGGACACGCCTTCGGCGACGACCCGGCGGCGGCGAGGGTGCGGGTCGCGGTGAGCCTCCTCTACGGCGAGACCGCCGAAGAGCGACTGACCGCTCTGAACAGCCCGAACCCCCTCCAACTCCCCTGGATCGCCGACAATCTGGACTATCTTTCGAAGGGTCTGAACGAGCTGGCCTCGGTGTCGCACGAAGCGGTGCGTGAACGGCGTCCCGCGCTCGTCCCGACGCCATGTCACAGTTAGGCGAATCTTTCCCCAAGAGCGGGTTTACCATCGCTCAAAAGGGGCCGCTGACCTGCAGGAACACCCTGTCTGCAGAAAGCTGCAAAAGATCTTCCTAACTGCATGGTTACGTGCGCCCCCGCTTCCCCTCATCATGTGCTCATGCCCGCTCTTGTCACCTTGTCCGGGCGCTCCGTGCGCCTGGAACCTCTCGGCCTCGCGGCGATCGACGACCTCGTCGCCGCGGCGAGTGAAGACCGTTGCACTTACGCCTTCACTCGCGTCCCGGAAAGCCGGGACGAGATGGTCTCCTATGTGGAGGCCGCCATGGCTGAGCAGGCGGAGGGCCGCTCCATGCCCTTCGCCATCCGGTGGCTGAACACCGACCGCGTGGTCGGTGCCACCCGTCTCATGCACCTGGAGTACTGGCAGGGCCCCATGCCCTGGCCTCCGGGTACACGGGGTGCGGTGGGCGAGATCCCGTCCGTGGCGGACATCGGTTACACCTGGCTGGCCGCCAGTGCCCAGGGCACGGGTGTCAACCGTGAGAGCAAGTTCCTGATGCTCTCGCTCGCCTTCGAGACATGGAACGTCCACCGCATCACCCTCAAAGCAGATGTACGTAACACCAAGTCCCGGGCCGCCATCGAGGCCCTCGGCGCACACTTCGACGGGGTGCGGCGAGCGGATAGCCGAGGCGCCGACAACACGGTCCGAGATACCGCGTTCTACTCGATCCTGAGCTCCGAATGGCCGCTCGTACGCGAGCGGCTCGCCATGCGGCTCGGACTGGTCGAGGCGGCCTGAGAACCTGTCCACCACGGCCCCGCCCCAAGAAAGTTCGGGCGGGGCCGTATTTTTTCCTGCCTACGAGTGCTCTACATGACACGCCCCCGCGGTGTGAGTCATGCCTAGCCGACCATCAGCATCCAGGGGCACGCTCAACACCGGATCAAAGACGGATCAACGGCACATTTAACGATCAGTCCGGAGTCTAGGTGACAAAGGACGTTGGATCTATCATTTGGTAACAAAACGATCCATTGGCTGGGAGACATTCGGCATGGCTGGTCAGAGCGTCGAGGGCGGGCTGAGGTTCGCCGTGCTCGGTCCTGTCCGCGCCTGGCGTGACGGCCAGGAGCTCGATCTGGGCACTCCGCTGCAGCGTTCCATCCTGGGCATGCTGCTGCTGCGTGAAGGCCATGCGGTCACCCCCAACGAGATGATCGACGCGGTCTGGGGAGAGGACGCGCCCCCGCGGGCCCTGGGCGCCCTGCGCACCTACGTCTCCCGCCTGCGTACGGTGCTGGAGCCGGACCGGCCCGCCCGTTCCCGCCCGGAGCTGCTGACGTCCATCGGGAGGGGTTACGCGCTGCGGCTGCCCGACGGCTCGCTCGACCTGGTCCGCTTCGAACGCGGCGTCCAGGACTCCGAGAGCGCGCGCAAGAGCGGCCGGCTGCGCGAGGCCGCCGAGGGGCTGCGCGAGGCGCTGTCGCTCTTCGAGGGCGAGCCGCTGGCCGGGACCGTCGGCCCCTACTCCGAGCACCAGCGCGACCGGCTGGTCGAGCGCCGCATCAGCGTCGTCGAGACGCTCATGGACGTGGACCTGGAGCTGGGCGACCACGCGAAGGTCGTCTCCGAGCTGATCGCGCTGACCGCCGACCACCCGCTGCGCGAGAAACTGCGCGCCCAGCTCATGCTGGCCTACTACCGGTGCGGGCGGCAGGGCGACGCCCTCAACGTGTTCACCGAGACGCGCGAGGCCCTCGTCGAGGAGCTCGGCATCGAGCCGGGCCCCGAGCTGGCCGCGCTGCACCAGCGCATCCTGGCCGCCGACCCCACGCTGGCGGCCGCCGAGGTGCCCGCCGAGGATCCGGTGGAGGAGCCGGAGCAGCGCCAGGCCCCGCAGTTGCCGCGCCCCGCGCAGCTCCCCGCCGCCGTCAACGACTTCACCGGCCGCAAGGAGGTCGCCGTACGGCTCCGCACGCTGCTGTCGGCCCAGTCGTCGGCGCAGTCGTCGGCCGAGGGCGTGCCTGTGATCGCGGTCTCCGGCATCGGCGGCGTGGGCAAGACCGCGCTGGCCGTGCACGTCGCGCACCTGGCCGAGGACCTGTTCCCCGACGGCCAGCTCTATGCCGACCTGCGCGGCTACACCGACGAGGCGACCGTGCCCGAGTCGGCGCTCGGCGGGTTCCTGCGGGCGCTCGGCATCCCGCCGGACATCGTCCCGGACGGGCTGCCGGAACGCGCCGCGCTCTACCGGTCGATCCTCGCCGACCGCCGCATCCTCGTGCTGCTCGACAACGCCCGCGACGCCGAGCAGGTCAGCCAGCTGCTGCCGGGTTCGCCCGGGTGCGCGGCCATCGTGACGAGCCGCGGCAAGCTGGCCGACCTGCCCTCCGCACGGCTCATCGACCTCGACGTGATGGAGCCGGGCGAGGCGCTGTCGCTGTTCGCGTCGGTGGCCGGGGCCGAGCGCGTGTCGGCCGAGCACGGCGCGGCCATGGACGTGGTGGCCGCCTGCGGGTTCCTGCCGCTCGCGGTGCGCATCGTGGCCGCCAGGCTGGCCGCACGCCCCTCCTGGACGGTCGCCTCGCTCGTGCCCAGGCTGGCCGACGAGCAGCGCCGCCTCGACGAGCTGCGCGTGGGCAACCTGGCCGTCGAGGCCACGTTCGCGCTCGGGTACGGCCAGCTCGCACCGGCCCAGGCGCGTGCCTTCCGCCTGCTCTCGCTGTCCAAGGGGCCCGACATCTCCACGGGGGCGGCGGCCGCCGTGCTGTCGGTGAGCCAGTTCGAGGCGGAGTCCGTACTGGAGTCCCTTGTGGACGCGAGCCTGCTCGAGGCGCCCGCGCCCGGCCGCTACCGCTTCCACGACCTGCTCAAGCTGTTCGCCAGGCGCCAGCTGGACAAGACCGAGCCGCCCGAGGCCAAGGCGCGGGCGCTGCACCGGCTGCTCGGCTTCTACCTGGCCTCGGCCCAGTCCGCGCACAGCCTGGCCTACGAGGGCAGCATGATCCCGGCCAACATCGTGACGATCAGCGAGGGGCTGTCGTTCACCAGCGTGGACGAGGCCGTGGCCTGGCTGATCGCCGAGGGCGACTCGCTGTTCGCGGCCATCAACCAGGCCGCCGCGTCGGCCGTCGCCGGCGAGCAGTTGCTGCCCGCCGGCGACCTGCTGGTGGCGATGGAGCCGCTGCTGGAGGCAGGCACGCACACGCGGGAGTTCGCCCAGGGCACGCGCGCCGTGCTGAGCGCCGCACAGCGGCTCGGCGACCAGGGCAGCGAGCTGCGCAGCCGGTACGTGCTCGGCCGGGTGCTGTTCGCCGACAACCAGCTGAAGGCGGCCGAGGGCCACTTCAGGGTCGTCCACGAGCTGTCCACGGCCCGCGGCGAGAAGATCGTCACCGGCGAGGTGCTGAACGCCCTGGCCGTCGTCGTCGGCAGGCAGCGCCGCCACATCGAGGCGCTGGAGCTGTTCGACGCGGCGATGCGGTTCTACCGGGCGAACGACGTGCCGGCCGGCGAGGCGCTGGTGCTCAGCTACTCGGCCCGCGACCACCTGGGGCTCGGCCGGCCCGCGGACGCGATCGCGGCGGCGGAGAAGGGCCTGGCCCTGTTCACCGAGATCGGCAGCGGCGCCGGGACCGCCCGCGCCCGCTACCACCTCGGCATCGTGCTGTCCCGGGTCGGCCGGCTCACCGAGGCCGTCCACCACCACGCCGAGTGCCTGGCCTTCTTCCGGGCCAGCAAGCAGCGCGTCTGGGAGCAGCGGGTCTGCTCCAGGCTGGCCGAGACGTTCATAGCCGCCGGACGCCACCCCGAGGCCGTGCGCCACGCGGAGCAGGCGCTGGTGGTCTCCCGCGAGATCGGCCACCCGTACGGCGAGGCGCTGTCGCTCACGGTGCTCGGCAAGGCGCTGCGCGGTCTGGGCAGCACGACCAGGAGCCTGGAATGCCTACGGCAGGCGTTCGAGATCTTCTCCCGGCTCGGCGCCCCCGAGGCCGGGGACCTCAAGGCCCTGATCGAGGCCATCCCCGCCGAAGGGGCCGTCGTCGAGTCCTGAGTACAGCTCATCGTCCAGACGTGTCATCCACACATGGTTGATCAAGGCTGTCCTTAGGCCGTCACGAATATGTCGTGATGCAGCCCGGCCGGTCATCTGTCGCCACCACGCGTCGCTAGGGGGCCCGGTTATCCGGATGCTCCGCGTAGTGGCTAGCCGCCTCACCTTAGACGACCGGCCGGACCTGACACGGCCCTCGAACCCCCCGGGGTCCGTGTCTTGGCCATGAGCCTCCACCTCAGCGCTCAACGTCCAATTGACGGGCGATTAAAGCAGGAAGTAACCCTCCGCGATCAGCGGCCTGACCGCGTCGGAGTCGAGGATCTCGCCGTCGCCGACCAGCTCGGCGATCACGTTGAGCAGAGGACCGAGCGCCAGCTCGCCGTCGCAGACCCCGGCCAGCGCGGCCTCCACCGTGCCGACCTCCCTGCTGCGGCGCAGGCCCTGCGTCTGGCGCAGCACGATGCGGATGGGGTCCTCCGCGCCCGGCAGGCCGATGCGCTCGTCGAGCAGGCCGTCCGCGGTGCGCAGGAGCGCGGTGTCCAGCTCCTTGACACGGTGCGCGGTGGCGATGGCGTCGAGCACGGAGTCCACGTAGTCGCCGACCGGGAGCGAGACCAGGTGGTCCAGGTGCTCGACGCGGACGACCGGGTCGAGCGTGCCGGAGTTGCGCATGGTGATCCAGCCGAACCCGATGCCCTCGACCTTCCGCTCGTCGAACCAGGCCAGCCAGCGGTCGTAGTGCTCGGCGTACGCCTTCGTGCCCTGCTCGGCGGCGTCCCTGAGCCAGAGCTCGACGTACTCGGCCGGGTCCTGAACGTCGCGCTGGACCACCCAGGCGTCGCAGCCGGTCTCGCGCAACCAGCCGCCCACGCGCTCGTGCCAGTCCTCGCCCTCGACGTGCAGCCAGTTGGCCAGGAAGTGGGCCTGGCCGCCGGGGTTGAGGTGGCCGGGCGTGCGGCGTACGAGGTCGCGGCAGAAGCCGTCGCCGCCGGCCTCCCGGTAGGTCAGGCCGCCCCCCGGGCCGATGACGAACGGGGGGTTGCTCACGATCAGGTCGAACAGCTCGTCCTCGACCGGCTCGAACATCGACCCCGTACGTGCCTCCACGCCGGAGATGCCGGACAGCTCCCAGCTCAGCCTGGCCAGCTCGGCGGCCCGCGGGTTCACGTCGGTGGCCACGATGTGCTCGGCCCGCCCGGCCAGGTGCAGCACCTGCACGCCGCAGCCGGTGCCGAGGTCGAGCGCGCGCCCCACCGGGCGGCGGGTGGCGAGCTGGGCCAGGTTGGCCGAGGCGCCGCCGGCCCCGACCACGTGGTCAGGACGCAGCGCCGGGTCGCCGGGGCGCACCTTGCGGTCGGAGACGAGGTAGCCGCCGGTCTCCCAGGGCTGCAGGTGCACGGTCGCGCTCACCTGGTCGCCGTCGGCCCTGACCAGCCCCGAGTCGAGGACCTCCGGGGCGAGGGACGCGGCGGGGACGGGAACGCCCAGCCACCACAGCCTGATCGACGCCGCCAGCGGATCGAGGTCGGCGGTGGCGCGCAGGGCCGGCACCAGCTCCTCCCTCGCCAGGGCCGAGGCCGCCATGCTGCCCAGCCGCTCACGTACGCCGTCGATCGTGTAGTCGGTTTCCAGGAGGTGATGGCGCAGTCGTTCCACAAGTCCATCCTTTCACCACGGACACTCCCGCATGGCCCGATACCATCGGCGCTCGCACTGTTTCCGGATAGCGCGTCGATGGTCGCACTCGCGAGGGCTCCCCACCCCGGGCTCGCAATCGTCGCTCCCTGTGCTCATACTGTTACTTAAGCACCCAAGCGTTCTGCAAGCGGCGGACAAGTAGTGAGCGGTATCTCTAGGGAAGTCGCCACGTCGCCCCGAGGAGCGGACCCATGCTGATCCCTTGCTTGGCCTGCGAGTCCCGGTTCGGACCTGACGAATACTTCCGCGCCTGCTCCGACTACAACCGCGGCATGGACCTGGTGTCCTGGACGTGCCCGCGCTGCGGCAACCGCGACGACCTGCGGGTGCTGCCCGGCGAGCTGGGGTTCGGCTATCCGCATCGGGGCAGGTTCGACGTGCACGACCGGGTCCGCGTGCCCGGCCTGCGCAGGCACCGCGGAGACCTGCGGCTGGACATCTCGCTCGACCGGGCGAGCTGGCGCGTCCACACCCGCCTCCGCCAGCCCGCATAACGGCCCAGGCGGATCAGGCGAACGGCAGGGCGGGCACGCAGGCGTGGGCGGGCCGCTCGCCGCGCAGCAGCCGGGCGATGTCCTCCACCAGCATCCCGGCCAGCTCCTCCCGGCTCTCCCCCGTGGCCTCGCCCAGGCGGGGTGTCAGCACCACGTTCGGCAGGCGCGTCAGGGGGTGGGCCGGATCGAGCCACTCGCCCTCGAAGTGGTCGAGCCCCGCGCCGCCCACCTGGCCCTGGCGCAGCGCGTCGACCAGCGCCGTCAGGTCGTGCAGCGCGCCGCGCGAGGTGTTGAGGTAGATGGAGCCCGGCCGCATCGCGCCGAACTCGGGGTAGCCGAAGAAGCCCCGCGTCTCCCCGGTCAGCGGCACGTGCAGCGACACCACGTCCGCCTCCGCCAGCAGGGCGGGCAGGGTGTGGGTGGCCTCGGGGACGAACGGATCGCAGGTGATCACCCGCATGCCCAGGCCCTCGCAGCGCCAGCGCACGGCCCTGCCGACGCGGCCCAGGCCCACGACGCCGAGCGTCCTGCCGCTCAGCCGCCTGCCGCGGTGGCGCTGGGCGGGCGGCACCTTGCCGACGCGCCCCTGGCGCACCTCCCGGTCCGCGGCCACGATGTTGCGGCTGACGGCGAACATCAGCGCGAGCGTGAGCTCGGCCACCGACTCGGGATCGCGGTCGGCGGCGTGCAGGACGGTCACCCCGTACTCGGCTGCCAGCGCCAGGTCCACGCTGGTGGTCGGGCCCATGACGGCCACCACGTCGAGAGGCAGGGCGAGCACCGACGTGCGAACCTGGTCGCCGTCGGTGATGAGCACGGTCGCGCCGGTCTCGATGACCAGGTCGGCGAGCTGCTCGTCGGTGAAGCCGAGGCTGGGACGCGCGGGAACCTCGGCCAGGTCGGCTACCTCACCCAAGCGGGCGAGCGCGCTCTCCGGCATAGCGGGCAGTGCCAGCGCCCGAGGTCGAGTCACAAATGGACAATAACACCACAGACGGTGCCCGAGTCATCGCTCCCCGCGCTGGTCAGGCCCCTTGCGGGGGCCCGTCATTGCTGGCGGAGGCTCTGCCAGGCGGCGGCGCCCAGCCCCTTGATCTCCTCTTCCGTGGGCGTGTGGGCGCCCGCGAACCACAGGCGGCACATCTCCTGCGCGGGCCCCAGCCACAGCACGTAGCACATGGTCGGGTGGACGGTCTGGAGCAGGCCGTTCTTCATGTGCGGCCGCCACCAGTCGGAGACCTGGCGGAAGAACCCGCGCCGGGCCTCGGCCACCTCCGCGCCGCCCGGCTCGTGCTTGCGCGGCGGTCGCTCGCTGACCAGCAGCCTGGCCCTCTCCGGGTGCTCGCCGGCCCACCGCATGTGGAAGGCCACGACGGCCTCGATGCCGTCGCGGGCCTCCTCGTGGCTGACCAGCTCGGCGAGGAAGGCGGCCTGGTAGGCGGTCAGGATCTCCGCGTACAGCACGCCGAAGACATGCTCTTTGCTGGCGAAGTGGTGGTAGAAGCTGCCGACGCTGACGCCGCTCTCCTCGCGGAGGCTGGCCAGCGTGGTGGCCGAGACCCCGTCCTGACTGAAGCGGCGGAGGGCACCCTCGATGATGCGGGTACGGCCGTCGCGTCCGTTCTTGGCACTCTTCACGCTGTCAATGGTGTGCCAACAGAACCTTGTTCCGCAAATAGGCTGAGTGGATCGATCATAGCGGTCACCTCCACCGATCCGGAAGTCACCTTCATCTCGGCGTCCGGCCAGAGCCGGCGGACGAGTCTCAGGACGCGCCGGTTCTCCCCCAGCACGTCCATGCCCACGGTCCGCGCACCCCGTACGGAGGCCCTGAGCAGCAGCACGTCGATCAGCCTGGGCCCGATCCCCCGGCCCTGCCACTGGTCGGCCACGACCACGGCGACCTCCACGTCGGCGCAGTCGCCCCTGAAGCTCATGGCGTGGCCGACGATCTCGCCGCCCTCGGTGATCGCGACGAGCGCGTCGCGGCGCTCGTCCAGCGCTAGCAGCGTGCGCACCAGCCCCGCGGCAGGGGCGCTGACGCCGGTGAAGAAGCGGAGCGTCTGCGTGTGGAGCGACAGCCCCGCCAGGAAGCGTCTGATCCGTTCCTCGTCGTCCGGGCGCGCGGGGCGGATCTGGGTTCCCTGCATAGACTCAGCCTGCCCGCGAGCGCTGAGTCTGTCAAATGAACTCAGATATAATGTGGCAATGAACGTTCCCTTCCGGGTGGACAACTGCTCGATCGAGCGCACCCTGGACATCGTCGGGGAGAAGTGGACCTTCCTGGTGCTGCGCGAGGCGTTCAACGGCGTGCGGAGGTTCGCCGACATGCAGGCGATCACCGGCGCCCCCCGCCAGGTGCTCAGCGCCCGGCTCGCCCGGCTGGTCGACGAGGGCCTGCTGCGCAAGGAGCCCTACCGCGAGCCTGGCCAGCGGCAGCGCGACGAATACCGGCTCACGGACAAGGGCCGCGACCTCTATCCCCTCCTGGTCGCGCTCATGCACTGGGGTGACAAATACCTGGCGGACGAGGACGGGCCGGCGGTGCTGCTGACCCACCGCGACTGCGGGGCCCCCATCGAGCAGCATTTCCGGTGCGCGGACGGCCACGAGGTGAGCGGGCCGCGCGAGGTGACCGCGGTGCCCGGGTCGGGGGCCCAGCTCAGAAGCGCCTAGGCGCGTGAGGGGGCACCCCCTCCGGTGCCTACCCTTGAAGCGTGTACCGGTTCCTGCTGACGCCCCGATGGCTCGCGCTCCACGTGGTGGTGCTGCTGGTCATCCCCGCCTTCGTGTTCCTCGGGCGGTGGCAGTTCGGGCGCTTCGAGGAGCGCTCGGCCAACAGCGAGCGGGTCACGGCCAACATCGAGGCCGCGCCGGTGCCGCTGGAGCGGCTGGCGGTCCCTGGGCGGCAGGTCCGCGCGGACGACCGGTTCAGGAAGGTCACGGTCTCGGGCACGTACGACCCGTCCCACGCCCTCCTCGTACGCAGGCGCCCCCAGGAGGGGCAGAACGGCTTCTACGTCCTGACGCCCCTCGTCACCGGCAACGGCACCGCGGTGATCGTCAACAGGGGCTGGGTCAAGGCGGGCGCCACCGCCGACGCCACGCCCGAGGTGCCCGCTCCGCCCACAGGACAGGTAAATGTCACCGGGCGGCTACGGCTCAGCGAGACCGAGGACTCCAGCGGCATTCGGGAGCGCTCCGGGCTGCCGGCCGGGCAGGTCCTGCTGATCAACGCCGACAAGATCGGTAAGGGGCTGCCGTACCGGCTGGTGGGCGGCTACGTGGAGCTGACCGAGCAGACGCCCCCGCCCGCCACGGCGCCGGCCCCGGTGCCCGCGCCTGACGTGGGCGCGGGAGGCGGCCTCAACCTGGCCTACGGCGTCCAGTGGTGGCTGTTCATCGGCATCGCCCTGGCCGGCTGGGTCCTGCTGATCCGCCGCGAGGTGGCCGAGCGGAAGGCCGGCGATTCATCCAAGGAGTCCGTCACCACCGCCAATTAAGGTGTTGAGGGTGATCCGCCACATTGAGTTCGCCAACATCTTCAACTTCCGCGACGTAGGTGGATATGCCGCCCATGACGGGCGCACGATCCAATGGCAGCGGCTCTACCGGGCCGACGCGCTCGGCTGGCTGGCCGGAGACGATCTCAGGACCTTCCGCGAGCTGCGCGTGCGTACGGTCATCGACCTGCGGCATGCGTACGAGATCGAGAAGGGGGGCCGCGTCCCGGACGCCGAGGGGCAGTACTACCAGAACCTGCCCATCGAGGGGCGCCGCTGGGACATCACGGCCTACAGCGAGGAGAGCGGGGTCGGGCGATACCTCGCCGACCGCTACCTGGAGACGACCGAGGACGGCGTCGAGAACCTCAGGACCGCCTTGGAGACGATCGCGCGGGCCGACAACGCCCCCGTGGTGATCCACTGCGCGGCCGGCAAGGACCGCACCGGGGTGCTCGCCGCGCTCGTCCTGTCACTGGTGGGCGTGGGCGAGGACGACATCGTGGCGGACTACGCGCTCACCGGGCTGGCCACCGAGCGGTTCGTCGCCAGCTGGCGCAGCAGGCACCCCGACGCGCCCATGTGGCCGGGGTTCGGCCTGGCGCCCGCGGAGGCCATGCGCCTCTTCCTCGGCGACCTGACGGCGCGGCACGGCTCGATCGAGACGTATGTCACACAAGTCCTGAACATTTCCCCGGCCACCATTTCCGAATTACGCGGCCACCTGCTGACTGAACCGGACTCCGAGGGGTAGTGGCAGGCCGGGTCACACCTGCTGCGTCCAGGTGAGCGGCCCATCCCTGGCCTGGGACCGCCCGTCGGCCCCCCTCCTGGCGGTCCCGGGTCGAAGATCTCGGATACCCAACGGATACGTCGCAGCTTGTTCGACGTTATCCCGCCGTCGTACGGTTACCTGCGTGACTACGCCGCTGCTCCCCGACCCTGACCCGAGGCGGCGCGACTACGTGATCATCTCCGCCGACGATCACCTGATCGAGCCTCCCGACCTGTTCGAAGGGCGGCTGCCGGAGAAATATGCCGATGTCGCGCCCAAGGTCGTGGATACGGAGGCGGGCCACCAGGTCTGGCGCTACGGCGGGGCGACATACCCGTGCGCCGGCATCGACGTGGGCGCCGGGCTCCCCCGCGAGCAGCGCACGCTCGACCCCATCAGGTTCGAGAACATGCGCCCCGGCTGCCACGACATCGAGGCCCGCGTCGAGGACATGGACCTGGCGGGCATCTGGGCCGCGCTGTGCTTCCCCGGCATGCTGGCCGGGCAGTCCGGCATGCCGTTCGCCAGGACCCGTGACCAGGAGCTCGGTCTGGCCCTGGTCAAGGCGTGGAACGACTGGCACATCGACGTCTGGGCCGGCACCTACCCCGAGCGCATCATCGGCCTGCAGCTCCCGTGGCTGCCCGATCCCGACGTGGCCGCCAAGGAGATCCGCGCCAACGCCGCCCGCGGCTTCAAGGCCGTGGTCTTCCCCGAGTTCCCGACCCGGCTGCGGCTGCCGTCGATCCACTCCGGCCACTGGGACCCGTTCTTCGCCGCCTGCGAGGAGACCGGCACGGTGGTCGCCCTGCACACGGGCGACTCGTCCTGGTCCCCGGTGCCCTCGCCCGACACGCCCATCGAGGCCATCACCACGCTGATGCCGACCAGCGCGATGTTCGCCTGCGCCGACTGGCTCTGGTCGGGCGTGCCGCTGCGCTTCCCCTCGCTGCGCCTCCTCATCGTCGAGGGCGGCGTGGGCTGGCTGCCCATGCTGGCCGAGCGCGCCGACTACGCCCTCGACCACCCGGTCGCGAGCGAGGCGTCGTGGGAGGGCGGGCTCAAGCCCAGCGAGGTGCTGCGCCGCAACTTCTTCTTCGGCACGCTCGACGACCACGCGCTGTCCGGCGTGCGGCTCGCGGTCGGGCTCGACCACGTGCTGCAGGAGAGCGGCTACCCGCACTCCGACTCGACCTGGCCCGACACGCAGAAGTCCGTGGCGCGCAATCTCGGAACGCTCCCGCCCGCCGACATCGCCAGGGTCGCCTACGGCAACGCCGCCCGCCTCTTCGGCCACCCGCTGCCCTCGCGCGCCTGGCTGCGGATGGAGGAGATCTAACCCTCTTCCTCGACCAGCCTGGCCTGGATGACGTTGCGCTCGTGCTCGACGTAGCGGCCGCTCTCGCCGAGCAGCGTCGCGGCGAGCCACAGGAACACGCCGAAGTCGTCGACCACGCCGACCATCACCAGGAAGTCGGGCACCACGTCGACGGGTGACAGGATGTAGACCACGCCGAGTCCGAGCATGGCGAGCTTGCTCTTGCCCATGCCCGCGTACTGTCCGCGCATGACCGCGCCGACCATCCGTGGGATCGCCCGGACCCTGGTCATCAGGCCGGGCGAACCCGGCTTGGTCACGTCGCGGTAAGTCCGCCAGGCCGCCGCTGCCCGTGCTGCCTTCGCCATCATGAGGAACCCCCTACCCCCGGCTTCTCACGACATAACGCGTCGGGACCGCCACGAGTTCCTGGCCTGCTCCCAGAAGGGGTCAACGCAGCGCCGCGTGCTCGAACGGCCTGGCCCGCTCGATCTGCGCGGCCACCCGGACGAGCAGGTCCTCCCTCCCGGCCGCCGCCACGAGCTGCACGCCCACCGGCAGGCCGGCCGCGTTCGTGTGCAGCGGCAGCGAGATGGCGGGCTGGCCGGTCGCGTTGGTCGGCGAGGTGTAGGCCACGGCATGCGCCGTGCGGCCGAACGCGACGCTGAGGTCCTCCGGCGGGATCCAGCCCAGCGGGAACGGCGCGACGCCCAGCGAGGGCATCAGCAGCAGGTCGTGGCCCGCGCTCCACCAGGCGGCCATACGGCGGCGGTAGCCGTCGATCCACTGGGTGGCCAGGATGTGGTCGGCCGCGCTGTGCGTGCGCGCCGCGCCGAGCATGGCGGCGTTGCGCGGCTCCAGCTCCTCCGGCCGCACGGGCGCGCCGCGCAGCTCGCCCAGGCTCTCCACGTGCGCGGCGAGGTTGTTGGCCACGATGGCGCCGAAGTGCTGGGCGAAGCCGGGCTCGGCGAGCGCCCCGGGACCGCCGGGCACGACGTCGTGACCGAGCGACTCCAGCAGCACGGCGGCCCTGGTCACGGCCTCCGTCAACGCGGGCACCTCGGGCACGGACCCGTTGGGATGCCTCGTGACGAACCCGACCCGCAGCCGCCCCGGCTCCCTGCCGACCTCGTCGGCCAGCGGACCGGGCAGCGCGGGGGCGTCGTACGGGTCACCGGGCCGCAGGCCGGACACGACGTCGAGGGCCGCCGCCGTGTCGCGCACGGTCCTGGTGACGAATCCCGGGCACGAGAACCCGCTCCACCCCTCCCCCATGACCGGACCCAGGCTCACGCGCCCGCGCGTCGGCTTGAGCCCCACCAGGCCGCACAGGGACGCGGGGATGCGGATCGAGCCGCCGCCGTCGCTGGCGGTGGCCAGCGCCACCATCCGGCCGCCACCGCCACCGCGGACCCCCCGCTGGAGCCGCCCGCCGAGTACGCCGGGTCGTACGGGTTGCGCGTGGGCCCGAACGCCACCGGCTCAGTGGTGATCGTGCTGCCGAACTCCGGGGTGTTCGTCCGCCCGAGCAGGACGAACCCGGCCTCGCGCAGGCTCACCACGCCGTAGCCGTCGACGCCGGGCTCGACGCCGTCGCGTACGTTCGAGCCCCCGCTGTACGGCTCGTCCGACTCGCGCCACCCGAGGTCCTTCAGCAGGATCGGCACGCCCCGGAAGGGCGCTTCCTCGGGGATGGAGTCGATCTCCGCCAGCGCCCGCTCGAACCGGCGGTGGATGACCGCGTTCAGCTCGCCGTCGTGGGCCTCGATGCGAGCGATGGCGGCCTCGGCCAGCTCCCTCGCCGTCACCTGCCCGTCCCTGACCGCCTGCGCCTGACCGACCGCGTCCAGCCTGAGTACGTCGTCCATGCACCCTCCTACGCTCGGGGAGCTATCTCTTGGGGGCCAGCTCGCGTACGGCCTGCTCTATGGAGATCTCACCGCCCGGGACGGGCGCGAGGACAGGGGTGTCGAGGCCGTTGTCCACGTACTCCTGGATCCTGGCCCGGCAGGTGGCCGCGTCGCCGTGCACGATCAGGGCGTCGACCACCTCGTCGGGGATCGCCTTGAGCGCCGCCTGGCGGTCGCCGGCCTGCCACGCCTCGTGCATGGGCCGCAGCACCTCGCCCCGGCCCAGCCAGTCGTGGAAGGCGGCGTACACCGGGACGGTCAGGTAGGTGGCCAGCATCCACCTGGCCATCTCGCGCACGCGGTCGACGTCCTCGCTGACGCAGACGAACAGGCGGGCGATCAGCTCGGTGCCCTCGCCGATCTCGGCACGCACCTTGCGCACGTCGTCGGGCGAGAGCCAGTTGGTGATCGCGCCGTCGGCCTCCGCCGCGGCCAGGTGGAGCATCCTGGGCCGCAGCGCGGCCAGCACGATCTTCGGCGGGAGCTCGGGGGCCCGCTCCAGCTTGAACCCCTTGATCTCGAACGTCTCGTACGTCTCCGAGACCTTCTCCCCGGCCAGCGCCTTCTTCAGGAAGCGCAGCGTGTCGCGCGTGCGCGCGTAGGGCTTGTCGAACCGTCCGGCGTTCCACCGCTCGACGATCGCCGGCGACGAGGCGCCGATGCCCAGCACGAACCGCTCAGGCGCCAGGTCGGCCAGCGTGGCCGCGGACATGGCCAGCAGCCCCGGGCCGCGCGTCGAGACGGGCACGATGGCGCTGCCCAACCTGATCCCCGGCGCCCACTGCGCGGCCATCGCCAGCGGCACGAACCCGTCGGCCCCGTTGACCTCGGCGGACCACGCGTCGGTGTAACCCAGCTCGGGCAGCTCCGCGATCAGCTCCTGCGACTTCGACAGCGGGCGATCGTAGAAGGGGATGGTCATGCCCCAGTTGCGACTCATTCACGGCCTCCAAGCGCGTCCGCAGCGGCCGCTCCACCCTACCAACCGACCGGTATGGCGTCCTAGGCCCGCAACTCGTGGACCGCCGCGATGAAGTCCTTCGTGATCCCCCTCAACCCGGGCAGATGCGACAGCCCGACCAGCCGGTCCACCAGCGGCACCGTCACGTCGATCAGCCGGTACGTACGCGCGCAGCCCGGCGAGGTGTCGTGCACCCAGAACAGCACCATGCCCATGGACAGCAGCCAGAGCAGCTCGGGCAGCTCCTCACGCAGCTCGGCGTTCATGCGGTCCCGCGACCCCTCGACGACCTGGCGGTAGATCTCGATGGAGGCCTCACGGGCCGGGGACGACTGCTTGCTGAACGGGCTCAGCGGGTTGGTGGGCTCGGCCGCGTGCTTGAAGAACTTCACGGCGAACTCGTGGTAAGGCTCGGAGACGCGTACCCACTCGCGTAGCACCCCGCTCAGCCTGGCCGCGAACGACGTCTCGGTGGCCAGGAACTCCCTGCAGGCCTCCTCGTGCTCGGCCTGGGCGCGGTCGTAGTACGCCTGGATCAACGCCTCTTTGCTCTCGAAGTAGTAGTAGGCGTTGCCCACGGACACCCCGGCCTCGGCGGCGATGGCACGCATCGTGGTCGCGTCGAAACCGCGCTCCCTGAACAACCGCAATGCCGTCTCGACGATGACGTCTCGGGTGCTCTCCGATCCTCGGTTTCGGGCTTCGGACACGTTCGTCACTTTACGTCGTGATCGGGCGTCGGGCAGAAAACCCGCTCATCAGGCTGCTGTCCCTCTGTTGTGTCTGGTCAGGGCCATAGCAGCAGTCCAACCTAGCAGGTTTTGCGGTCCAAGGTCATGTAGCCGCACGGTGATCACCGCCACAAGGCAAAGTTGCACCTGCGGCATGAGTTATCTCCTGCGAATGGTGGGATTGTCGTTTCAGGCGGAAGGGCTATTTCCGCGAAAAGGCATCGACATGTGGATACGTGGAACAGTGCGCCTCGCAGTAGTCGCACTCCTCGGCATTGAGATAACCATAATCGCGCTGGCCTCGGCCGCTTCAGCCGCCACCCACCCCGAAGGGTCGGCTGCGCCGGACAGCCAAAAATCGGCCGAGTCCGAGGGCTCGGAGCAGGAGGCCGGGCCGGACTCGGGCCGGACCTGGGCGTTCGATCGGCTCATGGCGGCCGGTGAGGACATCACCGCCACGCCGGGCTGGCCCTTCAGCGACTCGGCCGACGAACAGGAGGGACCGCCCGACGACTGGACGCCGCCCCGCCTGCACGGGCCCGCGCAGCTGACGGTCATCGACCCGCCGGCGACGGCACCGCGATCTCCGGCCACCAGATCCGCCAAGAGCCGCGTACGTACCAGAGTGGCCCGGATGCCCCGGGTACGGCCGCGCGCGGCGCTCAGGCGCTCTGAAGTCGATCTGACGCGTGTCCTGCCGCGCTTCGGGGCCATGCATATGTCCCACGGCCTGGCCACCGGCTGGCTGAGGAGCGGGGGCGTGCGGATGAAGTCGACCGGCAACTGCTCCAGCAAGCACGTGCACCACTGCACGTCGCTCGACTCGGTGCGGACCGGGACCATCGCCCGGATGATCGAGCTGAAGCGCGAGAGCGGCTGCCCGATCATGGTGACGGGTGGCACGGAAGCGGGCCACGCTCCCGGGCAGTACAGCCACGGCAACGGCTACAAGCTCGACATCTCTCACAACACCTGCATCGACCGGCACATCACGCGTTACCACGCGAAGGCCGGCGTGCGCAGCGACGGCGCCCGGCTCTACCGTTCCGGCTCAGGCACCGTCTTCGCCGACGAGAGCGACCACTGGGACATCCTCTTCCGGTGACAGAGCCCGGGTGAGGGTACGCCGTGCGGGGAGCGCACGGCGTCACACCACCTGGACAGCACCGGACGGCGGACGCCGTGCGAAATGCACGGCGTCACACCATCCGGATGAGGTTACAGCTCGCCCGCGACCAGCTCGGCGATCTCCGCCGCGTTGAGCGCCGCGCCCTTGCGCAGGTTGTCACCGCACACGAACAGGTCGAGCGTGTTGGGGAAGTCGATCGCCTGACGGATGCGGCCCACGTAGGTCGGGTCGTTGCCCACCACGTCGAGAGGCGTCGGGTAGACCCCGTTGGCCGGGTCGTCCATGAGGACCACCGTCGGCGCCGCCTCCAGGACGCGGTGCGCGTCGGCGACCGTGATCTCACGCTCGAACCGCGCGTGCACGGCCAGCGAGTGAGTCGTGATCACCGGCACGCGCACGCAGGTCGAGGAGACCTTGAGGTCGGGGATGCCGAGGATCTTGCGGGACTCGTTGCGGAGCTTGAGCTCCTCGGAGGCCCAGCCGCCGTCCTTGTAGGAGCCGGCCCACGGCACCACGTTGAACGCGATGGGCGCGGGGAACGGCGAGTCGTCGGGCAGCTTGTTGGCCAGCACCTTGCGTACGTCACCGGCCGCCTGGCCGATCGTGCGGTCGCCCGCCAGCGCCTCGACCTCGTCGTAGAGCCGCGCCGAACCCGCCACGCCGGCGCCCGACACCGCCTGGTAGGAGGCGACGACCAGCTCCGTGAGCGTGAACTCGGCGTGCAGCGCCCCCATGGCCGCCATCATCGACAGCGTCGTGCAGTTGGGGGTCGAGATGATGTTGCGCGGCCGGTTGCGCGCGTCGAGCGGGTTGACCTCGGGCACGACCAGCGGCACGTCCGGCTCCATCCGGAACGTCCCCGACTTGTCGATCACGATCGCGCCGCGCTCGGCCGCGATCGGCACCCATACCGCCGACACCTCGTCCGGCACGTCGAAGATCGCGATGTCGATGCCGTCGAACACCTCGGGCGCGAGGGCCTGCACCACGACGTCCTCGCCGCGCACCTGGAGCACCTTGCCCGCTGAACGCGGCGAGGCGACGAGACGGATCTCGCCCCAGACGTCCTCACGCGACGACACGATGTCGCGCATGACGGTGCCCACGGCGCCGGTGGCGCCGATCAGGGCGAGAGTAGGCCTGCTCATCGTCCACTACCTCCGTACACCGTGGCTTCGACCTGGTCGGCGTCGAGCGAGAACGCGCGGTGGGCGGCCTGCACGGCCGTGTCGACACCGTCCTGCTCGACGACCACCGAGATGCGGATCTCCGAGGTGGAGATCATCTCGATGTTGACCCCCGCGTCGGCGAGGGCCGCGAAGAACGTCGCCGTGACGCCGGGGTGCGAGCGCATGCCCGCGCCGATCAGCGACACCTTCCCGATCTGGTCGTCGAAGAGCAGCGACTCGTAACCGATCTGACCCTGGATCTTCTTCAGCGACGCCAGCGCCGTCTGGGCGTCGGCCGTCGGCAGCGTGAAGGAGATGTCCGTGCGGCCCGTGGCCGCGGCCGAGACGTTCTGCACGATCATGTCGATGTTGATCTCGGCGTCGGCCAGCGTTTTGAAGATCGAGGCAGCCTCTCCGACCTTGTCGGGGACCCCGACAACTGTGATCTTGGCCTCGCTCCGGTCGTGTGCGACGCCGGAGATGATCGGCTGCTCCATCTCGGTTCCTTCGGTGTAAGGGTCGGAGACGACCCAGGTGCCTTCCTTGGTGCTGAACGAGCTGCGTACGTGAATCGGCAGGTCGAACCGGCGAGCGTATTCGACGCAGCGCAGATGCAGGATCTTCGCGCCGCACGCGGCCATCTCCATCATCTCGTCGTACGAGATCCTGGGGATCTGCCGCGCCGCCGGCACGATGCGGGGGTCGGCGGTGAACACGCCGTCGACGTCGGTGTAGATCTCGCACACGTCGGCCTGCAGGGCCGCCGCCAGCGCCACCGCCGTGGTGTCGGACCCGCCGCGGCCCAGCGTGGTGATGTCCTTGGTGTCCTGCGAGACGCCCTGGAAGCCGGCCACGATCGCGATGTTGCCCAGGTCGATCGCCTCACGGATGCGGCTGGGCGTCACGTCGATGATGCGCGCCTTGCCGTGGATGGAGTCGGTGATCACACCTGCCTGCGAGCCGGTGAACGAACGGGCCTCGTGGCCGAGGTTGGCGATCGCCATCGCCAGCAGGGCCATCGAGATGCGCTCGCCCGAGGTCAGCAGCATGTCGAGCTCGCGGCCCGGGGGCAGCGGCGACACCTGCTCGGCCAGGTCGAGCAGCTCGTCCGTCGTGTCGCCCATGGCGGAGACGATCACGACCACGTCGTTGCCGGCTTTTTTCGTCGCGACGATCCGCTGCGCGACCCGCTTGATGCAGGACGCGTCGGCGACGGACGAACCACCGTACTTTTGCACAACGAGCGCCACGAGAGTCTCCCGGTTTGGACTGTGAGCTGCCAGTCTACTGGGGGCTTCTCAGGAACCCGATGGGCTGTACCACTATCTGGACGATCAGACGGTCGTCTCCTCGGCGACGTCCAGACGCGAGTGCGCGGCCAGGGCCTGGAGGGCACGCATCGCGGCGCCCGCGTGGTTGCCCCAGGTGTTGAAGTAGGAGTACTGCCACCACCAGAGCGCCTCGTGGGGCCGACCCGCGTGGTAGTGGCGCAGGCCGTGGATGAGATCGGCGGCGACCGCGGTCAGGTCGTCCGAGAGCCGGTAGGGCGTGACACCGGTGTCCTTGTACGGGTCGAACACCTCGGCGTAGTCGTCGACCGGCCGCAGCCGCTCGGCCAGCGAGGTGCGGACGCCGTCGATGTCGGGGTCCTCGCTCATGGCCGGCTCGTAGTTGCCCGCGAGGATCACGTCGCGGTTGGCCCCGAGCTTGGCGCCGGCCAGGCTGACCTGCGCGACCTCCACCAGCAGCAGCGACCAGATGGCGTCGCCGCCCTCGCCGCCGGCGACCCTGGTCAGGCCGTCGACGTAGTCCTGCGCGTGCCCGGAGATCTCTTCGGCCAGCGCATTCCACTGGTCAGACATCCAGCAGCCTCCGTCCTTCGAAAGCGCGGCCCAAGGTCACCTCGTCGGCGTACTCGAGGTCACCGCCCACAGGCAGACCGCTGGCCAGTCGTGTCACTTTGATGCCCATCGGCTTGACCAGACGGGCGAGGTAGGTAGCCGTCGCCTCGCCCTCGAGGTTGGGATCGGTGGCGAGGATGAGCTCGGTGACCCGACCATCCGCCAGACGTGTCATGAGCTCGCGGATGCGCAGGTCGTCGGGGCCGACTCCGTCGATCGGGCTGATCGCGCCGCCGAGCACGTGGTACGTGCCACGGAACTCGCGCGTCTTCTCGATCGCGACGACGTCCTTCGACTCCTCCACCACACATATCACGTGGGTGTCGCGGCGCGGGTCACGACAGATCCGACACTCCTCTTCGGAGGCCACGTTTCCGCAGACGCGGCAGAAACGGACCTTCTCCTTGACCTCCAGCAGCGCGTGCGCGAGCCGCTTGACGTCGGCCGGATCGGCCGCCAGCAGGTGGAACGCGATCCGCTGCGCGCTCTTGGGACCGACGCCGGGCAGCTGGCCCAGCTCGTCGATCAAGTTCTGGACGACCCCCTCGTACATGCCTAGAACCCTGGCAACTGTCCGAGGCCGCCGCCACCCAGCCCCTGGGCCAGCGGGCCGAGCTTCTCCTGCTGCAGATCGGCCGCGGCGCGGACGGCGTCGCGGACGGCCGCGATCACCAGGTCGGCGATCGTGTCCGCGGTGTCCTGCGCGTCCCCGGCGTCGATCACGCTCGGGTCGATCCTGAGCTCCAGCAGCTCACCTGAGCCGTTGACCACGGCCGTGACAAGGCCACCGCCCGATGAGCCCTCGATCTGCGCGTCGTTGAGCTCCTGCTGGGCGCTCACAAGCTGCTGCTGCATGAGCTGGGCCTGCTCCAGCAGCTGCTGCAGGTTGACATCCCCTGGGTTCACCGTCGTGCGCTCCTCGTGGCTCCGGTTCTTGACTGCCACGAGCCTACGGGGTTTGGGCGTCGTCCTGTACTGGTGCAGCCCTACCTGGGATGTTTTTTGGCCGGATCTCGGCCCCCCTCCAGCGTCCGAGACCCGGCCACCACGTCGGCGGAGCGGCCGCACCACGCCGACGCGTTGCCACAAGAAGTTAGCGACCCTGACGTTGCACACACGTTGCGTTCATTCAATCACCCTGTGCAATCCCCCCTTAGGGGTTGCGCGGATTGCCCGCAGGACGGATGCTCTTTGTTGACTACTTGGAGTGACCGATGAGTTACGCAGACCTCGACGCGTACTCGCGCCTGCTACGCGGAGCGCACGAAGCGGCGGCGGCCGGCCGCGTGCCTCCGGAGCTGCCCCGCCGCCTGATCACCGCCTCCTGGGAGCGGTCGCTGGAGGCCGGGATCGACCCGGAGGGCAAGAGCGCGCCCCTGATCTACGACCTTTCCCACATCAAGGACGTCCGCCAGGCGCACCCGTTGCAGCCGTTGCTGCCCCTCATCGCCCAGACGCTGTCCAGCCTGGCCGACGAGGTCCTGATCATCACCGACGGCGGCGGACGGGTGCTGTGGCGCGAGGGCAACCACGCGATCATGCGCCGGGCAGACCAGATCGGTCTGGCCGACGGGCACCAGTGGGCCGAGGGCACGGTCGGCACCAACGGCATCGGCACCGCGCTCGAAGCGGGCCGGCCCGTGCACGTCTACTCCGAGGAGCACCTCATGCGGGTGCTGCACATCTGGTCGTGCAGCGCCGCCCCGATCACCGACCCGGACTCGGGCCAGATCGTCGGCTGCGTCGACGTCAGCGGCACCTCGCGCAGCCTGCACCCCGCGACCGTCGCGCTGGTCGCCGCCACGGCCAAGCTCACCGAGACCCAGCTCGCGCTGCGCATGCACGAACGCGACGAGCGCCTGCGCCGCCGCTTCGAGTCCCTGCGCGGGCGGCCCGGGGTCCTGCTGTCGGCCACCGGCCGCGTGCTCTCCGGCGACCCGGCCGGCTCCCTGGGCGAGCGCATCCGCCTGTCCGGCCGGCGGGTGATACTCCAGGACGGTTCCGCCGCCGTGCTGGAGCCGTTCTCCGACGGCTTCCTCCTGCGTCTCACATCCTCCGCGGCGCCTCCCACGCTCGCCCTGTCCTTCCTCGGCGAGGGGCAGCCGGTGGCCACGTTCGGCGAGCTCGACCGGCCGCTCTCGCTCCGGCACGCCGAGATCCTGGCCCTGCTCGCATTGCATCCGCACGGGCTGACGGCCGAGCAGCTCTCGTTCCACCTCTACGGCGACGACGGCAACCCGGTGACCATCAGGGCGGAGATCCACCGGCTGCGGGCCCAGCTCGGGGAGGCCATCGCGGCCAAGCCGTACCGGCTGACCTGCCCGCTGGAGGCCGACTTCCTGGAGGTACGCCACCATCTGTCGGCCAGCGACTCCCGCGCGCTGGCCCGCGCGTACCGGGGCCCGCTGCTGCTCCGCTCGGAGTCGCCGGAGATCCGCCGCGAGCGGGACGAGCTGGAGGCGCAGGTACGCGTGTGCCTGCTGCGGCACGGGTCGCCGGACGAGCTGTGGACGTACGCGCAGACCTGCAGCGGCCGGAACGACTACGAGGTCCTGGAGCGCCTGGCCGCCCTTCCCTCCACCGACCCCCGCTCCGCGGCCGCCCGCTCCCGACTCTGCCCCTGACGCTCAGGCGCTGCCTCAGGCGCGGTCTTCCAGCGCGATCTCAGGCACGGCCTTCAGTGCGGCCTCCGGCACGATCTCCGGCACGGCCTTCGGTGTGGTCTCAGGTGCGGCCTTCGGTGCGGCCCTCAGGCGTGATCGATCTCGCCGATCACCCGGGCGCCGAGCTCGCGCTCCAGCAAAGCCATGCCGGAGACCGCGTCCACGTCGGCGTCGACGTCGTTCAGGGGGTCGACGTCGTCCGACTCCGGGCCCTTGTCGCGGCTGGGGACGCTCTCCGGCCAGGCCGCGGCGCTGCCACGGGCGGCCGGAACGCGCGGACCCGCCTGGGCCGCGGCCCGCGCCGCCGACTTCGCGGCGGCCATCCCGCTGCCGACCGCGACGACGGAGACGGTGTTCGTGGGGTCGGGGGCCGGCGGTGAGCCGGGGCTGAGGTCGTCAGGAGCGTCGGGCCAGGACTCGTCCGTGGTCTGACGTCCGGTGGACCCGGCCGCGGGGTGGCCTGGGCCGGCCTCCTGGGAGTCCCCGTCCTCGTGGGACCCGCCGTGGGAGGCCGTACGCCCCTGGGAAACGTGAGCCCCCGGCTGGGCGCCCGCCCCACCCTGGGCACCGGCAGGTCCAGGCACGCCGGAGGGGGCGGAAGGCGGACCGGCCGAGCCGGAGGCGGCGTGCGGACCGGTCGAGCCGGAGGAGGCAGCGTGCGGGCCGGCCGAGCCGGGCGCCGCGCCATGACCTCCCGCCGCCGCGCCATGACCTCCCGCCGCGCCCTGACCGCCCGCCGGGCCGCCGTGCGCGGGCGGGCGGGGAGCGCCCCGGGACGCGGAGCCGCCGCCGGGGGCCGGGGAGCCGCCGACGACCGCCTCGACGCGCCACGTGCCGCCGAGCACGTCGCCGAGCGCACCGGCCACGACGGCGTCCTTGCCACCGCCCGTGAAGTTCTTCATCGCGCCGACCTGGGTGAAGCCCAGTGTGACGAGGTTGCCTTCCACGCCCACGACCTGGGCGTTGGTGCTCACGTTCGCCCAGACGACGATGCTGCGCTGCTTGAGCGAGGCCAGCACGGCGGCCCACTGCGCCTGCAGGGCCCCCGCCCCGCTCCCGGTGGGAGCGCCGCCACTGGGCTGTCCGCCGCTGGCTGCCTGGGGCGCGCCGCCTGCCGCTGGGGCCGCCTGTGTCACGGAAGGCGAACCGGGACGAGCCGGCTCAGGCCAGTCGTCACCCCCCGCCGCCCCGGAACCGGCGGCAGCCGGACCCTGGCCACCCGCCGCCGCTTCACCCGCGCTCCCAGCACCCGCCGGGGCCGGCGCGCCACCCTGGCCGGACGAGACACCCGGTCGAGGAATGGACACCGAAGCGGGACCGGCCGTACCGGCTGGACCGGAAACGGGCGGGGCGGAGACAGGCGGGACAGAAGCCACGGAAGGGACGGGCGGGGCCGCGACCCTGGCGGCGGCCATCTGAGCGACAGCCCCACCACGCTCCAGCCGCTCTATACGGGCGAGCAACGCCTCCTCACCCTGCGCGGCACCCGGAAGCAGGACGCGCGCGCACATCAGCTCCAGCAGCAGCCGAGGCGAGGTGGCCCCGCGCATCTCGGTGAGACCGGCGTTGAAGACCTCGGCCGCGCGCGTGAGCTCCGCCGGGCCCATCGAAGCGGCCTGCTGAACCAGGCGCTCCAACTCATCGGCGGGCCGGTCGAGCAGCCCGCTCGACGCCGCCTCGGGGACGTTCGCCAGGATGACCAGGTCACGGAAGCGTTCGAGCAGGTCGGAGGCGAAGCGGCGGGGGTCGTGGCCGCCCTCGATGACCCGGTTGACCGCGTGGAACACCTGCCCGCCGGCACGCGCCGCGAACGCGTTGACGACCTCGTCGAGCAGGTCGCCGTCGGTGTAGCCGAGCAGGGAGACGGCCTTGGCATAGGTGATGCCGTCCTCCTCGGCCCCGGCGAGGAGCTGGTCGAGGATCGACAGCGAGTCACGCGCCGAGCCCGCGCCCGCCCGTACGACGAGGGGCAGCGCGGTGGGCTCGAAGGGCACGCTCTCGGAGGTGAGGATCTCCTCCAGCAGCGCGCGGAGCGTCGCGGGCGGCATCAGCCTGAACGGGTAGTGGTGGGTACGCGACTTGATCGTGCCGATGACCTTTTCCGGCTCGGTCGTCGCGAAGATGAACTTCAGGTGCGGCGGGGGCTCCTCGACGAGCTTGAGCAGCGCGTTGAAACCCTCCCGGGTCACCATGTGCGCCTCGTCGATGATGTAGATCTTGTAGCGCGCGGAGACGGGGGCGAAGAACGCCCGCTCACGCAGGTCGCGCGCGTCGTCCACGCCACCGTGCGAGGCGGCGTCGATCTCGATGACGTCGAGGTGGCCAGGACCGGTGGGGGCGAGCGCGACACACGACTCGCAGACACCGCACGGGTCGGGCGTCGGCCCCTTCTCGCAGTTGAGAGAGCGCGCCAGGATGCGCGCGCTGGAGGTCTTGCCACACCCGCGGGGGCCGCTGAACAGGTAGGCGTGGTTGATCCGCCCCGTACGCAACGCCTGCCGCAGCGGGTCTGTGACGTGCTCCTGACCCTTGACCTCGGCGAACGTCCCGGGCCGGTACTTGCGGTAAAGCGCAAGGCTCATGCGACCATCCCGCCTGCGAGGGGGCTCTCAACGAAGAGACCCCTCGCACACCCGCCAGAGCCCGCTTATCCTTGCTGCCTTCCGGCCCTGGGGAGGTTCACAGGATGACGCCGCGCGAGGGGTCCCTGCACAGTCTAGCGGGATGACGCAGTGCTCGCTCCACACCGGAAAAGGTGGTCTGCACACGCCCAGAAGTCCGGTAAGCTCGTCGGCGGAGGATTCGCCTAGTGGCCGAGGGCGCACGCTTGGAAAGCGTGTATAGGGCAACCTATCAGGGGTTCAAATCCCCTATCCTCCGCGCCTGGTTGAGGCAGTAAACGCGAAGGGGCCGACCCCATCCAAGTCGGCCCCTTTCGCTATTCCAGTCTCAGTTTTAGTCTCAGTTGACCTCTTCGGAGGGTTCCTCCCCCTCCTCACCCGCTTCCCAGAGCAGGCCGTCAACCTGCTTGGCCACCGTGTTCCGGATGCCGTCGGTCACGTGCTGATACCGGCGTGCCATGCCGCTACTGGACCATCCCATGATCGCCATAACGGTTCGCTCGGGAACCCCCAAGATCAGCAGCACGGTGGCGGCGGTGTGCCGGGCGTCGTGGAGCCGACCGTCCCTCAGTCCGGCAGATGCCAGGAGATCTTTCCACTCGTGGTAGTCGCTGTAAGGGCTGACGGGGCGACCGGTTGCAGTGGTGAAGACCCAGTCCCCCTCCTCCCAGAGCTGGCGCGCCTTGGCGCGCCCCGCTTGCTGTTCCTCTCGATGCTTGCGCAGTAGAGCGGTGAGCTGAGCCGGGAGTCCGATAGTGCGGCGGCCAGCGCGGGACTTGGTAGCAGCGGTCTCGGCTCTTACCTGCTTGCGCTTGGGGCAGAAGCCCGGCTTGCGACCGCAGTTCTCCTGGCAGCCGTGTTCGTACTTCGGACGCTGGCGCCCCCGGCGTACTCGCAGCTTGCCCTTGTCGAGGTCCACGTCCGCCCACTTGAGCCCCAGCGCTTCGCCTTGGCGAAGTCCCAGCGCCAGCGCCACCGCCCACCGGGCGCTGTTGCGCGGCAGTTCACCAGCCGCCTTGAGCAGCCGCTTCACCTCGTCGATCTCGTACGGCTCCACCTCCTCCTCGGTGAGCGTCGGGGCCTTGGCCAGGGTTGCTGGGTTGGTGGTGATGTGCCCGCGCCGCACCGCGACGTTGAGCGCCGTTCGAACCGTCCGGTGGACGTGATGTGCGGTGCCGGCTGATTTCCCCGACGCCTGGATCTTGGCGTACAGCTTCTCCAGGTGTTCTGGCGTCAGCTTGTCGAGACGATGCGCCCCAATGCCGGGGATCAAGTGGGTGTTGACGTCCACCTTGTAGCCAGAGTGTGTGCTCTCTCTGATGGAGGGCGGGACCGCGATGGTCTCGATCCAGTGAGTGAGCCATTTCGCGACCGTCCAGGTCTGCCCAGCCTTACGAACCTTGCCGCCGTCGCGCTCCTTCTCCAGCGCGCGGACTCGGCGGATGGCCTCTGCCTGCGACTTGACCATGACGTGCCGCCTGTCGGGCTTTCCGTCGTCCTTGACGCCTACGGTGACCCGCCCGTGCCAGTAGCCGTCCTTGCCGAGATAGACGCTCGATGCGCCGTTGGGCTTGCGTCCCATGTCAGCGGCTCCCTTCGAGGAGGTTGTTCACGTAGGCGGCCAGGCACTCGATGGGGACGCGGCGGAGTCGGCCGATGCAGACGGACTCCACTTCGCCGGTCTTCACGAGCTGGTACATCTGCGTCCGCCCGATCCTGAGCCGGTGCGCGGCCTCTTCGACGGTGAGCAGCAAGGGCATGTCCTCCTGGGTGACGGTGTCGGTCGTGTCGAGCCGGACGCTGTCCGGCACGGTGATGGTCATGACGGCGTGTCCTCCTCGTGCACAGGGACAGCAGGGACAGTGGGCAGGGACGTCTGTCCCTGCTGGCTGGCCGCGTTCGTACTGCTCACAGCAAGTTCAGGGACACCAGGGACGACGGGGACACTTTCTTGGGCCGATGTTCCTGGCACCCGGTAGCGGCTGCTGGCGTCCACGCAGAGCTGTCCGTCGCTGGCCATGCGCGGGCAGGTCTTGCGGACGTTCTCGTAGGACAGGCCGGTGCCGTCGGCGATGGCCTTGGGTGTGCTGTTCGGGTTCGCGCGGACGTAGCGGACGATGGTCGCGCGGGTCTCTCCCAGCGTGTGATCCTCAGGCGGGCCGTCCAGCAGGTGCCACACCCCGGCGGCGGGCTGGAAGGCCATGGCGTACTCGGCCTCTTCGACGTCGCGGCCGGTGACGTGCAGCACCCCGTCGGCGGTGCCGCGCTGGCGCTTCAGCACCAGGGTGGCGTCAGCGGCACCGGCCAGGCCGTTGGTGCCGGAGACCTGCTCCAGGAAGTCGTCAGAGCCCATCTTGCGGACGTGATGGACCAGGACGACGGCCACGCCGTAGGTGTCGGCCAAGTTCTTGGCGCGGCTCATGGCGGCGTAGTCGGCGTCGTAGGCGGACAGACCGGGCGGAGTGGTGCCCCGTACCTTGGCGAACACGTCGATGATGACCATGCGCGCGCCGGGGTTGCGTTCCAGCCATCGGGCGATGGCCTGGTCTCCGCCTCTTGGAAGGGTCTCGCACGCGGTGGCCAGGGTCAGGCCGCGTGGTGCGGGGTTGTCTCCCAAGATCTTGCCCATGCGGGACTGGAGGCGGCGCGGCGTGTCCTCCAGCGCCAGGTACAGCACCGGGCCGGGCTCGACCTCTATGGCCTCCAACGCCTTCCCTCCCCCGGCTACGGCGACGGCCGTAGCCAGTGACAACCAGGACTTGCCGACCTTGGGCGGACCGGCCAGCAGGTTGAGCCCTTCGGCGATCACTCCCGGCACGGCCCACTTCGTCGGTGGGAAGGTCACGGACATCAGCTCGTCAGCGGTCCACGAGGTGCGGAACGGCGTCGGCGCGGCTCCTTGGTCACCACCAGGCACGTGGACCACATCACCCGCGACCAGGCGTAGATGAGATGGGCGCTCGCTCGTCATGCGGCCACCGTTCGCGGGCGGCGCGCACCTGCCCGAAGTCCGCTGGCGATGGTGCGCATGGCCGCGCCGTAGGGCTGACCGATCTGCTGGGCAGCGTTGGCCAGCCAGCCTGTGACGTCGGCCTCGGGCAACTCGCCGCCGGCCACGAGCTGTCCGAGCGCTACGGACGCGCGATAGAGCGCGATGTTGTGCCCATGCGGCGGGGAGCTGGTCACGCGTTCCAACTCGCCGGTGATCGCTGCACGTAGGTAAGAGCCGTGTCGGTCAGCGGCCAGAGTGACCAAGACGGGTCTCTGCACGGGCAGTGGCTTGGGTCGAAGCAGCTCTGCCAGCCAGGAAGGCAGCGGGGCGACAGGCGAGGAGTGAAGGACCTCGTACGAGCCATGACCGTCACTGGCGTGAACGCGGCTTCCAGGTCCGACGACGTAACCGCCGACTGCGCGCGTGTCGATCAGCCAGCCCAGCGTGCCTTGGGTGTTGGCCAGAGGCACGTCGGCCGGGGCGCTGAAGTAGAGGTGCAGGCCGCCGCGCCGGGTCCGCACCTGGAAGGTCTCCAGGGGCAGTACCTGCCCCTGCGCGGCGCACAGGGCCGCGAACACGTCGGCACCGTCGTGGATGCCGGGACGATCCCATTCCTGCGGCGGCGTTTGGTCGGGCTTCGGCATGTCGAGGTCGATGACCACGAGTCCCGAAGGGCCGCAAGCCACCCCGACGTTGTACGGCTTGCGCCAGGTGGCCTGGATGATGTCGGGCCGTACGGTGGCGCGCTCTTCCCAGCGGGTGAATCCGCGGGGCGGCTCCTTGCCGCCCGGCGCGAGTGGGAAGACGTGCCAGCCACGAGCGGCGGCGGCCAGGGCGTAGCGGATCGGGTCAGCGGTCATGGCGCTCTCCTGTTCGTGGGTGGTCATCGGGTGCCGTCGGTGTAGAGGCGGCGGGCGAAGTTGTAGGCGTGGCGGCCCCAGCGGAGCCGCAGGCCGGTGCCCTGGCAGCGGCGGCACTCATGGGTGCCACGGCCGATGCGGTTGGGCAGATGGCGCTTGCCGTGGCACTTGCGGCAGGTGCCGAACGGGTGGATCCAGCAGGCGACGATGTAACGGAAGGTGACGAACGCGACCGGGGTCGCGGTGGTGATAGCGAGGAAGGCGACGGGGTCCAAGACAGCCTCCAGGGCCAGTTTCTGGGTGTCGTCAACCAGGGCCGCTAGCGCGCTAGCGGCCTGATCAGGCCAGGTTTTTGGGTGCTAGCGGAGGTGCTAGCGCTAGCAGGGTGAGCAGCTAGCGCTAGCACCCTCCGGACGGTCAGCCGGAGCCGTTCCGGCGGTTACGCTCCGCGATTACGTCGGCCAGATCGTCGAAGCGAATGCCACGCCGGGTGACGGGCTTGCCGTCGATCCGTCGGCCGATGGAGGCGACCGTCACGCCGTGCGGCTTGAGCGCGGTCGTGAGCTGTTCGGAGGCCCAGCCGTTGTAGACGTCGGGCCGCAGCTCGCTGAGGTAGCCGCACAGGGTTTCGTTCCAAGCGCCGTTCTCTCCTGCGGGCCAGACCTTCGCCAGGTCGGCCAGCAGGTCGTACGTGGGCGCGTCCTGGCGGGTCTGGGTGTCGGCTTCGGGCAGTGTTCCGGCGGCGGTACGGAGCGCGATGGCGCGGGTGACGACCTTCTGGGCGTCGTCAGAGTTCACCTCGTACGAGCGGCGGGCGGCCGGGGTGCCCAGGCCGGCCAGGATGCCCCATCCGGCCTCGACGACCGGCTGGAAGACGGTGGCGCGGTAGCCGTTCTTGTACATCGAGGTGCCCAGGATCATGTCGTTGGCGACCTGGTCGGCCACCGACATGCAGTAGCGCGTGTTGACGTTGCGGGTGATGCCGGTCGGCAGGCTGTCCTTGTCCGGGATCTGGGTGCCGATCAGCAGGATCACGCCCAGGGCGCGGCCCAGCTTGATGACCTTCTCGCAGACGTCCCCGGCTTCCTTGCCGTGCTTGGGGTCGAGGAACAGTTCCTGGATCTCGTCGATGGCGACGATCAGAGGGTGCAGCCCTGAGCCCTTGAGGCTGGCCAGTTCCGGAGTGACCTTGTTCTCTGGGGCCTTGCCGAGCGCGGCGTAGTGCGCGATGCGCTTCGACCGGCGCTCGCACTCCGTGTACAGCCAGCGGATCATGCCCGCACAGCGCGCCTTGGTCTCGTCGTCGAAGCCGTTGCCGTACTCGGTGCAGACCGGCTCCAGGACCTTGAAGTCGCCGACGCCCTTGAGTTCGTAGATGCGCAGCTCGGCACGTGGGTCGAGGGCGGCGGCGAGCGTGGCCAGGCGCAACGCGAAGGTCTTGCCGGAGCCAGGCTGGCCACCCACGAGCCAGTTGCGGAACATCAGGGAGGCGTTGACGGTCTCCATGCGCGGCGTGGTGGCGAACGGGAAGGGCTTGAAGACGTCCACCTTGCCGTCACGCAGCAGCGGCCAGGCGGGCTGCTTCGTCTCGGACGCGGGCTGGTAGCCGACCCAGAGCGCCAGACGGCCGGGGTGGCCGGCGCCGGGTTCAGGCCAGACTTGATCCATCGGCAGGCGCATGGCGGACGCCAGGCGACCGCGCCTGGCCACCACATCGGCGGCTTCGACCCCATAGGGCAGGTCGATGATGGCCAGGTGGCCAGGGCCGTCGCGGTGGATCTCGGTCGGGAAGCTGATGGCGTTCGGGTCCTTGCTCACGGCCTGGTTGATGCCGGAGATGCCGCAGTGCAGCAGCGCGCGGCGGACCAACTCGGCGGTGAGCTTGCGGTAGCGCGGTCCCTCGGAGACGCGGTCCGTGATGGGCGCGTCCGCCGGGCGACCGGCCCGTGCGAGCGCGGGCAGCATGGCGGCCAGGGCCATCCACCGCACCCACGTCGGCAGGTCAGCCAGGGCGAACACGATCAGCCCGACAGCGGCCACGATGCTGCCTCCGGCGAGCACGAACCAGCGCCACCGGGACTGACGCTGGCGCTGCTTGTCGAGCTTCAGCCAGGTCTCGGGGTCGTTCCGGTCGGCGGCGTACTGGCGCAGAGCCCAGTTGCCCTCTTCGGCCGTGGCCCAGTGCAGCAGGCGCCCAAGGGTGCCGAACAGGCCGGGGACGGCGTACCAGAGCGTCTTGACCGCGTACTTCGGCGAACGCACGGCGTGGTAGCCGATCACGTAACCGGCGTCTCTGGCCTGCCAAGCGAGCATCGCGCGGATGCCTCGCCAAGTACGAAGCGTGGCAGGGACGATGGGCGCCCGACGCTGGACCTTCCGGGTCACGTACGTCGCATCGTCGTCCGGCGGGTCTACCGGCCCGCCAAGGGTCCGGTCTTCGGTGGCGACGGTCTCGCGATCGAAGAACTCGTCCTCCTCGGCAGGCACGGTGTCGTCGTCGGACGAGCGCACCTTGCGGCGGCTGTCCAGCGGCACGACCTGGCCGCCGTTGTCTTCGGCCTCCGGGTCGGGCAGGTCCGCGAAGCGGAAGTCGTTCAGACCGGTCACCGGAGCGTCGCTGGGCTGGTTTTCCGGTTCGTGCGGGTTCTGGGTCATGATGAGTGCACCTCGTGGCCGTTGCTAGGGGCGGGGTTGCGGGGCGCGACCGGAGTCTTGGCGGATGAGGTCGCGCCCTGCGTGTTGGTGGAAAGGGTCTGGAAGGCCATGTGGATCTGAGCCCGCGTGCGCGGGCCGGTCACCAACATGCGGATGAAGGTGGCCACCGGGATGGCCAGGCAGATGGCCGTTACGATGACGGCGATGTTCAGCACGGATTTCCTCCTTTCAGATGGGGTTGCTGCGCAGGGCATCGCGGACGGCTCGGGCGGTGTCCATCCCGCACCCCAGGGCGCGGCGGAACTTGTCTGCCCCGGAGTCGACGGAGAGCTGTCCCGTGCTGATCAGGCGGCGAGCCTGGATGGTCAGCTTGTCGAGCGTCGCGGCGTTCACCCTGTACGAAGGGCTGGTAGGGGTACCAGACGAGCCGTGATCAAGGCCGGAGAACGCGGCCAGGATGAGGGGCAGTGCGGTGACGACCGCCACCGCGACGATCGGCCCCAGGACGTGCAGGACGAGCCGGGACAGCGAGAAGTCGGCGGCCACCAGCGGCAGGTACGGCCAGGCGTTCATGGCGAGTGTGAGCGCCAGGAACAGCCACTCGATCCGTACGAGCTTGGGGTCGTCGAGCGGTTGGCCTCGCGTGCCGAGATAGGCGCGTGCGCCCACCACGACCAGCAGGGCCAGGGACAGGAATGGTTCGACCAGCCAGGCGAAGATCCAGGCCGGGGACCAGGGCGCGGCACCGTCGGCCGCGAAGTGCTGTACGCCCGCGGTTGACCAGGCCAGCGCGAGCGTGAGCGAGACGAGAGCGGCGGTGACCAGCAGGCGCCGCATCCGGGCGGCCTGCCAGGCGCGCATTTCAGGGTCTTGAGCCAGTGCGTGCAGTCGCGAGGCCTGCTGGGCGGCCTTGCGACGCTTGCGCACCTTGGGCGTGTCCAGCAACAGCGGGGCATCGTCGTCCTGGAGGTCGGCCAGCAGATGTGCTTCGGCCACCTCAGCGCGTAGCTTCCGCACGCGCTTGGTCTCACCGGTCGTCGGCGGCCGGGGCGGCGAGACGGTGACCGAGCTCTGGTTGGCGAGCGCTTCCAGATCGGCCAGCGCGCTGGCCATCTCCTCAGGAGTCGGCTCGTGGGACGGGTCGGGACTGCCGATGGTGCTCATGACGGGTCGTTCCTTTCAGCGGCCGGACTGGGAACGGGCGAGAGTGCGGCAGACCAGGCAGCCGCCGTGCGTGCGCGGGCCGTGGGTACGGCAGAGCTGCACCTGAAGGGCAGCAGCGGTGCCGCAGTGGCGGCAGCCGTACGGACTCTGGGAACGGCGGGTGCAGTCGGAGCACTGGAAGCGGCCGGCCATCACGCCACCGCCTCAGCGGTGATGCCGTTGCGGTCCTCGGGGCTCAGCCCGGCCCAGACGCCGTCGCTCGGGTCGAGCACCAGCGAATAGGTCAGGCACTCCCCCAGCGCCGGGCAACGGCGGCAGATGGCCTTGGCGCGCTGCTCGCGCTCCTGGCGCTCGTCGAAGGTCTCTTCGTCGATGCCGGTGAACAGGTCAGCGGTGTCCGGGCCGCATGCGGGACCGGCGGCCAACACCGCGCCCAGCGGGTCAGCGAAGCGATTCATGCCCGCACCCCCAGACCGTTCAGGAGGTCGGCGAGCGTCAGCCGAGCGCAGGTAGGACAGACAGGCGGGGTGGGAGGTTCAGCGCCGGACAGGCACTCCTCCACTCCCTCGCAGACGATGCAGATGAACTGCACGTCGTGGGTCATGATGAGAACACCTCTCTTGAGGAGGAACCGGGGCGGCTCGTGTCTTGGCGGATGAGGGCCGCCCCGGTGCTTGATGGATCAGCGGATGTGCAGCAGGGCAGATATCCCTGCGTGGGCCGCCTTTTTCGGTGGGAGGCGGTAGCCCGGATTCAGTTCTCAAATGCGCGAGTGCTCCAGCCCGTCGGCGTGCGCCGATGTCGGCGCCTTCCCAGGTCTTCCGGCTGTGCAATGGAGCGATTTGGCCAGGTAGAGCACCAAGTCGCCCGCCATACTCCCTACCTGACCAGGTTGGCTAGGCAGGTTGTACAAGCATCATGTTGGATGGGCTGGCTAGTCATGTCAAGCGTCATGCCTAACTTGCCTAGCAAAGTTGTTCAGGTGCCGCTACGATCGGGGCATGAGACTCGATCCGGACGACCCTCGTCCGCCCTTTCAGCAGGTCGCGACGCAGCTCAGAGCGGCCATCCTTACCAGGAAGTTCGCGCCGGGAGAGAAGCTCCCCTCCGGGCCGGAACTTGCCAAGACCTTCGGCGTGGCGCGCCAGACGATCCAGCAAGCCATCCGCCTACTCCGGGAAGAGGGCCTGATCGTTTCCCGGCAGGGAAGCGGCGTGTTCGTCCGCGAGAAGACCGCCCGCCCCGTCGGCCTGCGACCTCACATCGAGGAAGCGTTCAAACGGCCGGAAGTCTCCATCGACTTCGCCGGATTCTCCGGCGAGACGCTGCACGGGGCGGTGATGGAAGCGCTCGACAACATCCGGGCGGGCCGCCTTACCCCGGAGCGCATCTCCATCCGGCTCCTCCTCCCGGACACCGACCGGCCGTGGTCTCTCCCCTGCCGGGTGGACAACGGGCAGGATGAGCCGCTGTTCAGGCAACGCGCCGAAAAGATCATCTCCAGGCACGCCCAGGCCATCGTGGACTCGGTCCACGAGCTGAGGGATCTCGGCCTGGTGCCGCATGCGTCCGCCGACGTCCGGATCAGCGGAGAACCGCCCCGGTTCAAGATGTACGTGATCAACGGGGAAGAGGCGTTCTTCGGCTACTACGCCGTGGCGGAGCACACCGTGGCGTTGGGCGGGGCGCCGGTCGCGATGTACGACCTGATGGGCAAGGACACCGAGCTGTTCCACTTCGCGCTGAGCGACGGTCCCGATTCGACGTCGGCCCAGTACGTGCAGCAGTCCTCAGTGTGGTTCGACACGGTGTGGAACAGCGTCGGGCGAGAGGTGTCGTGATGGCACTCTCGGGCCCTGACGCCGTACGGGCCGTCATGGGTGAGGCGCGGTGCCTCCTGCTCGACTTCGACGGGCCGGTCTGCGACATCTTCGCGGGACTGCCGGCGTCCACCGTCGCGGCCAGCCTCCGCGCCACGCTGGAGGAGGCCGGCGCGAAGCTCCCAGCGCAGGCCCGCGCCACGGATGACCCTCTGGAGGTCTTCCGGCTCAGCGCCTCCCTCGGCGATGAGCTGAATCAGCTTGCCCTGAGGGCGCTCATGGACCTGGAAGTGAAGGCGGCCGGGACGGCTCGCCTTACTCCAGGCGCGGCGGTTCTGATGGAGCGGGCGCATGACAAGGGCCTGCCCGTGGCCATCGTCAGCAACAACTCGGTGGCCGCGGTGACGACCTTTCTGGACCGCGAGGGACTTGGCGGCCTGGTGCAGTACGTCTCGGCGCGAGCGGCGGCGGATCCCTCGCTCATGAAGCCGAGCCCTTACCTGCTCCAACAGGCCCTCAGGCACCTCGATGCGGAGCCGTCGTCCGCCTTGCTCGTCGGGGACTCGGTGACCGACGTCGAGGCGTCCAAGCTGGCCGGTGTGGTCGCCGTCGGCTTCGCCAACCGGGCGGAAAAACTCGACCGTCTTGGCGATGCAGGGGCCGATCTCCTCGTGACCAGCATGGAGGAGCTGGCGGACGCGCTGACCAAGCCTGAGCGCGCATGAGAGCCCTTCTGGTGAGGTCCCTCATAGACGTCGGGGCAACCTCAATCCTGCCTCTCAAGGCAGCTCAGGGCTCAGTCGTCGCCTTGATCGCTCATGGCCGGACCAGCATCGATCGCCGACCGCGCAAGGATCGTGGTGCGGCCGTCGGTGTAGGTGACGACCAGTACAGGTTCCCCTTCGGGAAGGCCCAGGGTCGTGCGCTCCGCGGCAGTCGGCATCCGGGCCGTGATCCGCGCGGGCTTCTCCAGGCTCACCACCGTGAGCACCGGCGGCGTCCGTACGGTGCTTCCCCGCCGGTTCTCCGTGTCGATGAGCCCTTCGGCACGCAGCAACCGCAACGCCTGGCGAACGGTGGCCTTGCCGGTGCCGAACTCCTCGGCCAGGGCGTCTTCGTTCTTGAGCTTGTCTCCAGGCTGTAGCGCGCCTCCTTCGATCTGGGCGCGCAGAAGGTCAGCCACCTGCCGGTAGAGCGGCGTGAATGAGTTCGGATCAACCTGCACCGTCCCCATGATTCTCGCGCTATAGCGCTTCTGCACCTTTAGGCTATTACGTAATAGCGCAACTATGAGCGCTCGGTGACCAACTCCACACGGAGAAGTTCAGCCATGACCGGGTACACGACCATCCCGTACACGATCGCCTTCGCCAACGAACTAGTGAAAGATCCGATCGCCTTCGAGCCCTGCGCGGGCCGACTGCGCCTGGCCTACCAGCCATCCCAACCTGGCGACTGGATCAAGCCTCCTGGCGCCGAGTCCTGGGAGCTGGGCATCCTCCGCGCCAGGGTGCGCGACTTGCGGAACAAGCCCGACCAGCGCGGATCCGAGCGTATGAGGAAGCTCAACGCGCGGCGGCAGTGGCGATGCATGGACAAGCTGCTGTGTCAGGTGTGCGGCAGCCCAGCAATGGACCCCAAGACGCGCCTGATCCCGTGGCCACTGACCAAGACCGTGTTCGAGCGCACCGGCCTCGACAGCGGCCGCACCAACGCTCCGCCGACGTGTTGGAGTTGCATCCCCAAAGCTCTTGAGGAATGCCCCATGCTTCGAGCGGACTTCACTCTGTACACCGTGCGGGCGGTCGAGAGCGCTGGCGTGCTGGCCGACCTCTACCGGCCAGGGATCTTTCATGAACCTGTCCTGACCGCGCACAACGCTTTCGTCTCGTGGGACGCGCCCCAATACCACCCCCGCACACTGGCCGTCGCCAAGGTGCTGGAGTTGCACGGCATGAAACAGGTGGGTCCGTAGAAGGGCTCTCAGCGTCCCAACTGTCCCAGGCGTCCCCACTCTTGCCATGACCAGGCCAAATGCACTCTCCAGGCTAGGGACAGGTCACCCGGACGCCTGTCCCTCCTGTCCCTGGACCGCCGCGACGTGCCGGAACACGCGAAGATCAAAATAGTGCTTCGCACGTCCCCCATGGCTCTACGCGCCAAGAGCGGCTGTAACACCCAGGGGGCACCTCTAAGGGCGCGTTTGAGAAGATTGTTTATGTTTGGCGTGACGGCGTGACGAGAGGCGTTGATGTGTCAAGTAGGAGGTGCATCCGTGGTACGGGCTTGAGGCCTGCAAACCCCCGAACAGCTCCGCTATCACACGCCCGTCTCGCAGAGCCGTTCCTGCGCAGGCTGCGGTAAAGCGTCAGCTCTTCCGGAACAAGGATCCCGGCCGCTACAGTGACGCCTGCCGGTGATCACGATCATGACTCCAGGGCAGAACGCCTGGAAGGACGAGGAGATGGCGCGACGTGCAGTAAGGATGGGTGCCGGAACGCTGGCGGTCGCGCTGGGTCTCCTGGTATCAGGCACGTGCTGGCATACGCCCGTGGTGATGGCGACGCCGATCGCCCTCGCTGGCCAACCTGCCAGGTCTGCATCCCCTCCAGACGCTCCGCCCTTTGGAAGTGAGCTGCGCGGACCGTTGAAGGGTCACACACGCGGCATCAGCGCGCTCGCGGTCGGCGAGCGCAGCGACGGCACCCGAGTCATCGTCTCTGCCGGCTTCGACAAGACGCTGCGGGTGTGGAACCTCGACACAGGCAAGCCGCTCGGCAGGCCCATCACCGGCCATCACCGGCCGGCGTACGACGTGGCGATCGGTAAGCGCAGCAACGGCACTCCTGTCATCGTCTCCGGCGGTGAGGACGGCACCGTACGGATGTGGAACCTCGACACCGGCAAGCCCTTGGGCAAACCGCTCAGAACCGGGCACGCGCTCGTCCACGCGGTCGCCGTCGGGAAGCGCAGTGACGGCACGCCGGTCATCATCTCCAGCGGCGAGGGCCGCAAAACGGTGGCGCTCCACATGTGGAACCTGAACACCGGCAAGCTCATCGGCAAGCCTTGGTGGGGTCACTTTTCCGGCGTCATGGACATCGAGGTCACCAAGCGCGCCGATGGGTCGCCAGTCTTTGTGACCGGCAGCACCGACGCAAGGATGCGGATCTGGAACCTCGACACGCGTAAACCCATCGGCAAGCCTCTCAACACCTGCTTCACCTGCATGGTGTACGGGATGGCGATCGCGGAGCGCAGCGATGGACAGCGTGTCGTGATCTCGGCGGAGGTCCCGAACTTCCCCCTGGACGAGGGAAGCCCACCAGCGACGCTGCGCATGTGGAGCCTGGAGTCGGGCCGGCCCCTCGGGGAGCCCCTGACGCATGAAGGTAATGCCCACCATCCTGTCGTCGTGGCGACCAAGGACGGTGACGGCACCCCGGTCATCGTCTCGGGTGGCAACGACCGCAACGTGGTGGTACGCAACCTCGACACCGGCCAACCTCTTAGCGGCCCCTTCACCGGCCACACCGACAACGTCAGCGCTCTGGCTGCGGGCACACGCGAGGACGGCACCCCCGTCGTCGTCTCCGGCAGCCTCGACACCACGATCCGGATATGGAGTCTCGCCTGAGCAATCCATCACTGACGCATGCTTTCCGGGAAGTGCCATTTTCTAAGTGTGTGTGCTTGAGATGGACGATCAGCCTCAGTCGCAGACGTAGCGGGTCCCCTGATGTTACAGCCAAATCGTGCACCAGAGCAGTCTCATTTCCAGTCTCAGTTCACCCCCGTACGGAGGCGTTCACCGAGGTCAGCGCAGCCACCAGCGCCGCAGTTAGAGACCCCAATGACCGGCGGTGAACGAGGGTCCTCAGACTTGGAAAGCGTGTATAGGGCAACCTATCAGGGGTTCAAATCCCCTATCCTCCGCGCCTGGTTGAGGCAGTAAACGCGAAGGGGCCGACCCCATCCAAGTCGGCCCCTTTCGCTATTTCGGGCCTTTCCGCCTCCCAGATGAGACTCCCGACCTTTGCTTGGCCACGGTCTGCCGGATGTCGTCGGTGACGTGCTGGTACCGCGCCACGCGGTGTACGGACTCACAGTCTGGCCGGCCGCCATCAGGTGTGACGTCGGAGGCGGTTTTGTCGAGATTCTGTGCACTGAGCGGTTGACGGCATCGCGGCGCTGTCATGATCTCGGAGGCGCCTCACCGATGGGATCCGCGATGCCTACTCGCTCGCTCGTACTGCTGGCCGCCTCGCTCCTCACGGGCTGCCTCGCAGTTCTGGTGCTCGTCCAGGACTCCGACCTGCTGCTCCTGAGGGAGCACCTGAACCATCCGTTCGCGCTCGGCGTGCTGGCCTGCGCGTTGATGACGTTGGGCGCCCTCGGGCTGCGGTGGAGGTGGGTACGGACCACGATCATCATCCTCGCCGGGCTGGGTGCGAGTGCCGCGCTGTTCGTGGGGTTGATCGCCACCGCACTCACCGCTACCGAGGAGGTCGGCTTCGTCGACGGACCGGCGCCGTACCGGGTCCGGCTTCAGCAGTCGGCAGCCGGACTCGGACCGGACGCGATCATGCGGCTCAGCATCCGCAAGGACGACGGGCTCCACAGCAGGGAGTGGTATCTCGGCTGTTTCAGTGGCGACGACCCCGCTGACGCCTTCGACTCGGTCAGGTGGACAGGGCCGAGTTCGGTCGAGATCCGGGTAGTCGACGGGCGAACGTTCCCCGTGGCCTTGGACCCCGTCTCAGGCCGGCCCCGGACCACCGCCTCCGTCGACTGCTGACAGGTGTCCCGTCCGTGGAGGATCTGTTCGGCGGGGCTGCGCCGTACTACGCGAGATACCGTCCGGGCTACGGCCGGGCGGCGATGGAGCACCTGGCGGAGACGTTCGGTGAGGCCAGCCGGGTGCTGGATCTCGGCTGTGGTCCCGGGACGATCGCGATCCCGCTGGCCCGGCGGGTGAGGGCGGTGCTCGCGGTGGATCCGGCGCGGGAGATGCTCGCCGAAGGGAGGCGGCTGGCCGGGGGTGTCGCCAACATCACCTGGGTGCGGGGCGACTCGACCGTTCTGCGGGGGTTGCCGCCGTTCGAGCAGGTGGTGATGGGTCGGTCGTTCCACTGGATGGATCGTAGGTTCGTGCTGACGGAGCTGGACGAGCTGCTGCCGGCCGGCGGCGCGGTGGCGCTGGTCGGTCCGGCGAGGCAGCGGGGAGAGCCGTGGCAGCCGGACTCGCAACCGTGGCAGCCGGTCGAGAGGCGGGTGTGCGAGGAGTTCGGCCTCGACATCCGCACGGCCGCCAACTCCTTCCACGCGACCGGCGAGCACCACCACGAGGTGCTGGCCGCCTCGGCCTTCAGCAGGGTGGAATCCAGGGTGTTCAGCCGGCGGCTGGTCTGGGACGTGGATGGACTGGTCGGGCTTCAGCTCTCCTATTCCTACAGCTCGCCCGCCAGGCTGGGCGACCGTCTGCCCGCGTTCGTCGAGACGCTGCGACGGGCGTTGCTCGCCGACAACCCGGCAGGCCGGTGGGAGCAGGAGCTGGCGAGCGAGGTGCTGGTCGCCAGGCGGCCCTGAGGCGCATGCGAAATCTAGGGTTTCACCCGGCCGGCCCGGGACTCCAGGTACCGCTGCTCGGCGAGGCTGGCTGTGGACTTCGCGGCGCGCCGGTAGTGCTCGTACGCCCCGGCCGTGTCGCCGGTCTTCTCCAGCAGATGCGCCCGTACGGACAGCAGCCGGTGATGCCCGGCCATCCGCTCGTCGCTGTCCAACGTGGACAGCAGGGCCAGGCCGGCCGACGGGCCCTCGGTCTCGGCGAGCGCGATCGCGCGGTTGAGGGTGACCATCGGGTTGGGCGCGATCCGTTCGAGGATCAGGTAGAGGGCGTGCACCTGCGGCCAGTCGGTCTCCTCGGCCGTGGCCGCGTCGGCGTGCGTGGCGGCGATGGCGGCCTGCAACTGGTAGGGCCCCAGCGCCGGGCCGGCCAGCGACGCCTTGACCAGCTCGATGCCCTCGTCGATCAGGCCCCGGTCCCACTTCGTACGGTCCTGCTCGTCCAGCGGTATCAGGTCGCCCCCCGCCGTCGTACGTGCCTGCCGGCGAGCGTCGGTCAGCAGCATCAGCGCGAGCAGCCCGGTCACCTCGCCGTCCTCGGGCAGTTGCGCGTGCACCATCCTGGCCAGCCGGATCGCCTCGTGCGCGAGGTCGGAGCGGTGCAACTCGCTGCCCGAGGAGGCGGTGTAGCCCTCGTTGAAGATCAGGTAGAGCACGTGCAGGACGACCTGCAGCCGCTCCTCGCGCTCCGGGCCCTCCGGCAGGCCGAACGAGCTGCCGGCGGCCTTGATGCGCTGCTTGGCCCGGCTGATCCTGGCCGCCATCGTGGCCTCCGGCACCAGGAACGCGCGGGCGATCTCAGCAGTGGTCAGGCCGCCGACCGCCCGCAGCGTCAGGGCGGTCTGGGAGGCCGCGGTCAGGGTCGGATGGCAGCACAGGAACAGCAGGACGAGCGTGTCGTCGGTGTCCGGCACGTCCTCGGGCTTCACCTCGGTGGCCGTGGCCGACTCGCGCTCGCGGCGCGCATGGTCGCTGCGCATCTGGTCGATGAGCCGCCGGGAAGCGACTGTGACCAGCCAGCCACGCGGGTTGTCCGGCAGTCCCTCGGCCGGCCACTGCACGGTGGCGGCGAGGACGGCCTCCTGCACGGCGTCCTCACACTCCTCGAACTGGCCGTGCCGGCGTACCAACGCGCCGAGGACCTGCGGCGTGAGCTCACGCAGCAGGTCCTCGATGGCTGATGTCGTCATGCCTCCAATTGTCCGTCAGCGAACATCACCTGCCGTACCTCCACCCCCAGCCCCTGGATCGCGGTGTCCGGGATCTGCGTCGCCAGCTCGATCGCCCGCTCCTTGTTCTCGCAGTCGATCAGGTAGAAGCCGCCCAGGTACTCCTTCGCCTCCAGGAAAGGGCCGTCGGTCACCACCGGCTGGCCGTTGCGTACGGACACCACAGCCGCCTGTGACGGGTCGACCAGCGCCTGCGTGGTGATCAGCTCGCCGGATTCCTTCAGCGCCTCGATGAACCTGCCGTGGCCATCGCCGATCGCCGCCTTCTCCTCGTCGGTCAGCGCGTCCAGCACGGCCGGATTGATGTGCAGGCTGATCAGGAACTTCATCGTGTCCTCCTTGTGGTTCGCGAGCCCCGGCCGGGGCCTTCGACCGGTTGGTCGGAGCCGCTGCCGCCGTCTTGACATCCCCGGCAGAACATTCGCACGAGTTTTTCGCCGCCCCACCGTGGCGGCAGTCGCGCGAGGTCTCCCCCGTGTCGATGTCAAGAAACTCTCGCCCGCTCCGACCAACCGGCGAAACGTCGAGAGAACAGGGAGTTTCGGATATGAGAGTCAACCGGGCATGGCTGGGACTGGCCGTCCTCATGCTGCCGACATTGCTCGTCGCGATGGACATGACGGCGTTGCTCCTCGCGCTTCCCCAGCTGAGCGCCGACCTGGGTGCCACCAACGTCGAGCAGCTGTGGATCAGTGACAGCTACGGGTTCATGGTGGCCGGCATGGTCATCACGATGGGGACGCTCGGCGACCGGATCGGCCGCCGGCGGCTGCTGATGATCGGCGCGGCGGCGTTCGCGGTGCTGTCGGTCGTGGCCGCCTTCGCGGCCGGCCCGCTGCTGCTGATCGTCGCACGGGCGCTCCTGGGCATCGCCGGCGCGACCCTGGCGCCGTCCACACTGGCCTTGATCACCAACATGTTCCGTGACGAACGGCAGCGGGGGCAGGCCATCGCGATCTGGGCGACCTGCCAGTTCACCGGCGGCGCGCTCGGACCCGTGCTCGCCGGATTCCTGCTCCAGCACTTCTGGTGGGGATCGGTGTTCCTGGTCGCCGTGCCGGCGATGGCGCTGCTGCTGCTCACCGGGCCGGTCCTGCTGCCGGAGTTCCGCAGCGACCAGGCCGGCCGGCTGGACCTGGCCAGCGTCGGGCTGTCGCTCGTGGCGGTGCTTCTGATGGTCTACGGCCTCAAGCAGCTGACCGTCGAGAGCGTGCCGGTCGTGCCGGCGGTGGCCCTCGTCGTCGGCGCGGTCGTCGGATCGCTGTTCGTACGCCGGCAGCTGCGGCTGGAGACGCCGCTGCTGGACCTGCGGCTGCTCCGTAACCGGCCGCTCACGGCCGTGATCGTCGCGCTGGTCTTCGCCGGCATCGCCATGGCCGGCACGGGCCTGCTGGTGACCCAGTACCTGCAGAGCGTGCTGGGCTTCTCGCCGGTCGCGTCGGCGGTGCTTTTCGCGCCCATGGGCCTCGGCGTGGCGGTCGGCACCATGGCCGCGCCGGCGCTGGCCCGGCGGATGAAGCAGACGACCGCGATCGCCGGCGGGCTGGTGGGGTCGGCGCTGGGCAGCCTGCTCCTGGTCGCCGTCGACGGTCCGAGCGCGCTGCCGCTGGTGATGATCGGCATCACCGTACTGGCGCTGGGCACCGGCCCGCTGTTCGCGCTGGGCACCGGCCTGGTCGTCGGGTCCGTGCCGCCGGAGCGCGCCGGTTCGGCGGCGTCGATGTCGGAGACCGGCAACTACTTCGGCGGTTCGCTCGGCTTCGCGCTGCTCGGTGTGGTGGCGGCGGTGGTCTACCGCAGCCGGATGGGCGGCACGTCCGACTCGCTGGCCGGCGCGGTCGCCGCCGGCCGGCATCTTCCCGCCAGTCAGGGCGCGGAACTGCTGCACGCCGCGCGGGAGGCCTTCACGGCCGGCCTGCACGTCACGGGCGGTGTCGCCGTGGTCATCTTCGCCGGGATGGCCGTGCTGGTCCTGGCCATGCGCCCGGCAACCCGGGCCGCCTCGGCCCCGCTCCCCGAGGGCGCTCGCTCATGAGCCGGTGGTCGCCGCTGTCAGCCGCGCCGACGCTAGGCGGGCACCAGGGCCTTCGATCGGTCGGTGGCCATGTGGATGGCGAAGGCGCCGAGGATCGTGCCGGTGACGTAGCGCTGGACGCGGAGCCAGAGGGGGCGGCTGCCCAGGAAGGCGGCCAGCGCGCCGGCCGAGATGGCGATCAGGCCGTTGACCGTGGTGGCGACGACGATCTGGACCGAGCCGAGCGCCAGGCTCTGCAGCAGTACGTGGCCCATCGAAGGGTCGATGAACTGCGGGAGCAGCGACAGGTACAGGATGGCGATCTTGGGGTTGAGCAGGCAGGTCAGCAGGCCCATGCCGAACAGCTTGCGCGGGGGTTCGGGGGTGAGCGTGCGCGGCTGGAAGGCCGAGGCGCCGCCCGGCTTGACGGCGTTCCAGGCCAGCCAGAGCAGGTACGCGGCGCCGGCGAGCTTGAGTGCCGTGTAGGCGGCCGGTACGTACGCGAAGACCGCCGTCAGCCCCAGGCACGTCGCGGTCAGGTAGAGCGTGAAGCCGAGGAAGACGCCAGTGAGGGAGATCAGGCCGGCCCGGCGGCCCTGGGAGATCGATCGTGAGATCAGATAGACCATGTTCGGCCCGGGCGTGAGAACCATGCCCAGCGATACCAGCGCGATTCCGATCAAGCCAGCCGTCATATCGGCAGATTAGCGGACATATACGGTCGCGCGCATCCCAGTTTGTCGCGCTGCGTATTCGACCCGTTGCTGGGGAGTAGGGAGGCATGCAGTTCGACGACGACGCGCAACTCGATCCGTCGCAGGTCGAGGACGTACGGGCCGCCGGTCCGCAGCCGGGCGGAGGCGGGATGCCGGGCGGGTGCATGCTGCCCATCGGCGGCCGAGGAGGCTGCGGCGGCTGCCTGCTGCTCATCCTGGCGGCGGCCGGGCTGTTCCTGTTCGGGGTCATCCCCTCGCCGTTCAGCGGCCAGGGAGGCGGGCCGCAGGGCGGCGGGCGGCAGCCGAGCGCCCCAGCCATGCCCGCCCAGACCGGCAACCTGGCGGCGCGGTGCCGGACCGGCGCCGATGCGGAGCAGTCCGAGGACTGCCGCGTCGTCGGCACGGTCAACAGCATCCAGACGTACTGGCGGCAGGCGTTCCAGGAGCGCGGGCGCACGTACAAGCCCGCCAGGACCGTGCTGTTCTCCAACGCGGTCAACACCGGCTGCGGCACGGCCGACGCCGCCGTGGGCCCGTTCTACTGCCCCGTCGATCGCAAGGTCTATCTCGACCTGTCGTTCTTCAACACGCTCCAGCGCGACTTCGGCGCCGAAGGCGGTCCGTTCGCGCAGGCGTACGTGGTCGCCCACGAGTACGGCCACCACGTCCAGAACCTGCTCGGCACCATGAACAGGGTCGGCCCCGACAGCAGGCCCGGCGCAGGCAGCCCGTCGGTGCGACTGGAGCTGCAGGCCGACTGCTACGCGGGCGTCTGGGCGCACAACGCGGTCAAGACCGGCTTCTTCCGGGAGCCGTTCTCCCAGACGGACATCGACCAGGCGCTCAGCGCGGCCGCGGCGGTCGGCGACGACAGCATCCAGCGCCGCACGCAGGGCCGGGTGACCCCCGACGCCTTCACCCACGGCACGTCGCGGCAGCGGGAGAGCTGGTTCAGCGTCGGGTACGACAGCGGGGACCCCAAGCGATGCGACACGTTCTCCGGAGGTATTTGATACGGCTCTGTGGGGAAGCTGTCATGCGGGCGGCACCCCCAGAAGGGACGTCAGCATGGACTTCAGGGACGACGTCGAGCTCGACTCCTCGCAGGTCGAGGATGCCGGCGGCGGTTATTCGGGCGGTGGTGGCGGCGGCTTCCCCGGCGGCATGATCATCGGCGGTGGCGGCATCGTCAGCCTGATCGTGCTCGTGCTGGTCGTCGTGCTGAACAACGTGGGCGGTGGCGGCGGCGCCGAGCCCGCCCAGCGGCGGTCCCCGTCCAACCTGTCCGGGCAGTGCCGGACGGGCAAGGACGCCGACCAGTCGGAGCGGTGCCGGGTGGTGGGCGTGGTCAACAGCATCCAGGACTACTGGAAGCAGGAAATTTCGGGATATCGGGCGGCGAAAACCATCCTCTACTCCGGTCGCTTACGTACGGGCTGCGGCACGGCCAGCTCGGCGGTGGGCCCCTTCTACTGCCCCGGCGACCAGCGCGTCTACCTCGACCTGAGCTTCTTCGACCAGCTCCACACCCAGTTCGGCGCCAAGGGCGGGCCGTTCGCGCAGGCGTACGTGATCGCCCACGAGTACGGCCACCACGTGCAGGACCTGCTCGGCGCCCTCGACACGGGCGGCTCCTCCGTCTCCACCGAACTCCAGGCGGACTGCTACGCCGGCGTCTGGGCGCACAACGCGGTCAAGACCGGCTTCTACGAGAAGCCGTTCACCCGGACGGATATCTCCGAGGCCCTGGACGCCGCCGCGGCGGTCGGCGACGACAGAATCCAGCAACGCACCCAAGGCAGAATCGATCCTGAATCGTTCACGCACGGCAGCTCCAAGCAACGCGTCAACGCCTTCCAACGCGGCTACGAAAAGGGCACGGCCGACTCCTGCGAACCGGGCGACCTGCGCTGAGGCTCCCGGACAACGCAAGGAATCGGATTCTCTCCTAAAATCGGGGGGGTGATCTTCAAGCTTGTCGGCGACGGACGCCCTTATCCCGACCACGGTCTCTCTAACCGAGAGTGGGCGCAGATCCCTCCACGGCAGGTCCGGCTCGACTCGTTGATCACCACGAAGGCCGTACTGGACCTGCATTCGCTGCTCGCCGCCGACTCCACCTTCTACGGCGACCTTTTCCCGCACGTGGTGCAGTGGCAGGGCGAGCTCTATCTGGAGGACGGTCTGCACCGCGCGTTGCGCGCGGCCCTGCACCAAAGATCGATCCTGCACGCCAGGGTCCTCGAGCTGCCCAACTGAGAAAGGGAAAAGGGAGCCGCGGGATTCGCGGCTCCCTTTTCGCATGCGCTCCATAAATGATGTTGGAAAGGCTCGGGAGCGCCCCCGCCTCATGACGAAGGGCCCGCCGACCCGTAGGTCGGAGGCCCTCCTCGTGGCGGTGGTGGTGGGATTTGAACCCGTCCGCCCACCCCATTGGGCCTGTGATGATCCTCACACACCTGGTGGGGCCACCCCCGCCATTCGATCCCACCGTCGCCGCGGTGCCGGCCGCGCTCGAGGGAGCCATGCCGGCGCTGTGGGCGCGCCGCTCGTCGTGGTTCATGGCCACGTCGGTCAGGTTCCGGTGCCGTTCGCCGTCGGCGCTCAGCGGGGGAGGGATTCGGTGGTGCGCAGGTATTCCCTCAATCCCCGTTCGGTGCTGCTGACGTGCAGCAGTGCAGCGGCCTGGCTGAGAGCGGCGTCACGGGTGGACAGGGCCGTGAAGATCGCCTCGTGCTCGGCGAGGGTGCGGCCCGCAGCCTCGGCGTCAACGTGGCCACGCCAGATGCGGGCGCGCAACGTACGGCCGGAGATGGCCTCCAGGAGGGTGAGCAGCGTGTCGTTGCCCGTGGCCGAGACGACGGCACGGTGGAAGGCCGCGTCGTGGGCGTTGAGCCGTTCGACGTCGTCGCGGGCCTCACGCATGGCGTCCAAGTGCTGTTGCACCTCGGCGAGTTGTTCGTCGGAGATCCGGATCGCGGCCAGTGCCGTGGCGACCGGTTCGAGGAGCCGACGTACCTCCATCAGATCCTGCAGGGCGGCCGAGTCGCCCTGCAGCAGCTCCACAGCCCCGCCGAGACCCTCGAAGAGCAGGCTCGGCTGCAGGCTGGTCACGTACGTGCCGTCGCCCCGCCGGATCTCCAGGACTCGCGCGACGGCCAGTGCCTTGACCGCTTCCCGTGCGAGGTTGCGGGACAGGCCCAGTTGAGCGGCCAGATCCGGTTCCGGTGGAAGCTTCGAACCCGGCGGCAGGGCTCCGGTGCGGATCAGCTCACGGATCTGCTCAATGGCCCTGTCGGTCAAAGACAATGCGAACTCCTCTGGTACCCCTTCTCGGCGGGCACGTCCGATCTGATCAATCCTTGGGCACGAAGATCCTCCCAAAGGCCTTCGGGGATGTGCCGACGGTGGAGTTCCGCGTTCCGCGCGACCTGCTCAGCATTCCGCATGCCCAGGGTGACGTTGATGATATGGGGATGGGTGTACGGAAAGGCAATCGCCGCTGCCGGGAGGGTCGTGCCGTGCGCCACGCAGACCTCGGCGATCGCCAGGGCACGGGCGACCAGGGCAGGCGGCGCGTCCCGGTAGTCGTACTTCATGCCCTCGGCGGGCCGGTCGAGGGAGAGCAGTCCCGAATTGAACACACCGACCGCCACCACACTTTTGTCCAGTTCCTGAGCGGCGGGCAGGACGTCGTCCAATGCCGACTGGTCGAGGAGCGTGTAGCGGCCGGCGAGCATCACCACGTCGGCGGCGGTGTCACGCAGGAAGCGGGCGAGCATGGCTGACTGGTTCATGCCGGCGCCGATGGCGCCGATCACCCCTTGGTCGCGTAGTTCCGCCAGGACGGGCATGGCCTCCTCGGCGGCCTGCCTCCAGTGGTCGTCGGGGTCGTGCAGGTAGACGACGTCCAGACGGTCGAGGCCCGTGCGCTCCAGTGTCGCCTCGATGGAGCGCAGTACCCCGTCCCGGCTGAAGTCCCACTGCCTGCGCAGGTCGTCCCGGACGACGAAACCCTCGTCGTCGACCCCGCGCGGCCGCTCGTTGGGCACCAGCAGACGGCCCACTTTGGAGGATATGACGTACTCGTTCCGCGGACGGTCCCGCAACGCGGCGCCCAGGCGGTGCTCGGACAGGCCCAGGCCGTAGTGGGGTGCTGTGTCGAAGTACCGGATGCCTGCGTCCCAGGCCGCTTCGACCGCGGCTGCCGCGTCAAGTGCCGGTGTGACGCGGTGGAGATTGCCTATGACGGAGGCCCCGAAGCCGAGTTCGCTGAGCTCGACCGAGGTGTTCGTGATCTTCCGGTGTCGCAAGGTGTGCTCCTTGGGAGTGGGAGTCGGGGCGGCCGCCGGCTGGCGCATCGGCGTCCGACCGCGGCCGAGACGCCCGCCATGAGCGCCTCGACCTCGGCGAGCGACGCCATGGAGATGTCACCGGGGGGTGGTCATGGTGTGGGTGCCACGGCCCGCTCCACCTGCTCGGGGAAGAGCACGGTGCCGGCGCCGACGGTCATCGGCCCAGCCATCCGCCGTCGACGGGGAGGACGGTGCCGTGCACGTAGGCGGCGGCGTCGGAGGCCAGGAACACGGTGGCGCCCGCGAGATCGTCGGCGGTGCCCCACCGCCCGGCCGGGATGCGGTCCAGGATCGCCCGGCTGCGCGCCGGATCGTCCTGGAGAGCCTGAGTGTTGTCGGTGGCGATGTAGCCGGGCGCGATGGCGTTGACGTTGACGCCGTGCGGGGCCCACTCGTTGGCCAGCGCCTTGGTCAGGCCGGCGACACCGTGCTTGGCGGCGGTGTAGCCGGGCACATTGATGCCGCCCTGGAAGCTGAGCAGCGACGCCGTGAAAAGGATCTTCCCGTAGCCTCGGGACACCATCGCCGCGCCCACCGCCCTGGCCAGCGTGAACTGGGCGCTGAGGTTGACCTGGAGGACCAGCTCCCAGTCGGCGTCGGCGTGTTCGGCCGTCGGGGCGCGGCGGATGGTGCCAGCATTGTTGACCAGGATGTCCACCGGTCGCTCACGTCCAGCGAGGTCCGTGGCCAGGGACCGGACTGCCTCGGTGTCGGCGAAGTCGGTGCGGATCGCCTCGAAGGTACGGCCTGCGGCAAGGACGTCCTTCTCGACGGCGCTGCCGGACTCCTCCAGGTTGGCGCTGACGCCGATGACGTCGGCGCCGGCCTCGGCCAGCGCCCGGGCCATGGCCCGGCCGATGCCGCGCCGGGCGCCGGTGACAACGGCAAGTCTTCCCGTGAGGTCGAAGGCAGTCATACGGCTGCTCCCTGTGCGTCGTCGGTGCAGTCCACGAGGATCTTCATGACGTCGCCACCCGCCTCGAGCGCTTCGAACGCGGCGGGCGCCTGGGTGAGTGGCACCACCTTGCTGATCAGTTGCTCGGCGGGGATGGTGGCGTCGGCAACCAGCGTGACCGCCTTCTCGAAGTCCGAACGGTCGTACAGCCTTGCGCCGATGAGGGTCAGTTCGCGCCAGAAGAACCGATGCAGGTCGACCTCTCGAGGCCGGGGGTGGATGGCCACGAGGCACAGCCGGCCGCGTACGCCCAGCACCTGGACCGCGGTGTCCACACCGCCTGCCGCGCCGGAGACCTCGAATGCGACATCCGCGCCTGCGTCGCCGGTCCACTGCCGGACCAGTTCGGGCACGTCCTCGGCAGCCGGGTTCCAGGCGGTCAGCCCCAACTTCTGCGCCAGGATCCGCCGGTGGCCGCTCAGCTCCACCACGCGGACTTCGGCACCGGTGGCGCGCGCGACCAGCGCGATCAGGATGCCGATGGGTCCGCCGCCCACGACGACCACCCGCTCACCGTCCCGCACTCGGGCCCGGTTGACGTCGTGTACCGCCACCGCAGTGGGTTCGACGAGCGCGGCGCGGTCCAGGGGGAGCGAGTCGGGCAGCCGTACGAGGGTGGCGGCGGGCACGATCCAGCGCTGCTGCATCGCGCCCGGGGAGTCGATACCGATGAAATCCAGGTGCTGGCAGATGTGCCGGTTGCCTGCGCGGCAGGCGGGGCAGCTGTCGTCCCAGCGCAGCGGCATCACGGTGACCGCGTCGCCGGGCCGCCAGCCTTCGACGTCCGGCCCGACACGGAGGACACGGCCGGACATCTCGTGCCCCAGGACCGCGGGCGTGCTGACCCGGGCGTCCATGTCACCGTGGAAGATGTGTAGATCGGTGCCGCAGATGCCGACGTAGGCGGGGGCCAGCTCGACCTCACCCGGTCCGGGGGAGGCGGGTTCGACGGGCGCCGTGTCCAGGGTTCGGGCAGCCGTGTAACGGACGGCGAGTGTCATCGTGTTGTCACGGTCCTTTCAGTGCGAACGCCGATGGTCAGCAGCAGGTTCGCGTAGGTACGGATGTCGGCGGTGACGATCGCCAGCGCCAGGTCGGGTGAGCGGGCGGCGTCGTAGAACTCGAAGCGGCTGAGGTTCTCGACCGGGACGGGCGCCAGCTTCGAGCGGTACTCGGTGATGGCCGGCGGCTCCGGTGCGCCCTCGGGGGGCACCATCACCTGGGCCGACTCGACGGGCAGGGCCCGCAGCAGGACGTCGAGCACGACGGTGACGTCCAGCAGGCCGGGGGCCAGGTTGAGGTGGACCGTCCTGGCACGCTCGCCGGTGGCGGTGCTGGCGGGGTAGTGGCCGTCGGCGAGCAGGACGCGGGCGCCGTGGCCGGCTCCGGCCAGGGCTTCGAGGATTCCAGGGTGCAGCAGTTCGGTCAGGAGCATGGGGCGGTCCTCCCGTCGGCGGCGGATATCAGGCCGTAGAAGGTGGTCGCAGTGTCAGCGAGCACGGCGTCGGTCTCGATGGCGGAGCAGCCGCTCAGGAGTACCTCGACGGTGGCGGCCCAGCGGTTCCAGCCCCCCGCCAGAACGCATACCGGCCAGTCGGAGCCGAACATCAGCCGCTCGGGGCCGAAGGAGGAGAGCAGGACGTCCCACACCGGCCGGATGTCGGCGATCGTCCACTTCTCGTGGTCGGCTTCCGTGACCAGCCCGGACACCTTGCACCGCACCTGCGGGTGCCCGGCAAGCAATCTCACGTTCTGTTCCCAGTCGGCCAGATCATGCCGGACGATGGAGGGCTTCCCTGCGTGATCCAGGACCAGCGGCAGATCCGGGAGGCGTTCGGCCAGGCGGATCGCCTGGGAGAGCTGGTGGCTGCGGATGAGCACGTCGTAGCCGAGCCCGCGCTCCTGCACCGCCCGCAACCCCCGCTCCACGGCCGGGCGTTGCAGCCATTCCGGGTCGGACTCGCTTTGGACGATGTGCCGCACGGCTCGCAGATACGCCCCTCCGGGCCCGGCCCGCAGTTCGTCGAGCACGTCACCGATCGCCGGGGAGGTCAGGTCTGCCCAGCCGACGACCGCGCCGATCAGCGGGTTCTCGTCGGCCAGAGCCAGCAGCTCGCGTGTCTCGACCACGGACGTGACGCACTGGACGACCACCGTGCTCGTCAGCTGTCGGCCGGCGATGAGCCGGGTCGCGGTCGATCGCAGGTCGTCGAGGCCGAAGGTGCGGCGGATCGGCTCGTGGCCCGCCTCGTCCAGCCAGGGCTGGGGGCGGTGGTCGAGGTTCCATACGTGATGGTGGGCGTCGACCAGGCGGAGGGCGTCAGACACGGGCGGTCCAGACGGGGCCGTCGGGGTAGGCGTACTCCTTGAGAGACTCCGGGTGCATCTGCGCGCTGAGTCCGGGCAGGGCCGGGGCGAGGTAGTGGCCGTCCGCAACGCGGACCGGGTCGACGAAGTGCTCGTGCAGATGGTCGACGTACTCGATGACCCGGTTCTCGACCGTGCCGGAGACGGCGACGTAGTCGAACATCGACAGGTGTTGCACCATCTCGCACAGGCCCACACCGCCCGCGTGTGGGCAGACCGGCACCCCGAACTTGGCAGCGAGCAGCAGGATCGCGATGTTCTCGTTGACGCCGCCGACCCGTGCCGAGTCGATTTGCACGATGTCCACCGCGCCCGCCTGGAGGAGTTGCTTGAAGACGACCCGGTTGGCGATGTGCTCGCCGGTGGCGACCTTGATGGGGCTGACCGCCTTGCGAACGGCGGCATGCCCGAGGATGTCGTCCGGGGAGGTGGGCTCCTCGATCCAGTACGGCTGATAGGGGGCCAGGGCGCGCATCCAGTCGATGGCGGGCTGCACGTCCCATCTCTGGTTGGCATCGACCGCGATGCGAATGCCCTCGCCCACCGTCTGACGAGCAGTGCGCATACGCCGTAGATCGTCCTCGAGGTCCGCGCCGACCTTCAGCTTGATCTGGGTGAAGCCGTCGGCGACGGCCTCGCGGGCGAGGCGGGCCAGCTTCTCGTCGGAGTAGCCGAGCCAGCCAGGGGTGGTGGTGTAGGCGGGGTAGCCGCGCTCCAGCAGGTGGGCGATGCGCTGCCGGCGACCCGGTTCGGCGCGGCGCAGGATCTGAAGCGCCTCCTCTGGAGTGAGGGCATCGCTCAGCCAGCGGAAGTCGATCTGGGCGACCAGATCCTCTGGCGACATCTCGCCGAGAAACCGCCAGACGGGCTTGCCGACCCGCTTGGCCGCGAGGTCCCAGGCGGCGTTGACGACGGCACCGGTGGCCATGTGGATGGCGCCCTTCTCCGGGCCCAGCCAGCGCAGTTGGGGGTCGTGGACCAGAGAGCGGGAGAACGTGCCGAGGTCGGCGCAGACCTCGTCGACGGACAATCCGACCACATGCGGGGCCAGGGCCGCGATGGCGGCGGCCTGGACATCGTTGCCACGGCCCGTGGTGAAGGCCAGGGCGTGGCCCTCCAGTCCGTCACCGGCGTCGGTGCGCAAGATGACGTAGGCGGCCGAGTAGTCGGGTTCGGGGTTCATCGCGTCCGATCCGTCCAGATGCTCGGACGTCGGGAACCGGACGTCCATGACGTCGAGCGCGGTGATGCGGGCGGATGCGGACACAGCGGAGGACATGGCAGCAACTCCTGTGGCGGCAGGCGGCGACACGACCTCCTGCGACGGAACAAAGATGGGGCGGCGTACGGCGGCGTGGGGTCGCCCGGTTCACTCCTGGACCTTGCCGCCCGTGATGCGGGAGATGGTCAGCGCGACCAGGATGATCAGGCCGTTGAGGGCGCCGATCCACTGGGCGGGGACACCCGCGAGGGTGAGCACATTCTGGATCATGAAGAGCAGCAGGATGCCGCTGAAGGCGCCGAACATGGTGCCCTTGCCGCCGTTGAGGCTGATCCCGCCGATGACGGCGGCGGCGAACACGGTGAAGATGTAACCGTTGCCCTGCGCGGAGGCGACGGAGGCGAGACGCCCGGAAAGTAGCAGCCCGGCGAGTGCGGCCAGCAGGCTGCCGGTGACGATGACGATCCACAGCACCCGGTCAGTGCGGATACCGGCCGCCTTCGCCGCGTCGACGTTGCCGCCGATGGCGTACAGCGAGCGGCCGAAGCTGGTCCAGCCCAGGACGACGATCGCCACGGCGAACAGCGCCAGGCAGATCCAGATAGAGGCGGGTATCCCGAACCACTGGGCGGTGCCCAGGTAGAGCATCGACTCCGGCAGTTGGAAGAAGGTCTGGCCGCCCGAGATGCCGGTGAGGACACCACGCAGGACGATCAGCATGCCGAGGGTGACGATGAAGCCGTTGAGACCGAAGCGGATGATCAGCAGGGCGTTGACCACGCCGATGAGCGCACCCACGGCCAGCGTGATGGGAATCGACCAGGCGCCGGGGAGGAGCCCGAGGCCGGGTCCGACGCCGGCCGGCACCACCAGCAGGGCGGCGACGCCGGGCGCGAGGCCCATGGTGGACTCCAGAGACAGGTCCATCTTCTTGACGATCAGGATCATCGTCTGGGCGAGGACCAGCAGGGCGATCTCGGACATGGTCTGCAGGACATTGATCAGGTTGTCGCCCTGGAGGAAGACCGGGTTGACGATCTGGCCGACGATCGCGATCGCGACGATCGCGGGAACCAGGGCGAGGTCACGCAGCCGGGCCACGGGTATCCGGCCGCCGAACAGCCCCTTCCGCCCGGCCTCGGGCTTCGTGGGCTTGGGGGCGGGCGTGTCCGCGAGGGCGGTTTCAGGCATTGAGGTCCACTCCTTCCATCGCGGCCACTAGGTCGTGGTCGTGCCAGCCGCGGGCGATCTCTGAGGTCACCCGGCCCTGGAACATCACCAGGACCCGGTCGCACATGCGCAGGTCGTCGAGTTCGTCAGAGGCGATGAGCACTCCGGTGCCGCCTTCCGCGGTCTCCTCGACCTTGCCGAGGAGGAACTCCTTGGAGCGCACGTCCACGCCTGCGGTCGGGTTGATCAGCACCAGCAGCCGGGGGTCGTCGGCGAGGGCGCGGGCCATGACGACCTTCTGCTGGTTGCCCCCGGACAGCGCGGAGACCGACAGGTCGGAGCCTGAGGTCTTGATCGCCAGTTTCTCGATCATGCCCTCGGCAAGCTGGTCCCGGCGGTCGCGGCTCAGGAACCCTCCCCGGCTGAGCCGTTTGGGCACGGACAGCGTGGCGTTGTCCGCGATCGACATGTCGGGTACGAAACCCTGGTGGTGCCGGTCCTGCGGGACGAACCCGGCGCCGGCGGCGAGCGCGGCGGGCACGCTGCCCGGCTGTGGCTGCCGCCCTGCGATCTCGACCTCGCCGCCGTCGGCGGCCAGCAGCCCCACGACGGTCTCGGCGACCTCGATGCGACCGCTGCCGGCGGCCCCGGCCAGGCCGACGATCTCGCCCGCGCCCACCTTGAAGGTGACGTCCTCGTAGGCCTGGCCGGTGAGGCCCCGGACGCTCAGCGCCGACGTCGCGCCGACGTCGAGGGCGCTCGCCCGTTCCTCGCGCCTGTCGGCCGCCGCCTCGCCGGTCATGGCGGCGATGAGCTCGGTGCGGGGAAGTTCGGCGACCGGCGCGGTCAGGATGTGCTGGGCGTCTCGGAACACCGTCACCATGTCGCAGATCTCGTAGATCTCCTGGAGGTGGTGGCTGATGAACAGGAAGGTCACGCCCTGGCGCTGCAGATCGCGTATTCTCTCGAAGAGCCGGTTGATCGCCGCGCCGTCGAGTTGCGCGGTCGGTTCGTCGAGGATGATGAACCGGGCTCCGAAGGACAGCGCACGGGCGATCTCGACGAACTGCCGCTGTTCCACGCTGAGATCGCCGGCCGGAGCTTGCGGATCCACGTCCACCGACCAGGTCGACAGCAGTTCCCGCGCCCGCCTGCGCACTCCCTGCCAGCTGATCAGCCCGCTCCGGCCGTGCTCATGCCGGTTCAGGAAGAGGTTCTCGGCGACGGTCAGCGTGGGGATGATCGTCGACTTCTGGTAAACACAGGCCACCCGCTGCCGCCAGGCGTCGCGGTCCGCGAGCCGGGGCGCCAGGCTGCCGCCGAAGGTGACCGTTCCCTCGTCCGGGGCCTGAAGTCCGGTGAGGACGGACACCAGGGTCGACTTGCCGGCCCCGTTGCGGCCGACCAGCGCGTGGGTCTCGTTGGGCATGATGGTGATCCGGGCGCCGTTCAGGGCCACCGTCGGACCGAATCGTTTGACAATGCCCGTCGCCTCGACGACGGGAGGGCCGACCGGGGCTCTCCCGTCGTGCGCCGGGGCGGGCGCGGGGGTGACTGCTCGCTCCCCGTCGCTCATCTCAACCGCCTTGTGTTCGTGAGCCGTTCTGTTTCCTGACGAGCTCTGAGACTCAGCCGAGGTTGTTGCCCCACAGGGACGTGTCGGTGCTCTTGAGGCTGGGGACACCGCCGTAGGTGCCGCCGTCGGCGGTGACGAGCGGGGCTGCGAGCTGGTCCTCCAGCAGACCGTCACGGACCTGGACGATGGTGCTGTCGTGGTCGGTCTTGCCCGGCTGGAACGTCTTCCCGTCCATTGCGGCCTTCAGGTAGTACAGGGCGTACTTGGCGTAGAGGTCGGCCGGCTGGGAGACGGTGGCGTCGATCTTGCCCTCGGCGATGGACTTGAGTTCTTCGGGGATGCCGTCGTTCGAGACGACGAACACGTGCTTCGCGTCCTCGGGACCGACCAACAGGCCCTTCTGCTTGAGCACCTGGAGCGTGCCAGACAGGGCGAAGCTGGACTGCATGTAGACGCCCTTGATGTCCGGGTGGGCGGTCAGGTCTGTCTGGAGCTTCTGCGCGGCGACGGCGCCGTCCCAGTTGGTGGCCTCTCCCAGCACCGTGATGCCCGGGTAGTTCTTCTTCATACAGTCGTTGAACGCCTCGGTGCGGTCACGGCCGTTGATGGAGGCAAGGTCGCCTTGAAGCATGACGACCTTGCCCTTGCCGGCCAGCTTGGTGCCCAGGTACTGGCACGCCTTCTCGCCGTAGGCACGATTGTCGGCGCGGACGACCATGTAGACCTTGCCGCTGTCGGGGCGGGTGTCGACGGTGACGACCGAGATCTTCTTCGCCTCCAGCTGCGCGAGGGTCGGGGCGATGGCGGCGGTGTCCTGCGGAGCCATCGCCAGGCCCTTCACACCCTGGCTGATGAACGTCTGCGCGTTGGCGGTCAGCTTGGCGACGTCATTCTGCGAGTTGGTGGTCTTGAGCGAGAGGCCAAGCTCCTTGGCGTACTCGGGCGTGTACTTGATGTACGAGTTCCAGAAGTCGGTGTCGGAGCGTGGGTAGTCCACGCCGACCAGTGGCGTGGCGCTCGACGTGGCCGTGGTGCCGGAGCTGCTGCAGGCGCTGAGCAACACCAGCGCGGACACGGCGGAGGCGGTGGAGCACAGGACAGTTGTGAGTCTCATCGGCACTTCCTCGCACTGATCCCGAAGCGGGGGATGTTTCATATCGGCGGCATCCGTGTGTCACCGACATGAAGAGATGGGATGTATTTAAGGCCGAATCCGGGGCACTGTCTACCCCAAGGGGCATTTTGCTGCGATGCTCTCGGTAGATCTCTTGTCTGGACATCACCGGCAACGAGCGGGAGGATGGATCCATCCCATCAATTCAGTTCAACGCGTGCATGATGTGATCCGGCCATGCCGGCTGGTAGAGGCATGCCATGTCCGACGGTGGGCACACTGCTACAACCTTCGACAAAGGAACGAGAGTCTGGTCGGGCCTGGTTGCCGACCGCTGGATGCCGCCCCATCCGGCACCGGTGGGCAGGATGGTGTCTTCGTCCTCGCCCACGGTGGGCACGTCAGCGGCGGCGACGGGCCGCCGGGGTCCCCAAAACGCTTTCATGATCTTGACAGACGAAGGGCCCCCGACCCGTAGGTCGGAGGCCCTTCTCGTGGCGGTGGTGGTGGGATTTGAACCCACGGATGAGTTGCCCCATCACACGCTTTCGAGGCGTGCGCCCTCGGCCACTAGGCGACACCACCGCGCATGAGCTTACCGGATCCGGCGAGTAGCGAAGAACCGCTTTAGTACCGACGAGCACTCGTCCGCCAACACTCCCATGACGACCTCGGGCCGATGGTTGAGCCGGCGGTCGCGTACGACGTCCCAGAGCGAGCCCACGGCCCCGCCCTTCTCGTCCACCGCGCCGTACACGATCCGGTCGACCCGGGCCAGTACAGCGGCGCCCGCGCACATCGTGCAGGGCTCCAGGGTCACCACGAGCGTGCAGCCGGCCAGCCGCCACTGCCCGCGCCGCACGGCCGCCTGCCGGAGCGCGAGAACCTCGGCGTGGGCCGTCGGGTCGGCGGAGGACTCGCGGTCGTTGCCCGCCGCGGACAGGACCTCGCCGAGCGCGTCGAGCACCACCGCGCCCACGGGGATCTCTCCCCTGGACCCCGCTGCGTCCGCCTCCGCCAGCGCCAGGCGCATGGCCTCCTCGTACGTCACAGCGAGAGCCGGGTCACCGCAGCCGGTCGAGCTCGTCGGCGAAGGCCAGCCGCTCGGCGATCACCGACAGGATGTCGGCCGGCAGCATGCCCTCCTCCATGCTCAGCTCCAGCAGCTCCTCGGAGCTGACCCCGAGGTCGCTCAGCAGCTCGTAGTCACCGGCCGGGCGCACGCCGAGGCCGTTGGCCTCCTTGTCGGGCGCCACGCCGGCGAACTCGGCGAACAGCTCGCCGAGCGGGTCGGACAGGATCGCGTGCGCGTCCGACAGGAACACGCGCGGCTCCTCCTCGCCCCGGTAGCGGGCGATCGCGAACCACTCGTCCTCGACCTCGACGCAGAGCAGGGCCAGCTCGTCGCCGGAGAGGCTCAGCGTCTCCGTGACCGCGTCACCGAGGTCGTCGACGATCTCGGCCGCGCTCAGATCGACCTCGGCGCCGCTCCAGCCGTCCGAGGTCCTGACGAAAGCCGCAGAGAAGGTGTTGGACGCCATGTCCGAGCTCCAGGGGGTCAGCCGAAGACCGATTCGATGGCACGCTCGAACGGCTCGGAGAAGCCGAGCCGCGCGGCGATGCTGGACAGCACATCTTCGGGCAGCAAGTCGATGTCGCCGGAGAGGATGCCCAGCTCCATCTCGTCCAACCCGAGATCGGCGAAGATCGACAGATCTCCGGCGGGGAGCACGGTCTCCTCGTCCTGGAGGATCTCGTCGAGCTCCTCCTCGTCCGGCACCGGCACGTCGAGGTACTCGAGAACCTGGCGGGCCAGCGGGAAGTCCCAGGAGGCCGCGATGTCGGACAGGAACACGTCCACCCGCTCGCCCAGGACCCGCAAAGCTACGAAGAACTCGTCACCCACGGCGACCAGCCCGATCGTCCCGCTCTCGCTCGGCTGCTGCCGCAGGGCATGGATCAACCCCTGCAGGTCGGACGTGAGCACGACCGGCAGGAGCTCGGCGTCCCAGCACCCGTCCTCGCGATAGACCACGATGGCGAAGTCCAGAGCGTCATCTTCGTCTGCCATCGCCATCCCCACCCGACTTCTGACACGACAGGTATTACCAGCACCCAATCGTTCCAGACCCGCGCACGAGGCGTGTGCCTCTCGGACCAAATTGTGATCAAAACCCATGGCCTGACGGGCCGTGGGGGTGGGCGCGGTCAGGGGACCACCGCAGGTGGCGGGGGTCCCCATGCACGTTCGCCAGCGGATAGCCTTGCCGTTTATGGAAACCCTCGTCGTCGACCATCCGCTCGTGGCCCACAAGCTCACCACGCTGCGCGATGTCCGCACCGACTCGCCGACCTTCCGCAGGCTCGCGGATGAGCTGGTGACGCTGCTCGCGTACGAGGCCACCCGCGACGTGCGGATCAACGACGTCACGGTCGAGACGCCCGTGGCCCCCGCCCACGGCGTGCGACTGGCCAAGCCGTACCCCCTGGTGGTGCCCATCCTGCGCGCCGGGCTCGGCATGCTCGACGGCATGACCCGGCTGCTGCCCACGGCCGAGGTCGGGTTCCTCGGCATGATCAGGAACGAGTCCACCCTCCAGGCCGAGACATACGCCACGCGGCTGCCCGACGACCTGTCCGGCCGCCAGTGCTACGTCGTCGACCCGATGCTGGCCACCGGCGGCACGCTGGCGGCGGCCGTGCAGTTCCTGTTCGACAGGGGCGCGGTCGATGTCACGGCCATCTGCCTGCTGGCCGCCCCCGAGGGCCTGGCGTACATGGACAAGGTGTTCGCCAACTCGGGCAAGCCCATCCGCGTGGTGACCGCCGCGCTCGACGAGCGGCTCAACGAGAACGGCTACATCGTGCCCGGCCTCGGCGACGCGGGCGACCGCCTCTACGGCGTGGTCTGACGCCACGACGTCTGAAAAGCACCTTTCCCGTCACACGCAGTCATCTCTTCGTTACATACTGTTGTTTCGTGGGTACGAAGAGGCAGGAAGGCAACTTCCGCATGCGCGTGGGGGAGCACGATGAGCGATCACAGCGAGGCGGAGCCGGCTCCGTACGCGGAGGTGGAAACTGTGCTGTGCGACGAGTTCGCCGGCATCCACTCCGCGACCACCGTAACGCGCTGCGTTGAAGCTGCGCACTACGGCGCGCTGGAGGTCACCGGTTACGCCCATCCAAGCCTTGTAGAGCGCATCGCACGCAAGCACCTTCACGTCCTGGCCCTGGTGGCCAGCGAACGCGGCTGACAAGATCAAAACTATCCCGCGAAGGCATCTTTACCCGGGCATCCGGGTGGGTAATGTATAGGGCGGGTGGAGTGGGTAAGGGCACGGAGGCGACGGTGCAGGTCAAAAAAGTCCTCACATACGGTGGTATCGCATTTGTCGCGTACTACCTGTTCGCGCGACCATCTGACGCCGCGGACGCGGTGAGAGGAGCGTTCGACACGGTGTTCAACGCGGCCGACTCGCTGGCTCAATTTGTGAACAGCCTGTCATGAGACTTGTGACCCACGGGGACTCCGCCCCGTCGTCGGTCAACCGATACCTTCTCCCCCAAGAACAACAGTTCATCATGGTCCGGCGGCACCCTGCGATCTTGCTACGCCCGGTTGCCGAGGTGCTCGCCGGCCTGATCGTCGCGGGCTTGCTCAGCAAGTTCTTCGGAGGCAGCGATCAGGGTGGCACGGCGCTCGTCGTCGTGTGGTGGTTGTGGCTCCTGCTTCTGGTGCGTTTCGTGTGGAAAGTCGCGGAGTGGTCGGTCGATTACTTTGTGGTGACTTCGAAGCGCATGCTGCTGACAACGGGCTTGATCACCCGTAAGGTCGCGATGATGCCTTTGGGCAAGGTCACCGACATGAGCTTCCAAAGAAGTCTGCTTGGGCGCATGCTCGGCTACGGTGAGTTCATCCTCGAGTCAGCAGGTCAGGACCAGGCACTCTCGACCGTGGAGTACATTCCGTACCCCGAGACGCTGTACCTCGAGGTCTGCGGGATGCTTTTTCCCAGCAAGGACGAGAGCGACGATTAATCTCCTCGCGGGGAATTCTTCACTCGGGGATACCCGATTCGGCTACTTCATGCAATCATTGCGTGTTGTTGACCCTTCCCCGCCTTGAGAGATGAGATGCCGAGTCAGGGAACCATCGGTGACCGCGTCCGCGGACTGCGGCTGAACAGGCGGATGTCCCAGGCCCAACTGGCCGGACCCGACCTGTCTGACAGTTATGTCTCGCTCATTGAGTCGGGCAAGCGCACGCCGACTCCTGTCGTGGCCCGGCTGCTGGCCGAGCGGCTGGGGTGCACGACCGAGTTCCTCCTTCACGGAATCGAACCTCGGCAGCGCATCGACACGGAGCTCGGCCTGCGTCACGCCGAGCTCGAGCTGCAGCATGGCGACCCGTCCGTCGCCGCCGACCGCTTCACGGAGATCGTGAAGGCGGCCGACGAGGAAAACGCCATGCTGACCGCGCACGCCCGGTTCGGCAGGGCGCGCGCGCTCGAGGCCCAGGGTCGCCTCGGCCAGGCGGTGGAGGCGTTCGAGCGCCTGCGCAGGGAGGCCGCGGCTCACCCCGAGCGGCTGGCCGACCTCCCGCTCACGATCGCACTGAGCCGCTGCTACCAGCGGGCGGGCGACCGCCTGCGGGCCCGCGACCTGGCCGCCGCCGCCCTCCAGCAGGCCGAGCGGCTGTCCATCACGCAGGGCGAGATCGCCGTCGACCTGGCAGCCGCTCTGGTCGAGGCGCGCAGCGAGCGCGAGAGCGAGTCCCGCGAGCTGGGATACGTCCAGCGGGTGCTGGCTCTGACCGGCGTTCCTCAAGTTGTGGACCGTTCCGGAGAGATCCAGGCGCTGTGGCACGCGAGCGCCGCCGCCGCTGCCGGCGAGGACTCGGCGCTGGCCGTGCGCCTCGCCGACGACGCCATCATGGCCGGCCGCCAGGCCCGGCTGTCGCTGCAGCTGGCCAGGACCGCCATGCACTGGTCCAGGCTGACCACGGTGCCGGCCGACGAGGCCGAGCGCCTCATCTCGGCCGCCGCCGAGGCGTTCGCCACGTTCCCCGGCACCGCGCGCGAGCACGGCGAGAGCCTCATCGTGCACGCGCGGGTCGTGCTGCGGACCGGCGCCTCGGCGCGGGCGAGCGAGCTGGCGAACGCGGCTCTGAGCCTGTCGCACGACCGCGCCGGCACCACGCCCGCCGAGGCCCACCTCGTGCTGGCCACCGTCGCGTTCGACGAGGGGGGCGACGCCTCCGCGCACCTGCGCGACGCCCACCGGGCGCTCGACACGCTCGACCGGCCGGTGTTCGGCTCCGATCGGCAGGCCGCGCGTTGCTGGCGTGAGCTGGGCGACCTCTACGGCAGGGCCGGGTCCAGAACACAACAGACCGCCGCATATCGTAAGGCCCTCGAAGCCGCTGGGGTCCGTTCGGCCATGGCGGGGGTGACCGTCGACGCCACGGTTTCGCGCTGATCCTCCAGGAGCTCCAGATTTGGCGTTTTGAGTCTGGAATAATTAGGGTCTACCAGTCATTGACTCATAGGATGATTGGTTTCCCCGGAGGAGGCGGACTGTGAGTCTGCGTACGGCGCAGCGGGCTTCGCTCGTCGACCAGGTGATCGATCAGCTCAAGGAGCAGATCACCTCAGGGTCGTGGCCGATGAACGGCAAGATCCCGACCGAGACGGTGCTCGCCGAGCAGCTCGGGGTGGGTCGCAACACCGTTCGGGAGGCCGTACGCGCGCTCACGCACGCCGGGCTGCTCGAGTGCCGTCAGGGGGACGGCACTTACGTCCGTGCGACCAGCGAGCTGTCCGGCGCGATGCTGCGGCGGCTCAAGCAGGCCGAGCAGCTCGAGATCCTCGAGGTACGTCGTGCGCTGGAGGTCGAGTCCGCGCGCCTGGCCGCCACCCGGCGCACGGACGACGACATCAAGCGCATCGAGGCGGCCCTGGCCGAGCGGGACCGGGCCTGGGAGCTGGACGACCCCGACTACTTCGTCGAGGCCGACCTGGCCTTCCACATGGCCGTGGCGCACGCGACGCACAACCTGGTGCTGATCGACCTGTACGAGGACTTCTCGGCGGCTCTGCGCGCCAGCATCACGGCCGCGGGAACCTCGCTCGACAAGAGCTACATCCCGCACGACGCCATCGCCCGCGCCATCGCGGCGGGGGACGCGGCGGCGGCCGAGCGGGCGGGGCACGCCTGCATGGAACACATCCTCATCGCCCTCACCGAATCCTGACCCCTCCCCCGGGGTGTGACAAAGGAGACAGCCGGCTCTGGAATGGCGCCTGATCGCTTCGGTGCTTTAGCGGAAGAGTGAAGTGAAAGGAAGAACGCCATGACCATCCTTGTCGCCTACGACGGCTCGGCCGACTCGCGGACCGCGATCGAATTCGCGGCCAAGCATCTCGCCGCCGAGCCCACCGTCGTCGTCACGGTGTGGGAGCCGCTGCTCGTGCAGCTCAAGAAGTATCCGCTGGCCGCGGGCGCCCTCGACCAGAGCACCGAGGACGAGTCGCACGCGCAGGCGGAGCAGCATGCCCGGGAGGGGGCCGAGCTGGCCATCGCCGCCGGGCTCTCGGACGTCACCTATCGGGCGGTGGCTGACAACGAGTCGATCTGGAAGACGATTGTCGATGTGGCGGATGAGGTGGATGCCTCGGTGATCGTCACGGGGTCGCGGGGGCTGGCGGGGGTGCGGTCGGTGCTGTTGGGGAGCGTGTCCAACCACGTGCTCCATCACGCGCACCGGCCGACGCTCATCGTCCCGCCGGCCAAGCCCGCCCGCTGAAAGCGGCTCAGGACCTCAGCCGAAGCGCGCCACCGCACTTCGGCTGGGGTCCTTTGCGTGAGGAGGACGGCCTTGGGGTCCCTCCAGAGGCCGGGCCCGACCGTGACGACGACGAGGGGCAGCCTTGGGGTGGGGCGTCAGGAGGCTGTGGGGAGGGGCGTTTCCGTGAAGGGGGCGCAGCCGGTTGAGGGGGCGCAGGACTGGGGTGGGGGGCAGAGGCGGGTATCGATGCGGCGCGCGCCCGGGCCCTCGTCGCCGAGCCGGTCGTGGGGGTTGGCCACCGGGCACCGGTCGAGCGACAGGCAGCCGCACCCGATGCAGTCCGTGAGATCGTCCCGCAGCCGCTGAAGCTGCTCGATCCGGTCGTCCAGCTCCCCGCGCCAGGCGGCCGACAGCCGGGCCCAGTCGTCCCGGTTGGGCGTGCGCTCGTCCGGCAGCTCGGCGAGGGCGTCCTTGATGGTCTTCAGGGGGATGCCGATGCGCTGGGCCAGCCTGATGAACGCGATCCTGCGCAGGCTGTCGCGGGTGTACCGGCGCTGGTTGCCGGCCGTACGGCGGCTCTTGATCAGGCCCTTGGTCTCGTAGAAGTGCAGGGCGGACACGGCGACCCCGCTGCGCTCGGCGAGCTCGCCGACGGTGAGCTCCTTGGTGTTCCAGGCGACCTTCGTCATACCTGGAGATTACTTGAGGGTTCGTTCGAACAGGGTCTCGAGGACCACGATCGTCTGCGTCCCGGTGACCCCGTCCACCCCGAACACCCGGCGCAGCACGTCCTGCAGCTCCACTGTCCCGGCCGTACGGACCTTGAGCAGCACCGACGCGGGACCCGCGATGACGTGCGCCTCCTCGATCTCCGGGATCGCCGCCAGCCGGTCGGCGCTGTCGCCCATCCAGGTGCTCCCGTCCACCAGCACGTACGCCGTCACCGCACGCCCGAGCGCCGCCTGGTCCACCTCGATCGTCGTCCGCCTGATCACCCCGCGCTCGCGCAGCTTGCGCACCCGCTCGTGCGCGGCCCCGCTGGACAGCCCCACCGCCTTGCCCAGCACCGCGTACGACCGCGTCGCGTCCTCCTGCAGCAGGCCGATCAGCATCCTGTCGATATCATCCACAGCCGAATGCTATCCAGTGATATGCCCGAGATGTCGAACAGCATATGGTGGACCTCATGACGGACACGATCCCCACTGAGTTCGAGGTGCTCGACGAGCGGTTCGCCGCGGTAGGCGGAGACGACTATGTCGAACGCCTCCACACCGGCACCCGCTGGGCGGAGGGCCCTGTTTACTTCCCGGCCGGCCGGTTCCTGGTCTGGAGCGACATCCCCAACGAGCGGATGCTGCGCTGGGACGAGATGACGGGCGCGGTCGGCCTGTTCCGCCAGCCGTCCGGCTACACCAACGGCAACACCCTCGACCGCGAGGGCCGTCTGATCTCCTGCGAACACGGCAACCGCCGCGTCACCCGCACCGAGCACGACGGCTCGATCACGGTCATCGCCGACCGCTGGGAGGGCAAGCGGCTCAACAGCCCCAACGACGTCGTGGTCCGCTCCGACGGGTCGATCTGGTTCACCGACCCGCCGTACGGGATCCTCAGCAACTACGAGGGCTACGCCGCCGCGCAGGAGATCGACGGCTGTCACGTCTACCGCGCCGACCCGGTGACGGGCGAGGTCCGTGTCGTGGCCGACGACTTCGCCCGCCCCAACGGCCTGGCGTTCTCGCTCGACGAGAGCCGGCTCTACGTCGCCGACACGCGGATGAAGCACCTGCGCGTGTTCGAGGTGCGCGAGGACGGCACGCTCGCGGGCGGCAAGGTCTTCGCCGAGGGGACGGAGCAGGACATCTTCGACGGCCTGCGCCTCGACGACACGGGCCGCGTCTGGGCCGCGGCAGGCAGGGCGCTGCTCTGCTACGACCCGGACGGCACGCTGATCGGCCGGCTGAAGCTGCCGGAGCCCACGGCCAACCTGGTGTTCGGCGGGCTCAAGCGCAACCGGATGTTCATCACGGCCTCGTCCTCGCTCTACTCCCTGATGACCAACGTCACCGGCGCGCGCCCGGTCTGGGCCGGGCGCTAGCCTCACTCCCACCTGAACAGCCGCACGGCCAGCCCACTGAAGATCAGCAGCCCGGCGCCCACCACCACGAGGTGCGCGGTCTGCGGCGCGTGGCCCGCCCAGGTGTCCTTGAGCGCCTGGGCGAACGGCCCCGCGACGGAGTAGTCGCTGACCGTCCGCAGCGCGTCCGGCATGAGGTCGCGCGGCACCCACATGCCCCCCAGGAACATCAGGGGGAACATCACCGCGGACCCGATCCCCGGCGCGACCTTCGCGTTGGGCGCCAGCGCGGCGATCACCAGCCCGATGGCCTGCAACGCGGCGCTGCCGAGCAGGAAGACCAGGATGAATCCCACCCACTGCCGCGGCGCCGCCGACCCGAACACCAGCGAGCCCGTCACGATCAGCAGGGCCGTGGTGACCGCTCCGACCACCAGGTTGATCAGGAGCTGCACCCCCAGCAGCCGTGCCGGGTGCACGGGCGTGGTGGACATCCGCCTGAGCACCCCTTGCTCGCGGTAGCCGGTCATCACCGCGGGCACCACGCTGCAGGCCAGGGTCAGCAGCGAGAGCAGCGTCATCAGGCTCGGCATCTGCGTGTCCACGGCCCGCTCCCCCGAGGCCCCGGGCCGGGTCATGTCCGGGATGCTGAGGCCCAGCACGAGCAGGAGCGCGACCGGCAGCCCGATCGTGAAGAGCAGGAACGGCCATTCGCGCAGGTGCAGCTTGGTCTCCACGAGGAGCAGCTTCATGACAGCTTCCTTCCGGTGAGTGCGAGGAACGCGTCGTCGAGCGTGGTCTGCTCGATCCGCAGGTCTCCTGGAACGACCCCGTGCTGGGCCAGGGCGAGCGTGACGGCCGGCGCGAGGTTGCCCGTGCCGCTCACCACGAGCTGCTCGCCGCTCCTCGTGACCTCGCGTACCTCCGGCAGGGCCAGGAGCAACGCGTCGTCGACCGGAGCCGACGGCCGGAACCTCAGCCGCTGCTCCCCGCCCACCTGCGCGATGAGCCCGGCAGGCGTGTCCGTGGCCGCCACCTTGCCCGCGTCGATGAGCGCGAGCCGGTCGCAGAGCCGCTCGGCCTCCTCCATGAAGTGGGTGACGAGCACGATCGTCACGCCGGAGTCGCGTACCTGCTCGACCAGCTCCCAGGTGTCCCTGCGGGCCTGCGGGTCGAGCCCGGTGGTCAGCTCGTCCAGCACCGCCACGCGCGGCCTGCCGACCAGGGCCAGCGCGACCGAGAGCCGCTGGCGCTGCCCGCCGGAGAGCTTCTTGAACGCCGTGTCGCGCTTGCCGCCGAGGCCGACCCGTTCGAGCAGCTCGGACCAGTCGGCGGGGTCGGGGTAGAAGGAGGCGTACAGATCCATGGCCTCCCACACCTTGATCTTCTCGGGCAGCGCCGCGCTCTGCAGCTGCATGCCCAGCACGTGTCGCAGCTCGCCCCTGTTGAGCTGCGGGTCCAGCCCGGCCACCCGTACGGTGCCACCGTCGGGCACGCGCAGGCCGGCCACGCACTCGACGGTGGTGGTCTTGCCCGCGCCGTTCGGGCCGAGGATGCCGAAGATCTCACCCTCCGCCACCTCGAACGACACGTCGGCGACCGCCAGGTGGTTCGGGTACTGCTTGCGCAGGTTCCTGACTTCGATGACCTTCATGCAGACGACGCTAGGAACACGGCCTTCGCCGGGGAATCCGGCTGGATGTCGGGCAAGGGTGTACCTAGGTGCAATGGTCCGGTCGCGCCCGTTGGACCAGACTGGGGGCATGCTGCTCCGAAGGTTCGGTCAGGCCGCGGCGCTGCTCGCGCTCCTCCTCGTCGAGGTGCCGGCGATCGTGCTCAGCCTCACCATGCTGCTGCTGTCGTTCGGGATGGGCATGGTGTTCCTGTATTCGCCTCAGGTCCAGCTGGTCAGGAGGCTGGCCGAGCTCAACCGGCGGCTGATGCGGAGCTGGACCGACGTCCACATCGAGTCCCCGTACCTGCCCAAGCCCCCGCCTCCGGAGCCGCAGGCGGACGGCCTCTACCGCTCCGACCGGACCCTCTACAAGACGCCCCGGATCCCCGCGTGGAACAACCAGTGGAAGTGGCTGACCTCCGACCCGGCGACCTGGCGCGACACGATCTGGCTGGTGCTCGAACCGGTGGTGAAGGCGGCGCTGCTGCCGGTGTTCGTCACGCTCCCCGAGCGTGGCCTGCGGGTCTACGCCCTCTGGAGCGACCTGATGCTCCGCGCGACCGTCGCCAGCCGCCTGGCGAACCAGGTGAGCCACCTCAAGCGGACGCGTAACCTGGCCGCCGACTCGCAGGCGGCCGAGATGCGCCGGATCGAGCGGGACCTGCACGACGGCACGCAGGCCCGGCTGGTGGCGATCGGCATGACGCTGGGCGCGGTCGAGCAGCTCGTCGACGACGACCCCGCGGCGGCCAAGGCGCTGCTGTCGAAGGCCCGGGACACCTCTTCCGAGACGCTGACCGAGCTGCGCCGGGTCATCCGCGGCATCCACCCTCCGGTGCTGGCCGAGCGCGGGCTGGCCGACGCCGTACGCGCGCTGGCCATGGACAGCCCGTTGCAGGTCACGGTGGACGTGGACCTGCCGCACCGGCCGGAGGCGCCGGTGGAGGCGGCGGTGTACTTCGCGGTCAGCGAGCTGCTCTCCAACGCCGCCCGGCACGGCGACGCGCACGCGGTGACGGTGGACCTCAGCACCGACGGCCCCAACCTACGGGTCACGGTCACCGATGACGGCCTGGGCGGCGCCGACCCGGCCAAGGGCAGCGGCCTGTCCGGGATCGAGCGGCGGCTGGCCGCCTTCGACGGGCTGCTCGCCCTGAACAGCCCGCCGGGCGGCCCCACCACCGTGGCGATGGAGCTGCCCCGGGTGCTGCCCGAGCACTGGGCGGGCAGCCTGCCCCGGCTGCCGCGCTGGAAGGCGGCCATCGTCGTGTTCCTCTGGGCCACGGCCTGGTGCCCGACCTTCCCTCAGGGCATCGTGGCCGGCGTCATGAAGACGATCGGCGTCGAGGAGAAGAGCTGGTTCCTCGCCCTGTACCTGCCCGGGCCCTGGCAGTGGCCGGTCATCCTCGGCATGATCACCCTGGGCCTGTGCATGCACATCCTAGCCATCTGGATACCCTCCAACCACAACCGCGACCTCTGGGTCGCGCGTGCCACGCCGATCAAACCCTGGTGCTGATGAAGAACCGCGTACTCGTCGCCGAGGACCTCTACCTGCTCAGAGACGGGCTGGTGCACCTGCTCCAGGCCCATGGCTTCTCGGTCGTGGCGGCCGTGGAGAGCGGGCCCGAGCTGCTGCGGGGCCTGCTGGAGCTGCGGCCCGACGTCTCGATCGTGGACGTGCGGCTGCCGCCCACGTTCACGGACGAAGGGCTGCAGGCGGCGCTCGCGGCCAGGAAGCAGGTGCCCGGGCTGCCCGTCCTCGTGCTGTCCCAGCACGTCGAGCAGCTCTACGCGCGCGAGCTGCTGGCCGACGGCTCGGGCGCGATCGGCTATCTGCTCAAGGACCGGGTCTTCAACGCCGAGCAGTTCATCGACGCCGTACGCAGGGTCGCCGAGGGCGGCACGGCCATGGACCCCGAGGTCATCGCCAAGCTGCTGGCCAGCAACGCCAGGCACGAGCCGCTGGCCGCGCTCACGCCGCGCGAGCGGGAGGTGCTGGAGGCCATGGCGGAAGGACGCTCCAACACGGCCATCTGCCAGCGGCTCTATCTGAGCGAGAGCGCCGTGGCCAAGCACACGGCCTCCATTTTCGCCAAGCTGGGGCTCGCGCCGTCGGACGACGACAACCGCCGCGTGCTGGCCGTACTCGCCTATCTCAACAGCCGCTAGGAACCCTCCACCTGGGGTTGGCCATCCGGAGACTGCCCCGACTTGTCGGTCGCACCGGCTATTTTCATAAGGGCATGGCGACGAAGGGGTGGTAGCAGGTGAAAATCCGGGTTAACCGCGATGTTCTGGCAGATGCGGTGGCGTGGGCTGCCCGAGTCCTGCCCTCCCGCCCCGTGGTGCCCGTTCTGTCCGGGCTGCTGCTGGAGGCGAGCGACGAGCTGGTCCTGTCCGCGTTCGACTACGACGTCTCGGCCAGAGCCTCGGTCGACGCCGACGTGGCCGAGACGGGCAGCGTGCTGATCCCCGGTCGGCTGCTGGCCGAGATCAGCAGGAGCCTGCCCGCCGACGACGTGGAGATCGTCACAGAGGGCGCCGAGGCGGTGCTGACCTGCGGGAGCGCGGAGTTCGGGCTGATCACGATGCCGGTCGAGGACTTCCCGACCATGCCCACGATGCCGCCGAGCATCGGCGCCGTCGGCGGCGGCGTGTTCGCCTCGGCGGTCGGCCAGGTCGCGCCCGCCGCCAGCCGCGACGACACGCTGCCCATGCTCACCGGCATCAGGGTCGACATCGCGGGCGAGTCCGTGGCCATGGCGGCCACCGACCGCTACCGCATCGCCGCCCGCGACTTCGCCTGGCGCCCGGCCGGCCCCGACCTCGCGGTCTCGGCCATGGTCCCGGCGAAGGTGCTGGTCGAGGTGGCCAAGTCGCTGCGCGGCGGCGAGGTGTCGATCGCGATGGGCGACGGGGTGGCGGGGTTCGAGAGCGTCGGGCGGAGCACGACCGTGCGGCTGCTCGACGAGCAGTTCATCGACTATCGCGCCCGGCTGACCTCCGACTGGTCGATCAGGGCCGACGTGGCGGTGGCGCCGTTCGTGAACGCCATCAAGCGGGTCGCCCTGGTGGCCGAGCGCAACACCGCGATCCGGCTGTCGTTCAGCCAGGGGCAGGTGCTCATCCAGGCGGGCGGCGGCGACATCGGGCGCGGCGCCGAGGTCGTCGACTGCGAGCTGCGCGGCGACGACATCCAGATCGCCTTCCAGTCGCAGTTCCTGCTCGACGGGCTGACCGGGATCGAGAGCGAGCTGGCCCGCATCAACATGGAGTCGCCCACCAGGCCCGCCCTGATCCAGGACGTGCCCGGCGACGCCGAGCCCGCCTTCCGCTACCTCGTCATGTCACTCCGCCAGGGCTGAGCCGCCGGTCTGGCGCTCGGCGACCAGCTTGAACACCCTCTTGAACTCCGTGTACGCCTCCTCGCCCACGGCCTCGGCGTGCTCCGCCTCCATGACGGCGAGGATGGCGTCCGACTTGACCATGTGATCGCGGCCCTTCTCGGTGGGCACGATCAGCTTGGCCCGCCGGTCGGCCGGGTCCGGCTGGCGCTCCACGTAGCCCAGCTCGACCAGCTCGTCCACCAGCGTGCCGATCACCTGCTTGTGCTGGCCCGACTGCGCGGCCAGGTCCGTGGCCCTGCTGCCCTCCTCGTCCAGGTACGCCAGCACTGCCCCGTGCCGGGGCCTGAGCCCGGGATGCCCCTGCTGGGCCAGCGTCTCGAACAGCTGCCGCTGCAGGCTGAAAAGAGTCCTGCTGGACAGGATGCCGAGATCGGGCTCTTCCTGCTTGCGCCGGCTCCTGCGCACGGTCATGTCCTCCATTTAGTCATCAATCTTGATTGTCACTGAATCTTACTATATCGTCGACGGCATGAGCATCTTGATCACGGGTGCCAACGGCACCGTTTCCAGCGCTGTCCTCCGCTCCCTGTCCGGCACCCTGTCCGACATGGGGGACGTGCGGGTCCTCGTGCGTGACGCGGCCAAGGCGCCGTCGGGGGTGGCGGTCACGGTCGGCGATCTGGACGACCCCGCCACGCTCGACCAGGCCTTCCAGGGCGTGGACACGTTGTGGCTGCTGACCGCCATGGGCCCGCAGGCGCCGCACGCGAGCATGAACGCCGTCTGGGCCGCCCGGAAGGCCGGGGTGAGCCACGTCGTACGCATGTCGGCCATCGGCGCGGCCCACGACGCGCCGACCCGCAACGGCCGCCTGCACGCCCTGTCGGACGTCGAGCTCGCGGCCTCGGGCCTCGACTGGACCGTCATCCGCCCGGCCTTCTTCATGCAGAACCTTTTCGGCTCGGTCAACGGCGACACCTTGTACGGCGGGCTCGGCGAGGGGCGACTCGGCATGATCGACGTACGCGACATCGGCGACTTCGCCGCCACGGTCCTGCGCGCTCCCGCACAGCACAAGGGCAGCACCTACACTCTCACGGGCCCGGCCGGCGTCTCACTGCGGGACGTGGCCGCCGTGCTGGGCGAGGTGTACGGCACTCCGATCGCCTATCAGCCGATGGCGCCGGACGACGTTCAGCGGTCGATGGTCGATGCCGGGCTGTCCCCGTGGATCGCGGCGGTCACCAAGGAGTACCTGACGGCGTACTCGGCGGGGTGGGGTGACTACACGACGCCGGACTTCGAGAAGGTGATGGGCCGGCCGGCCCGGTCGTTCGCCGACTTCGCCCGCGCCCACGCCGCCGAGCTCCGCCCGTGACCGTCACTCCGGGAGCAGGGCGGGGCCTCCGTAGTCGCGCAGCCGGCGCAGGAACGTCAGGACGCCGGTCAGCCCCGCCGCCCTGGACGCCCGGGCCGAACACGCCCTCTTCGAACGCGTCCGCGGCCACACCGAGGGCCGCACGGTCGTCCTGATCACGCATCGGCCGGCCGGCGTCCGCTACGCCGACTGCAGGCCAGCACCTACAGGTTGTAGAGGTGTTACCAGGGTGTTCGACCGGTGAGAAGATCGAGGGTGCTCCAAATAGCGAAAGCAGTACTCGCGAGATTGCCGGAACCACTGCACGCACTCGCGTTGAAGCACCGTGAACTGCTGAAGTTCGCGGTGGTGGGTGGAACAACGTTCTTAGTGGACAACACGGTGTTCTACGGGTTGAAGCTGACCATTTTGGAACCGAAGCCGGTGACCGCGAAGATCATCGCGGTGCTCGTGGCGACGATCGTGTCCTACGTGTTGAACCGCGAATGGTCGTTCCGGACCAGGGGCGGCCGCGAGCGCCGTCACGAGGCGGCGCTGTTCTTCCTGGTCAGTGGCGTCGGTCTCGTGCTCAGCTCCGCGCCGCTATGGATCTCCCGGTACGTATTTCACCTGGAGACCCCGGATGTGAGCCTGGTTACCCAGGAGGTCGCCGACTTCATGAGCGCGCAGATCATCGGCACGCTGATCGCCATGGTGTTCCGCTTCTGGGCGCTCCGGAAGTGGGTCTTCCCCGACGAGAAGACCCAGTCCGGCAGCGTGCGACTGGCTCCCGATTCCACGGACGAGGCGGCTTGACGGCAGCGAATCCAGAAGCCGTTTCGGCGGTTGGATGATCAGCCGCATTTGCTCACGGAATCGCGGATCCGACAAACAGGTGAATCAGTGCTGCGCCATGTCCACGAACCGGCTGTAGTGGCCCTGGAACGCCACCGTCACCGTCGCCGTGGGGCCGTTACGATGCTTGGCCACGATCAGGTCCGCTTCACCCGCCCGGGGTGACTCCCGCTCGTACGCGTCCTCCCGGTGCAGCAGGATGACCATGTCGGCGTCCTGCTCGATGGACCCGGACTCACGCAGGTCGCTCACCGCGGGGCGCTTGTCCGTGCGCTGCTCCGGGCCACGGTTGAGCTGGGAGATCGCGATGACCGGCACCTCCAGCTCCTTGGCCAGCAGCTTGATCGCACGGGAGATCTCCGAGACCTCGTTCTGCCGGCTCTCGGTCTTCTTCGGCGAGCTCATCAGCTGGAGGTAGTCGATGACCACGAACCGCAGGTCGTTACGCTGCTTGAGCCGCCGGCACTTGGCCCGGATCTCCATCATCGACATGTTGGGCGAGTCGTCGATGAACAGCGGCGCCTCCGCCACCTCGCTCATGCGCCGGGCCAGGCGCGTCCAGTCGTCGTCGCCCATCATGCCCGAGCGCATGGCGTGGAGGGCGACCCGGGCCTCGGCGGACAGCAGACGCATGGTGATCTCGTTGCGCGACATCTCCAGCGAGAAGATGACCGTGGTCATCCCATGCTTGATAGCCGCAGACCGGGCGAAATCCAGACCTAGCGTGCTTTTACCGATGGCAGGCCGGGCGGCCACGACGATCATCTGGCCCGGGTGGAGGCCGTTGGTGAGCTGGTCGAGGTCCTGGAAGCCGGTCGGCACGCCGACCATCTGGCCGCCGCGGCTGCCGATGGCCTCCAGCTCGTCGAGGGCGCCGGGCATGATGTCGGCCAGGGGCGCGTAGTCCTCCGAGGTGCGGCGCTCGGTGACCTTGTAGATCTCCGCCTGGGCGCGGTCGACGAGGTCGTCGACCTCTTCGTTCTGCCCGCCGTAGCCGAAGGAGACGATGCGGGTGCCGGCCTCGATGAGGCGGCGCAGGATGGCCTGCTCCCTGACGATCTTGGCGTAGTAGCCGGCGTTGGCCGCGGTGGGGACGACGGCCGTGAGGGTGTGGAGGTAGGCGGCCCCGCCCACCCTGGCCATCTCGCCGCGCTTCTGCAGCTCGTCGAAGACGGTGACCGCGTCGGCGGGCTCGCCCCTTCCGTAGAGGTCGGTGATGACCTCGTAGACCATCTGGTGGGCGGGCCGGTAGAAGTCGTCGGACCGCAGGATCTCGACGACGTCGGCGATGGCGTCCTTGGACAGCAGCATGCCGCCCAGGACGGACTGCTCCGCCTCGATGTTGTTCGGGGGGGTGCGCTCGAAACCAGGGCCTGCGCCCGTCTCGTCGTCAATACTCACCGCGCCCCCTCGAACACTTGCAGGCGGTCGCACCACCCCCACTTGTAGCCGACCGGTCTGACAGTTTCTCGGAGTCGAGAGCCGACGGCAACGCGACCTGTGGACAACCCTGTGGCCAAGCTGTGCACTACCGTGCCCAGGATGTGAAAGGCCTGTGGACAGTTGCTGTGGATAACTCTCTCGGATATCCACCGAACAGCCTTTGACCTGGGCGAACGGTATCCACTGGCTGTGGAGAAAAGAAAGTTTCGCCGACACGCCGTGTAATGGCCATAATGGACAAATGCTCATTACCCCCAGGGATCGGGAGATACTCCGCTTAGCCGTACCGGCGTTCGGCGCGCTGGTGGCCGAGCCGCTCTTCCTCCTCGCCGACTACGCCATCGTGGGGCACGGGCTGGGCACCACGGCGGTGGGGGCGCTGGGGGTGGCGGGTACGGTCCTCGCGACCCTGGTGAACCTGTGCGTCTTCCTCGCGTACGGCACCACGGCCTCCGTGGCGCGTCAGACGGGCGCCGGGAACCACGCGCGGGCCATGCGCAGCGGTGTGGACGGGATCTGGCTGGCCCTGGCCATCGGCGCGCTCCTGATCGCCGTGTGCTGGCCGCTGGCCCCCGCCATCGTGGAGCTGTTCGGGGCGGGCGAGGGGCAGGGCGCGCAGGCCGTGACGTACCTGCGGATCAGCCTGCTCGGCGCGCCCGGCATGCTGGTCGTGCTGGCCGGGACGGGGGTGCTGCGCGGTCTGCAAGACACCGTCACGCCGCTGGCCGTCGCCATCGGCTCCTTCGTGCTGAACGCGGTCCTGAACGCCTGGTTCGTGCTGGGGCTGGGGTGGGGCATCGCCGGGTCGGCCTGGGGCACGGTGATCGCGCAGACGCTGGGCGCGGCCGTCTACCTCGCCGTCGTGGCGCGGGGCGCGCGGCGGCTGGGGACGCCGCTCACGCCCGGTCTGGCGGGGGTCAAGGAGGCGGGCACGGCCGGGTTCGCGCTGCTCGTCCGTACCCTCTGCCTGCGGGTGGTGCTGCTCGCGGCCACCGTGATCGCCACCAGGATGGGCGAGGTCGAGCTGGCCGCGTACGCCATCGCCACCCAGGTGTGGACGCTGCTCGCGTTCGCGCTGGACGCCATCGCCATCGCCGGGCAGGCCATCACGGGACGCTCGCTCGGCGCGGGGGACGTCGCGTCCACCAGGGCCGCGACCAGGCGGATGGTGCAGTGGGGCGGCTGGTCGGGCGTGCTGCTCGGTCTGCTGGTCGTGGCCGCCAGGCCGCTGCTGCCTGGGCTGTTCGACACGGACCCGCAGGTCACCGACCTGTTGCTGGCGCTGATGTGGCCGGTGGCGGCGTTCCAGCCGGTGTGCGGGGTGGTGTTCGTGCTCGACGGCGTGCTGATCGGTGCGGGCGACCAGCGCTACCTGGCGTGGGCGGGGGTGTGGACGACGCTGGCGTACCTCCCCGCCGCCCTCCTCGCCTCCGGCTTCGGGATCGTCGCCCTGTGGTGCGCGCTCGGGGTGTGGATGCTCGCCCGCCTGGTCAGCCTCGTACGCCGGGCCGCCGGCACCGCCTGGCTGGTGACCGGAGCGTAGGCGGTCTCACTTTGGGCACAGCCCCCGCTACCTGCAGTGATCTGCGGAAACACTGTGACCGTCCTGTGCTTGCTGTTGTCCGAGTGGTGAGACATTGTGGGCGCGTTCCCTGAGCGGGGTGTTCCTTGTCCACGATTCTGCGGCGACTGCCACCCACCGAGGCGACCGGATTACGCACGGGCGCCCGCCACAGCCTGGCCGAGCTCTACCGCCCGGCCGACCTGGTGGTGCTCGGGCTCGGTGTGATCATCGGCGCCGGCATCTTCTCCATCGCCGGGCGGCAGGCGGCCACCACGGCGGGTCCCGGCGTCATCCTGTCCTTCATGATCGCGGGCATCGCCTGCCTGCTCGCCTGCCTGTGCTACGCCGAGCTGTCGTCCACGATGCCGACCTCGGGCAGCGCCTACACCTTCACGTACGTCATCTTCGGCGAGGTCTGGGCGTGGATCATCGGCTGGGCGCTGATCCTGGAGCTGCAGTTCGCCGCCGCCGTCGTGGCCAGGGCGTGGGCCGCGATCACGGTCGGGGCGATCTCCAACTTCGGGGTACGCGTGCCGCACCAGGAGCTCGTCGGCGACGTCCTCGTGCTCGTGATCCTGGTGCTGCTCACCGGCGTGGTGGCGCTCGGCGCGCGGATCGGGCTGCGGGCCCTGTGGATCATGGTGGCAGCCAAGCTGCTGGCCATCGGGGCGGTCATCGTCGTGGGCCTGCCCCACATCGACGTACGGAACTTCGGCGAGTTCCACGTGCCGTCCAAGATCCTGCCGAAGCCGCCCACGACCGTGCTGGAGATCCTGTTCGGCCAGAGCCACGCGTTCGGCTGGTTCGGGATCTTCGCGGCGGCCTCGGCCATCGCGTTCGCGTACATCGGGTTCGACATCGTGGCCACCTCCGCCGAGGAGACCGTGAACGCGCCCGCCGCCGTGCCCAAGGGCATGATCCGCAGCCTGATCATCGCCACCGTCCTCTACCTCGCGGTGGCCCTGGTCATGGTGGGCATGGTCCCGTACACGAAGATCTCCGAGGACGCGCCGCTGACCGGGGCGTTCCGGGCGGTCGGCGTGGACTGGATGGTGCACGTCATCGACGTGGGCGCGGTGCTCGGGCTGACGACGGTGATCCTGGTGCTGATCGTGGGGCAGACGCGGGTGCTGTTCTCGATGGCCCGCGACGGGCTGATCCCCCGCGGCCTGGCCACGGTCAGCCGGAAATATCACACTCCCACCCGGGTGACGCTGGTGATCGGGGTCGTGGCGATCGTGCTGGCCGAGTTCGTGCCGGTGCTCACGATGCAGGAGCTCGTGGTGATCGGGACGCTGTTCGCATTCGCGTTCGTGGCGGCCGGGGTGATCGTGATGCGGCGGCGCATGCCGTACCTGGAGCGGGGGTTCAGGGTGCCGCTCTCGCCGCTGCTGCCGGGGCTGTCGCTGGTGGCCACGCTCTGGCTGATGGTGAACCTGCAGTTGCTCACCTGGGCGTGGTTCGCCCTGTGGATGGCCTTCGGCCTGCTGGTCTACCTCGTGTACGGCCGCCGCCACAGCCTGCTGGCCCGCCCGCACACCCCGATCGAGCCGGCACGCGGCCGCCATCGCCGCTAGAGCCGGCCCGATTCCCCCACCGCCGAGCTGGTACGCGGCCCGCCACCGGCCCTAGAGCCGGCCCGACTCCAGGACGCTGCGCAGGAACTCCCTGGTGCGGGGGTTCTCCGGCTCGGTGAAGATCTGCTCGGCGGGGCCCTTCTCCAGCAGCACGCCGCCGTCAAGGAAGCACACCGTGTCCGAAATATCGCGACAAAAGCTCATCTCGTGGGTCGTGAGAATCATCGTCATGCCCGACTCCTTGAGCTCCTTGATGACCCCCAGCACCTCCAGCACCAGCTCGGGGTCGAGCGCCGAGGTGACCTCGTCCAGCAGCATCAGCCTGGGCTGCGTGGCCAGCGCCCTGATGATGGCCACCCGCTGCTGCTGCCCGCCCGAAAGCTGGTCGGGGTAGGCGCGCGCCTTGTCCGCCAGCCCGAACCTGGCCAGCAGGCCGTGCGCCTGCTCCTCGGCCTCACCCTTGGCCACCTTGTGCACCTGGCGCGGCGCGAGCGTGACGTTGTCCAGCACGGTCATGTGCGGGAACAGGTTGAACGCCTGGAACACGATGCCGAGCCGCTTGCGCACGTCGTCCACGTTCACGCGCGGGTCGGTGATGTCCTCGCCGTCGAGGAGGATCACGCCGTCGTCCACGGTCTCCAGCAGGTTGACGCAGCGCAGGAGCGTGGACTTGCCCGAGCCGGAGGCCCCGATGAGGCTCACCACCTCGTGCGGGCGCACCTCGAGGTCGATGCCGCGCAGCACGCTGTGGCCCCGGAAGTTCTTCCACACCCCGTCAATAGTCAGAAGGCTCATGCGCCACGCCTCCTGCGCGTGCGTGCCGCCAGGTGGTCGGTGAACCTGGCCAGGGGGATGGTGAGCAGGATGAACAGCAGCGCCGCCACCAGATAGGGCGTGTAGTTGAAGGTGCTGGCCACGTGGATCTGCGCCTGCCTGAGCGCCTCCAGCGGCCCGATGGTCGACACGAGCGCGGTGTCCTTCTGCAGCGAGACGAAGTCGTTGAGCAGCGGCGGCACGACCCTACGGGTGGCCTGGGGCAGCACCACGAACCGCATGGTCTTGATGTGGCTCAGCCCCAGCGAGCGGGCCGCCGCGACCTGGCTCGGGTGGATGGACTCGATGCCCGAGCGGAACACCTCGGCCACGTACCCACCGTACGAGAGCGTCAGCGCGATGATGGCCAGCGTCACCAGGTCGGTCGGGATGCCCTGCAGCCGGAGCGCGGGCAGCCCGAACCCGATCAGGTAGATCACCAGGATCGTCGGCACACCGCGGAAGACGTCGGTGTAGAGCGTGGCCAGCGCCCGGATCGGGAAGAACGCGGGCTTCCTGATCCCCCTGGCCAGCGCCACCAGCAGCCCGACGACCAGGATCAGCGGCTCGGCGATCAGGAAGATCTTGATGTTGAGCAGGAAACCCTTCAGCACGTCGGGCAGCGCCTTGACGAACTCGTCGGGATTGAAGAACGTCTCCTGCACCCGGGGCCAGCCGGGTGAGTTCGTGACGATCGAGACGACCAGCACGATGAAGACGATCGTCGAAACCGTCGCGATCGAGGCCGAGCGGCGGGCGTGCGACCGGCGCACCCGCTCCCGCTCGACCTGCCGCTCCGACTTGACCCACTCGCCCGCCGCCGGTTTGCCAGGTCCACCGGGCTCGCCCACCGCGACCTTGCCGGGTTCGCCGGATTTGCCCGCTGCGGTCTTGCCGGGTTCGTCGAACTCGCTCATCGCAGCTCTGGCGCGCCCGCCGCCGAGCCGAGCCACGCCTGCTCGATCTTGGCCAGCTCGCCCTTCGACTTCAGCGCCTCAACGGCCTTGTCGACGCACGGCTTGAGCGCGCTGCCCTTCTCCATGACCAGCCCGAACTCCTCGGGCGTGCCGCCCGTCGAGCTGAACTGCCCCACGATCTTGGACTTCTCGACCTGCGCGGCCGTCACGTAGAACGCCGTCGGCAGGTCCACGACCAGCGCGTCCACCTGCTTGTTCTTCAGCGCGTTGACGGCGTCGATCTGCTCGTTGTAGACGTTGGGGTCGTCGGCGGGCTTGATGACGTTCTTGACCGCGTCGAGCGAGGTCGTGCCCACCTGTACGCCGATCTTCGCGCTCTGCAGCTCGGCCAGGCTCTTCGCCCCGGCGAACTTGCTCCCGTCGATCGCCACGATGGCCTGCTTGACGGTGTAGTAGCCCTTGCTGAAGTCGACCGCCTTGGCCCGGTCGGGCGTGATGGACACCTGGTTGACGTCGAAGTCGAACTGCTTGACCCCAGGAGCGAACGCCGAGTCGAACTTGATCGTGCTCCACTGCACCTCGGTGCGGTCGAAGCCGAGCTCCCCCGCCACGGCGAAGGCCACCGCGCTCTCGAAGCCCTGCCCGTTGCTCGGGTCGTCGTCCTTGAACCAGGGCTCGAAGGCGGGCTTGTCGGTGCCGATGGTCAGCTTGCCCGCGTTGACCAGCTTGAGCTGGTCCTTGGTGCACGCGGTGGACGTTGACGCGATCGGGCTCGCCAAGCTCGACGTGTTGTCGACCGGCGCGCAGCCGACGAGCGCCACGGCCAGCGCGAGCAGCATAAGGGGACGGGCCATGGCTGCAGCCTCCAGGGGGAACATGCGAAAGAACGAACGCATTCTACGCTGACCGAATAGGAAATTACGCCCGGCGGTGCCCCTGACCATGGAGTTGGCCAAGATGGGCTCGCGTAACGGCGGCCCGCCGGTGAAGGGTCAGCGGGCGTTTCCTGGAAGGCGCTGAGCCGGAGTACGGCGGGTGGCCTGCCCGTGCGCAGCCGTACGGTATGGGGCTTTTCAGCCGGGGGTCAGCGGACGTTTCCGGGAAGCGCTCACAGGGGCAGGAAACGTGAAAGCCCCCTCCGGGCGGAGGGGGCTTTCACAGCAGGACTCAGCCCGCGACGACCTCGACGTCCACAGAGGCCGAAACCTCGGGGTGGAGCTTGATGGTGACGCGGTGCGAGCCGACGCTCTTGATCGGGTTGACGATCTCGATGCGGCGGCGGTCGACGATCGGGCCACCGGCGGCCTTGACGGCGTCGGCGATGTCGCCCGTCGTGATCGAGCCGAACAGGCGGCCGGACTCGCCGGCGCGCGTGGTCAGGCGGACGCGCAGCGCGCCGATCTGACCGGCGACCTCCTTGGCGGTGCCGAGGTCGCGGATCTCGCGAGCGTCGCGAGCCTTCCTGATCGTCTCGATCTGCTTCTCGGCGCCCCGCGTCCAGCGCATGGCGTAGCCGCGCGGGATGAGGTAGTTACGGCCGTAGCCGTCCTTGACCTCGACGACGTCGCCAGGGGTGCCGAGGCCGGAGACCTCGTTGGTGAGGATGAGCTTCATATCGACAGGCCTCCTTAGCGCGCGGTGCTCGTGTAAGGCAGCAGGGCCACCTCACGCGCGTTCTTGATCGCGGTCGCCACGTCGCGCTGGTGCTGGGTGCAGTTGCCCGTCACCCGGCGCGCACGGATCTTGCCGCGGTCGGAGATGAACTTCCGCAGCAGCGCCGTGTCCTTGTAGTCGACGTAGGAGATCTTGTCGTGGCAGAACAGGCAAACCTTCTTCTTCGGCTTGCGCAGTGCCGGCTTAGCCATCGTGGTGCTCCTTTCAGAGCCCCGCCTTCACGGGCGGGAATGGACTCGGGCTTGTGGACAGGTTTTAGAAAGGCGGTTCGTCGCTGAAGTCGCCGCCGCCGCCGCCTCCGAAGCCGCCGCCGCCCTGCTGGCCGCCGCCGCCTCCGAAGCCGCCACCACCGCCGCCGCCGTAACCGCCGCCGCCCTGGGGCGGGGCGGGCGAGGCGGAGGCCCACGGGTCGTCGGCGGGGCCGCCGAAGCCGCCCCCGCCGCCTCCACCACCCTGGCGGGAGGTGCGGTTGACCTTGGCGGTCGCGTTACGCAGGGACGGGCCGACCTCGTCGACCTCGACCTCGTAAACGGTGCGCTTCTCGCCTTCCTTGGTCTCGTAGGACCGCTGCTTGAGCCGCCCCTGCACGATGACCCGCATCCCGCGCTGCAGGCTCTCGGCGGCGTTCTCCGCCGCCTGCCGCCACACGTTGCAGGTCAGGAAGAGGCTTTCGCCATCTTTCCACTCGTTGGTCTGACGATCCATGAACCGCGGAGTGGACGCGATGCGGAATCGAGCCACCGCTTGCCCCGTCGGGGTGAAGCGCAGCTCCGGGTCGTCGACGAGGTTGCCGACGATGGTGATTACGGTGTCGCCTGCTGCCATGGCTAGCGCTCGCCTTCCTGCACGCCTTCGCTTGGATTACGGCTCAGAGTACGGGGCTTCCCCGACAAAAACCGGGGGTTAGTGCACGTCCGGACGCAGGACCTTGGTGCGCAGGATGCCCTCGTTGAGGTTCATCTGCCGGTCGAGCTCCTTGACCGTCGCGGGCTCCGCGGACAGGTCGATGACGGCGTAGATGCCTTCCGACTTCTTGTCGATGTCGTAGGCGAGACGGCGACGGCCCCAGACGTCGACCTTCTCCACGGTGCCGCCGTCGTTGCGGACCACGGAGAGGAACTGGTCGAGGGACGGCGCGACAGTGCGCTCATCGAGCGAAGGGTCCAGGATGACCATTACTTCGTAACGACGCATGCGGACTCCAACCTCCTCTGGACTCTTGCGGTCACGACACTCTGCCGTGACAGGAGGACGCTGACGTCTGTGCCCGGGCGCCCCTTTCGGCGCCCCGGGGCGATGGTTCAACCATCACAACGCAGCTTGCCCAGGTTACCAGCCGCGGGAAGGTGGGAAGGCCTTTAGGAAACCTAGGGGGTGGTGGCCGTGCCACATGTGCTTCAGCCCTCCGAGAGGGAGCGGTTCAGGCTCACACTCAACAACGACGGGCATGCGCACCCGGTGGAGAACGCCCTGGCGGTGGGAGCGCTCGTTTGCGGTCTCATTGCCTTCGTCTCCACATTCTGGGTCTCCGCGCATGCGATCTCCTCGTGGGCCGGCACGCTCGGCTTCGGGGTCGGGTTGTATTCCCAGTACGTCTCGGCGACCACGCCGCAACGTGCGCTCAACATCGTCGGCATCGTGGGATCGTTCGTGGGAGCCGCGCTGGGCATCGCCCACGGGGGCTTTCTCCCCCACTGAACTTCATTGAGCCGATGAGGAACGGCCCCGGCGCCCGGGGCCGTTCCGGCATGCCGCTCACCCGCCGATGTGCAGGTCTATACCGAGCAGGACCAGGAACCAGAGGAACACCGCGAGCAGCGCTTCCGCGAGGTCTCTGAGCAGTCCGGGGGTGATGTAGTGGTAGACCCAGCCCACGTAGATCCCGATCACGACGTAAACCAGTAAGATCAGCGCTCGCAAGCGCCAGCGTGCCATATCGTTTCTCCTCGATTAGGGGGCGCATGGCGACTTCCCGAGCGCGCGCCCGGCAAACCGATCGGTCCCCCGATGCCGCCTTACTCTGCGGCGTAAGCTCGGGAGCTATGGTGCGCATCGGAGCTCATGTCGATCAGGACGATCCCGCCGCCCACGCCGAGGCGGTGGGGGCCGAGGTGGTGCAGTTCTTCCTCGGAGACCCGCAGGGGTACGACAAGCCGGTGCTGCCCGCCAAACCGGTCGAGGGCGTCGACATCTACATCCACGCCCCCTATCTGGTCAATGTCGCCACCACGAACAACCGCATCAGGATCCCCAGCCGCAAGCTGCTGGAGCAGCACCTCAAGGCCGCCGCCGGGCTCGGCGCCAAGGGCCTGATCGTGCACGGCGGCCACGTCAACAAGAGCGACGATCCACAGGCCGGCTTCGACAACTGGCGCAAGGTGTTCGAGCGCATGGAGTGCCCCATCCCCGTGCTGATCGAGAACACCGCGGGCGGCGGCAACGCGATGGCCCGCAAGCTGGAGCGCATCGCCCGGCTGTGGGAGGCGCTCGACGGGTTCGACGTGGGCTTCTGCCTCGACACCTGCCACGCCCACGCGGGCGGCGAGGAGCTGGTCGACCTGGTCGAGCGGGTCAAGGCCATCACCGGCCGGATCGACCTCGTCCACTGCAACGACTCGCGTGACGACTTCGACTCCGGCGCCGACCGCCACGCCAACCTGGGCAAGGGGAAGATCGACCCCGAGCTGATCCTGGCGGTCTGCCGGGCGGCCGACGCGCCGATCGTGGTGGAGACGCCCGCCGACGGCCAGGCGGACGACATCGCGTTCCTGCGCAAGAACCTCTAGGAAATACACACAGCCTGTGGATAACTTCCCTGGATTACCAAGACGAAGAAGTGGGTAGAAAGATCAGCCCGCCCACGCGCCGCTCAGGAAACGTTCCGCGTTGAGCAGCATGAGCGGCCCGAAGATCAGGGCGTACACGACCATCACCCACGGTCTCCTGGTCGCGACCTTCGCGACCAGGATCCACAGGGGGAACCACAGCAGCAGCGAGCGCGGGATCGACAGGTAGTACGCCGAGGTCATCAGCGCCGCCGCCTGCAGCCCCGTGTAGACCAGCTCGCTCCACCGGCGCAGCGCGAGCAGCCAGATCAGCGCCGCCAACGCCACGACCACCCCGGTGATCTCCATCCGGAACGCCACCGCGAAGTCGTCGGAGCCCATGGCCGAGCGCCAGGTCGTCTTCCACGCCTCCCACGGCCAGGCGAAGTCCCGCCCCCACCCGGCCTCCTGCGCGTGCTTCCACGCCAGCCAGTCACCCGACCTGCGGTAGTGGTAGTACGAGTACGTCGCCAGCGGCACGAACGGCACGACCAGCCACCCCGCCTGCCGGATGCGCTGCCGGATCGGCTCGCGCCGGGTGAAGAACTCCACGACGAGCGCGACCGCGAGAAACAGCCCCGTGATCCGCACGCACGAGGCGCCCGCGGCGAGGGACGCCGCCAAGGACCATTGCCCCTGCCTGGCGGCCAGCCAGGCCGGGATCGCGAAGGCCAGGAAGAGGGACTCGCTGTAACCCGCCGCCAGGAACACCGCCATCGGGTAGAGCAGCAGCGCCAGCACCGCCATCCAGCCGGAGGCGCCTTCCAGCTCGGCCAGCCGGGCCAGCGCCACCATCGCCACCGCCCCGGCGGCGAGCGAGATGAGCAGCCCGGCCGCCGCCCAGTCCGGCACGACGAGGTGCACCACCCGCAGCAGCATCGGAAAGCCGGGGAAGAACGCGGGCAGCCCGTCGTCCACAGGCTTGCCGGGCTCGCCGTCGTAGCCGTACTGGGCGATGGTGATGAACAGCCCGGCATCCCACTTGCGCCACTTGTCGGCGTACGCGCCGAGGGCCGTCCCCAGCAGCGTCATCACCAGCAGCCCCGCCCGCGAGCCGAACCAGAGCAGTAACGCGTCCCGGCCGGCCGAGCGGGTGATCATCGAACGGCTGGTGTCAGCGTGAACCGGTCACGAGCGTCGTCGAAGACGCCGCCACCCTGGTCGTCGACGTCGCCCTGGCGGACCACGTCCTTGTCGGGACGGAGGATGTCCCGCACCACGAACGCCATCATGATCCCGATCGTGATGACCCGCCCCCAGACGGCGGTGAAGTACGTGTCGTCACCGATGCCCAGGTCGTTCCTGCTGAAGGGCGCTTGCGCGACCAGGTAGAGCCAGATGGCGACGAAGTACCAGATCTCGGCGAGCTGCCACAGCACCAGCGGCTTCCAGTTGGGCCTGGCCAGCACGGCGAACGGCACGAGCCAGAGCACGAACTGCGGCGACCACACCTTGTTCGTCATCATGAACGCGGCCAGCGCCAGGAAGCAGATCTGCGCCAGCCTGGGCCGCCGCGGCGCGGCCAGCGCGAGTACGGCGATGCCCAGGCACAGGATGGCCAGGGACGCCATGCCCAGCTTGCTGACGTCGCCGTCCCCCAGGATGGGGATCCCCTTGTTCTGGAAGAACAGCCACGGCGAGCCCCAGTCGACCCCGCGTTCCTGGGAGAAGACGTAGAACCTGCGCCATCCCTCCCACGCGAAGATCATGAACGGCGCGTTGACCACGATCCACGCGCCGGCCGTGGCGCCCAGGGTGACCAGGAACGGCCGCCATCGCGCGGTGCGCAACGTGAGCAGGAACAGCGCCCCCAAGAACATCAGGGGATAGAACTTGGTCGCGATGGCCAGCCCCAGCAGCACCCCGGCCAGCACCTGCCGGCGCCGCGCCCAGGCCAGCAGCATGCCCATCGACAGCGCGCCGGCGACCAGGTCCCAGTTGATGTACGCGGCCAGCACGACGGCGGGCGAGATGGCGTACCAGAGCGCGTCCCACCGCCGCGTGGGCCCGGCCACCGCGGCCATCAGCAGGACGCCGACGACCAGGCAGATGCCGAGCAGGATGACCGTCAGGTCGTAGAACCTGACGGCCTGCGCGCCCACGTCGGCTCCGACCGCCCTGGCGAACCAGCTGATCACCTGCATGACCTCGCCCAGCACGACCGGGTACTCGACCTGCTTGTCGAACGGCACGGCGGCGAAGTAGGGATCCTGGGTCGACAGCGCCCTGTCGAAGTACAGGGGGTAGATGTCGGTGTAGCAGAAGTTCGTGTACGTCGTGACCTGGTCGTTCCAGCCGCCGGTGCGGCAGGGCAGGCGCACGACGTACGCGAGGGTCGCCCCCAGGGCCGCGAACAGCCCCAGGGGAAGGTACGGAACGGCACGCGCCACGAAGGGGACGCGCACCTCCGTGCTCGTCACCGGTCCTCAGGTCTGGACATCGGCGACCATCCCGAGGGCCTCGGTTCGGGCGCCCGGCCGCCGCCGGGCCCGCCGACGTCGCCGGTCTGCGGGACGCCGCCGTCGCCGTTGTTGCCGTTGTTGCCGTGGTTGCCGTTGTTGCCCGGGTCGTCGATGGTGACGTCGTCGTCGGGGGTGGCGTTGTCGTCACACGGGTTGACGAGGCAGTCCTGGTTGCCCTGGTCGTCGAAGGGGTTGTCCCCGCTGTCGAACGGGTTGTCGGGGGTCTTCGTCGGCTTGGGCTCGGGGCTCGGCACGATGTTCTCGGCCAACCCCACATCGGCCTTCTGGGGGAACTGCTCGACCGGCAGGTTCTCGTGAGCCGCCAGCATGAACCTCTGCCACGTGAGCGTGGGCGCGTCAGCACCCTCGAAGCCCAGACCCCGCTCGTACGGCAAGCTGTAGGGATTCTGGTCGTTGTACTTCGTGCTCTTCCTGTTGTTGGGCGTCACCGGGCAGGTGCGGTTCGCGTTGGGCGGGACGACCTTGCCCGTCTTCGTCTTGCACTCCTCGCGGTAGAACCCGACCGCGGCGGAGATCTGCGGCGTGTAGCCGACGAACCAGGCGCCGTTCTCGTCGTTGTTCGTGCCGGTCTTGCCGGCGGCCGGCCGGTTGCCCAGGCCCTTGCCCCGCGCGGTGCCGTTCCGCAGCACTTCCTCCATGGCGACCGTGGCGTCGGCGGCGACACCGGGGTCGATGACCCGCTTGGAGGCCAGCTGCTCGCCGTAGACGACCTGCTTGCCCAGCCTGACTTCCTGCACCACGTGGTACTTGGTGTACTTGCCCGCGTTGGCGAAGATGGAGTAGCCGGCGGCCTGCTCGATCGGCGTCACCAGGGCGCTGCCGATGGCGAACTGGTAGTGGTGCTTGTCGACGTCGTCTTCCATGCGCTGCGGGTTGAACCCGGCCGCCTCGACGAGGTTCTTCACGTCGTCGATCTTGCCGGGCAGCGCGTACGCCATCGACACGTACGCCGTGTTGACCGACTGGGCGGTGGCCTTGATCACGTCGACGGCCTGGCCGACGTTGTGGCTGTTCTTGAAGCCGCCCCGCGCCTGGCCCGGCAGCACCTTCGGCACCGTCACGTTGCCCGGCACGTAACTCTTCAGCGAGTAGCCGGCCTGCAGCCAGGCCGCCAGCACGTACGGCTTGAACGCGGACGCGGCCTGCTTCTTGGCGTCGAAGGGCTCGTTGAACGGGTCGGTGACGTAGTTGTTCCCGCCGTTGAACGCCAGAACGCGGCCGTTCTTCGGATCCACCGCGGCCAGGCCCGCGTGGAACTCCTTGGTCATGCTGTCCGTCGTGCTCTTCACCGCGACCTGCGCGGCCTTCATGAGCTTCTTGTCGAAGGTGGAGATGATGTGGTAGCCGCCGCTCCTGACCGCGTCGGGAGTGAGGCCACGCCGCTCCTTCAGCTCCTGGAGGACCTGCGTCACCATGTAGCCCCGGAGACCGCCGAGCTCGTTGCTGTCGCCGTCCTTGCGGAGCTTGGGGAACTTCGCGGTCTCCGGCAGCTTGCCGTATTTGTCCGGCCACTGCTCGGCCATGTACTGGATGACGGTCTTCCAGCGGGCCTTGAGCTCGGGAGCATCGGGCTCCCAGTTGGGCTGCTGGATGCGCGCGGCGAGGTAGGCGCCCTGCTCGGGCGTCAGCTTGGCGGCGGTGGCCTTCTCGTCGAAATACGCCTGCGCGGCGGCCTGGACGCCATAGGCCTTGCCGAAGTTGACGGTGTTCAGGTAGGTCTTCAGGATGTCGTCCTTGGACAACTCCTCGTCGAGCTTGACCGCGACGAAGATCTCCATGACCTTGCGCTTGATGGACACTTCCTGGCTGAGGCCGTCGTAGTAGTTACGGGCCATCTGCTGGGTGATCGTCGAGGCGCCCTGGAGCTGCTGTCCGGTCACGGTCATGTACAGCGAGCGGAACATGCCGGAGATGGAGACGCCGGAGTCCTCGTAGAACGTCTTGTTCTCGATGGCCACCGCGGCGTCCCGGACGCTCGGGGACATCTTGGAGATGTCATCGAGGATCTCGCGCTTCGTACCGAGCTTGGCGATCTCGGTCTTGCCGTCCCGGTAGTAGATGGTGCTCTGCTGCGCGAGCGCGTCGGACTTGGCCTGGTCGGCGGTCGGCACCGGCGTGTTGGCGTACGCGACCATGACCATGCCGAAGAGGCCGGCCGCGAGCACCACGAACCCGGCCACGACGATCTTCCAGCTGGGCACGAACCTGCGCCAGCCGCCCTTGCCGTCGCCGCCGCCCTTCTTGGTCGGCGGCCCGGGAGGCCCGGGCGGCCCGCCGTCGCCCTTCCTGCGCGAGCGCCGCGGCGCGTCGCTGACGATCGTCTCCTGGTTGCTCGTCCCCCGCGCCTCCTGCCGGGCGCGCGTGCGCGGCCCCGGCTGGTCACCGCGCGTAGCCGGCCCGTCGCCACGCATGGGAGGGCCGTCACCGCGTGTGGGAGGTCCGTCGCCACGCATCGGAGGGCCGTCACCGCGTCCGGGAGACTCGTCGTACCGCTGCGCGGCCATGGCGCCGGTCTGCTCGTAAGCGGCTTCCGCACGACGCTGCGACTGCGCCGGACCACCCCAACCCGACTCACCGGTTTGCGGAGGAGAACCCTGGGGCACAGAACGGGATGAGCTGGAACGACGGCGCCTTCCTGGGCGGGCCGTCCCCTCATTCATGCTGTCACTCACACGTCCTCGCATCGTCGTCGGAAACATAAACGGCGGTGGGCGTGAGATTTCTCGCCGCCCTCGGTCTTCACAGTTGGCTGACGAGGTCAGGCGGTCCGTTTCCGAGGACGTATGAAACCGTCAGGTGGTTCCAGGAACAACCTTGGCAGACCTCGACAACGTACACGCGGAACTCATCGTAATCATGAGCCATTGCGACGAGTTCCGATGTGACCTTTGCCTGTCCGGCATGCCTACCGAGCGCATCGCCGTAGACGTAGGTCACATTGGTGACGTTCTCCCTTTCGCATACCGGGCAGAGGCGTTCGGTCGGCTCGCCGAGGTGGCGCGCCGCGCGAAGGAGGTAGGGCTGTGCGTCACACACGTCGCCCCGCGAGGTGCGCCCCATGCGCAGGGAGCGGACCACCGCCCGTTTCGCAAGGCCGTAATCCACCACCCTTCGCTGTGACCACATGAGCGCCAGACTACGGCGTTTTGCGGCTGCATCCCAACGACTTGGCAGATTCACAGATTGCCGCCATATAGCGACTCGACGTATCCTGGGGATGTATCGGCTCGATACATCGACGCGAGAGGGGGCGGGTTCCGATGGGCGGCGGACAGGGCAGGGTCTTGGAACTGGCCGTGCTCGGGTCGCTGCACGAGACACCACTACACGGCTATGAGCTGCGCAAACGGCTCAATGCCCTGCTGGGGATGTTCCGTGCGTTCTCCTACGGATCGCTGTACCCCTGTTTGCGATCACTCCTGGCTCAGGGCCTCATCGTGGAGGAGCAACCCGCTCCCACCACGATCGTCGGCGGCAGATCGAAGATCGTTTACAAGCTGACGGCCGAGGGCAAGGAACGGCTACAGGACATGCTGACGCAGGCCGGCCCCTCCGCTTGGGAGGACGAGAGCTTCGGCGTGCACTTCGCGTTCTTCCGCCACACCGAGGCGGAAGTACGGCTGCGCATTCTCGAAGGCCGCCGTAGCCGGCTGGAGGAGCGGCTCGACGCGGTGCGCACAGCTCTGGCGCGCACCAGGGAGCGCCTCGACAGTTACACGCTCGAGCTGCAGCGGCATGGGCTCGAGTCGGTCGAGCGCGAGGTGCGCTGGCTCAACGAGCTGATCGCTACAGAGCGTCGGGCCTCGTCGGAAGAGGGGCCCGCAAGAGATACCACGTCAACTGATGAGTAAGGGAGCGAATGCGATGGGTTCGGTTCGCGTGGCCATTGTCGGTGTCGGAAACTGCGCGTCATCGCTGGTCCAGGGCGTCCATTACTACAGGGACGCCGACCCGGACACTCGGGTCCCGGGCCTCATGCACGTGAAGTTCGGCGAATATCACGTCGGTGACGTCGAGTTCGTCGCCGCGTTCGACGTCGACGCCAAGAAGGTCGGCCGTGATCTGGCGGAGGCGATCGTCGCCAGCGAGAACAACACGATCAAGATCTGCGACGTGCCGCCCACGGGGGTGACCGTCCAGCGCGGCCATACCTTCGACGGTCTGGGTGAGTACTACCGGGAGATCATCGAGGAGTCCGACGAGGCGCCCGTCGATGTCGTCCAGGTGCTCCGTGACAACCAGGTCGACGTCCTGGTCTCCTACCTGCCGGTGGGCTCGGAGGACGCGGACCGCTTCTACGCCCAGTGCGCCATCGACGCCGGCGTGGCGTTCGTGAACGCGCTGCCGGTCTTCATCGCCTCCGACCCGGTGTGGGCGGAGAAGTTCACCAAGGCCGGCGTGCCGATCGTCGGCGACGACATCAAGTCGCAGGTCGGCGCCACCATCACACACCGCGTGATGGCCAAGCTGTTCGAGGACCGCGGGGTGGAGCTGCTGCGCACGTACCAGCTCAACGTCGGCGGCAACATGGACTTCATGAACATGCTGGAGCGCAAGCGGCTCCAGTCCAAGAAGATCTCGAAGACCCAGGCGGTCACCTCGCAGATCCCGCACGAGATGGGCAAGGCCGACGTGCACATCGGGCCGTCGGACCACGTGCCGTGGCTGGACGACCGGAAGCTGGCGTTCGTGCGGCTCGAGGGCCGCTCGTTCGGCGACACGCCGCTCAACCTCGAGTACAAGCTGGAGGTCTGGGACTCGCCGAACTCGGCGGGGATCATCATCGACGCGGTACGGGCCGCCAAGATCGCCCTCGACCGCGGGATCGGGGGCCCGATCCTGTCGGCGTCCTCGTACTTCATGAAGTCGCCGCCCAAGCAGTTCTCGGACGACGAGGCCAGGGACTACGTCGAGAAGTTCATCCGGGGTGAGGTCGAGCGCTGACCCCCCGTCGGCGCCGCACCCGTCTCCACGGGTGCGGCGCTGCGCTGTCTACGGGCGGGCGGCCGGGGGCAGCTCGGCGGGCGAGGCGGGATGCCAGGTCAGCGGGTCGGCGCCGAGGTCGGCCAGCAGCGGCACCTGCTCCTGGCACCAGGGCGAGACGGCCAGCAGCCCGTTGCGCACCCCCTCCGCGAACTCCTTCCACGGCATCCACATCGTCTCCCCCACCTCGGCGGGGTTGGGGACGACGGGCGAGGTCACGGTGACGCGGTAGACCGGGCAGAGCTCATGCTCGACGATCCCGTTGGCCATCTCGGCGCGGTAGGAGAAGGCCGGCAGCATGAGGTCGACGCGGTCCACCGTGAGCCCCAGCTCGTAGGAGAGCCGGCGCTCGACGGCCCGCTCCAGGGGCTCGCCCGGCAGCGGGTGGCCGCAGCAGCTGTTCGTCCAGATCCCCGGCCACGTGAGCTTGCTGTCCGCTCTCCTGGTGAGCAGCACCCGGCTCTCGTGATCGAAGACATAGCTGGAGAAAGCCAGGTGAAGGGGTGTCTCGCGACCGTGCACCGCCAGCTTGGGCGCTGTCCCGAGTGCGTGGCCGTCGCGGTCGACCAGCACAACGTGTTCCTCAGTCGTCACGCTATGAAGCGTACGAGACAAGGTGACCGTTCGGAACCCACGGCCCACCTGCCGCAGCACGACTCTCGCGCATCCTAGGCGATGGGTGGAGGGCTAGGCTGGCCGCGTGTCATTTGTGGCCGACCTACGCGTGGTCCTGCGAGGCGAAGATTTCCGGCGGTTGTTCGCCACCCGGTTGATCTCCCAGTTCTCCGACGGGATCTTCCAGTTCGGGGTGGCCGGGTTCGCCTTTTTCAGCCCTGAGACCAAGACGACAGCGCTCGCGGTGGCCGCCGGGCTGGCGGTGCTGCTGCTGCCGTACAGCGTGCTCGGGCCCTTCGTGGGCGTGTTCATCGACCGCTGGTCACGACGGCAGATCCTGGTGATCGCGCCGATCGTGCGCGGCGCGCTGCTGGTGGTCGCGGCGGCGCTGGTCGCCGCCGACGTGCCGGACACCGTCTTCTACGGGGCGGCGCTGGCCGTGCTGGGCGTCAACAGGTTCTTCCTGGCCGCGCTCGGCGCCTCGCTGCCGCACGTGGTGCCGGCCGACCGGCTGATGGCCGCCAACGCGGTCGTCCCCACGTCGGGCACCGTGGTCACGTTCGTGGGCGTGGGGCTCGGTTACCTGCTGCGCAAGGTGTTCGGCGCCGAAGACTACGGCGTGGCGCTGCTCCTGGTCGTCTCAGGCGTGGTGTTCGGCCTGAGCGCGCTGGTCGCGCGGACGATGGACCGCGGGCTGCTCGGCCCGGAGTCCGACCCGAGCCGGCCGCAGGCGCGCGACGCCCTGCGCAACGTGGTCGGCGGCCTCACGGACGGCGCCAGGCACCTGGTCAAGCACCGCGTCGCGGCCTCGACCATGGGCGCGATGGCCGCCCACCGCTTCTTCTACGGCATAGCCACCGCGCTCGGCATCATCCTCTACCGCTACTACTTCTACAACGGCGACGCCGACGCCGCGCTGGGCGGCGTCAGCCTGGTCGTGGCGACCTCCGGTGTCGGCTACGCCATCGCCGTCGTCATCACCCCGTACGCCACCGAGCGGTTCACGATCGAGCGCTGGGTGCCGATCGCGCTGACGACGGCCGGGCTGCTGACGGCGGCACTGGTGCTGCCATTCCAGGAGTGGGGGCTGCCGGTGGCGGGATTCGTGCTGGGCGTGGCCGGGCAGAGCGTCAAGATCTGCGCCGACACCACGGTCCAGCGCGACGTCGAGGACATCTACCTGGGCCGGGCGTTCTCGATCTACGACATGCTCTTCAACGGCATGTACGTCCTCGCCGCGGCCCTGTCGGCGGCCATCCTGCCCGCCGACGGCAAGTCCTACACGGCCGTCGTGATCGCCGCCGTCGGCTATCCCGTGGCCGCGCTGGCGTACCGGATGATCACACGCCCGCGTCGTTCGACCTCGCCCACTCCAACAGCGCCTCGGTAGCCGCCTCCTTGCCGATCATGCCCTTGTCGAGCCTGATCTCCAGCAGGAACTTGTACGCCTGCCCCACCACCGGCCCCGGCCCGATGCCGAGGACCCGCTGGATCTCGTTGCCGTCGAGCTCGGGCCGCATCTTGGCCAGCTCCTCCTCGTCGGCGAGCCTGGCGATGCGCTCCTCGAGCTGGTCGTAGGTCCGCGACAGCGCCGTGGCCTTGCGCTTGTTGCGCGTGGTGCAGTCGGCCCTGGTCAGCTTGTGGAGCCGGTCCAGCAAGTGGCCGGCGTCGCGCACGTAGCGGCGTACGGCGCTGTCGGTCCACTCCCCGGTGCCGTAGCCGTGGAAGCGCAGGTGCAGCTCGACCAGCCGCGCCACGTCCGACACCACGTCCTTGGGGAACTTCAGCTCCGTCATGCGCTTCTTGGTCATCTGCGCGCCGACCACCTCGTGGTGGTGGAACGACACCCGCCCGCCCGTCTCGTGGCGGCGCGTCTTCGGCTTGCCGATGTCATGCAGGAGCGCCGCCCAGCGCAGGATCCGGTCGGGCTTGCCGTCCTCCTCCTGCGCGATGGCCTGGTCGAGCACGGTCAGCGTGTGCTCGTAGACGTCCTTGTGCCGGTGGTGCTCGTCGATCTCCAGCCGCAGCTTTGGCAGCTCGGGCAGCACGTGCGCGGCCAGCCCGGTCTCGACCAGCAGCCGCAGGCCCTCGCGCGGGTTGGCGCCGCAGACGAGCTTGTCGAGCTCCTCGCGGATGCGCTCGGCCGAGACGATCTCGATGCGCCCGGCCATCTCGGTCATCGCCGCCACGGCGCCCTCGTCCACCCCGAACCCGAGCTGCGAGGCGAACCTGGCGGCCCGCAGCATGCGCAGCGGGTCGTCGCCGAAGGACCGCTCGGGGGTGCCCGGCGTGCGCAGCACCTTGGCCTTCAGGTCGTCGAGCCCGCCGTACGGGTCGACGAACTCGTGGCCCGGCAGCCGCACCGCCATCGCGTTGACCGCGAAGTCGCGCCGTTCGAGGTCCTCGTCGAGCGTCTCGCCGTACATGACCTCGGGCTTGCGCGACTTCGGGTCGTACGACTCGTTCCGGTACGTCGTGATCTCGATCAGCCAGCCGCCCTTGCGCAGGCCCACCGTGCCGAAGTCGATGCCGATGGTCCACACGGAGTCGGCCCAGTCCCTGACGAGCTCCAGGACCCGCTCGGGGCGGGCGTCGGTGGTCAGGTCGAGGTCGTTGCCGATGCGGCCGAGCAGCAGATCGCGTACGGGACCGCCGACGAGGGCCAGCTCGTGGCCCTGAGCGGCGAACAGGCGGCCGAGCTCGTCGGCCACCGGGGCGATCTTGCGGAACAGGTCCGTCATGGCCCGCCGTTGGCTGTCAGTCAGAGTTGAGTCGGACAAGCGGGTAGGTCCTTCTGGGAGCATTCCGGAACATATCCCCCGAGCCACACCGGGTCCGGGTTACCGTCGGTCCAAGGACCGTCGGGGGCCAGGGAACGAGGCAAGGAGGACTATATGAAGGACGCCCTCGCGATCCACCGCTGGCTCCTCGCCCACCAGGTCCATCATGAGATCGTACGCCTTCCGCGTCCCATGACATGCGCGGAAGATCTGCCTGAGGCGGTCTCCGCTGCACCGAGCAGGTGCCTGATGGTCACAGTGCTCGAGGTCGCCACGAGGGTCGGCCGCGAGGTCGTCATCGCGGTCACCACCCTCGTGTCGGCGCCGCCACCGGTGGGAGCCGTCGGCGGAGTGCTGGGCGTGCGCCGGGTTCGACCGGCTCCGGTCCACGTGGTCAACGCGGCCACCGACTACGCGAGCGGGCTGGTGTGCCCGCTGCTCCTGCCCGAGCCGCTGCCCAAGTTCATCGACGACCGGCTGCCGGCCGACTTCCTGGCCGACGACGGGCCGGTCTACACCGCAACCGGCGAACGGCATACCGCCCTGACCCTGCGCGCACTCGACCTGATCGCACTCCTGCCAGGCAAGATGGTCGACCTCAGGGCGAAAGGAACACGTGAGGCGGTCGCGCGGCGGCACTGAGCCCGTACCATTGCGGGCGTGTGTCGTCGTCCTCCAGCTCGGGCATTCGCGTGATCCGTAAGGCCACGCTGCTCGCCGCGCTGCTCGCCCTCACCGTGGTGGCGACCGCGCCCGGCGCGGCTGCCACCACGTCCGTGAAGGCGAGCAGGCAGACCCTGGCCGTGTCGATCTCGTCGATCTCGCCTCAGGTGCCGACCGCGCAGACCGATGTGATCAAGTTCACCGGCACGCTCCGCAACGACAGCGGCGCGCCGCAGAGCGGCCTGCGCGTCCGCCTGCGCTATACGCCGCAGAAGCTCCCCGATCGCGTCACCATGGCCGCCTACCAGACCGACCAGAATCCCGCGACGCTGCCGTTCCGCGCCTCGCTGAGCTCGTTCATGGACATCCCGGCGCTGGCCGCCGGCGCCCAGGCGCGATGGGAGTTCACCGCGACGCCCGTGCAGCTCGGCTACGGCTCGTTCGGGGTCTACCCGGTGGCCGTGGAGGTGGTCCAGAACGGCCTGCAGGTCATGACGCAGCGCACGTACCTGACCTACGCGCCGCCCACGGTGCCGAAGCTGCCGCGCAACAAGCTGGCCATCGCCCTGCCCGTCATCGACCAGCCGCACCGCGGGACCGACGTCGACCCGAAGACCCGCACGCCGCTGTTCGTGAACGACAAGCTGAGCCAGTCGATCAACGGCAAGGGCCGCCTGGCCGACCTGGCGCGCATCGCGCAGGCCGCGCCCGAGGCCGTCACCTGGTTCATGGAGCCCTCGCTGCTCGACGACCTTGACGCGATGAAGAACAAGTACCTGGTCAAGGTCAAGGACGAGACGCAGGAGAAGCCCGCCAACCCCGAGGCCGCGAGCTGGCTGACGACCATGCGCACCGCGCTGGCCGACTCTCCCGTGGTCGCGGTCCCGTACGCCGATCCCGACGTGGCCGCGCTCGCGCACCAGGGGCTGGACACGCAGACCGGCCGGGCGATCGAGCTGGGCAGGCAGAAGGCCGCCACGCTGCTCCAGCGCGAGGTCAAGACCAACGTCAACTGGCCGCCCGCGGGCGTGCTCGACGCCGACGCGCTCGACCTGCTCTCGGTCAGCCTCCCGGCCGGCAAGGAACGGGTCGACACGGTCCTGCTCAACTCCACCAACCTGCCGCCGCAGCCGCCCGTGCCGTTCTCGCCCGACGCCGCCTCCACGCTCGACTCGGTGAACGGGCCCGTCACCGCGCTGGTCGCGGACGCCGAGCTGAGCAAGCTGTTCGAGCCCGCGGCGCCCACGTCCGTGCTGCTCAGCACGCAGCGGTTCATCGCCGAGACCGCCATGATCGCCGCGGAGGCCGGCCAGACCTCGCCCAGGTCCCTCGTCATCGCCCCGTCGCGCCGGTGGGACCCCAACCCCACGCTCGTCAACGCGCTGATGAAGACCGCGGACAATCTGCCGTGGCTGCGGCTGACCCCGCTGGAGTCGATCAAGCCGACCAAGCTGTCGGTCCCGCGCGCCGGGCTGACCTACAGCGACCAGGACCGCAAGGAAGAGCTGACCGCGAAGTACCTCGACCCGATCAAGGGCATCGCGTCGAATGCGCAGCTCACTTCCCTGATCACGGAAACGAAGACGCCGTCGAGCTTCGACGCGGCGGTCCTCCGGCTGACCTCCTCGGCCTGGCGCAACAGCACCCGCGCGGGCCGCGCGGTGACCAAGGTGGTCCGCGAGGCGGTGACGGACCAGACCGACAGGATCCAGATCACCGGAGCGGGCCCCAGCTGGACGCGCACGCTGGCGGGCAGCAACGGCGCGGTCCCGATCAGCGTCAAGAACGAGCTGGGCGTGCAGATCGCCCTCTACATCGACGTCACGTCCAACAACCCTGAGCTGTTGCAGGTCAACTTCGACCAGCGCGGGCCGATGAAGATCGGCCCGCGGCAGAGCGGCACGGTCCAGGTGCCGATGAACGCCGCGGCCGGCACGAGCGGCGACGCGACGGTGACCGTGCAGCTCAAGACCTCCGACAACCAGCCGTACGGCAAGCCGCAGCGGCTGACCATCCGCATCACCGGCTACACCGGGATCGCCTCGGTGATCGTGGGCGCCGCCCTGACCGTGATGCTCGCCGCCGTGGTGATGCGAGTGCTGCGGCGCAGGTCGGAGCGGAAGCTCGCGCACGCGGCCAAGACCCGGGAGAATAAGATCGTATGAGTCGCATGCTTCGGGCCAGCGCCATCATGGCCGCGGGCACGATGGTGTCCAGGGTCACGGGGTTCGTGCGGACCATGGTGCTGGCCTACGCCATCGGCACGAGGGCGCTGGGCGACTCCTACAACGCGGCGTACGCGATCCCGTACAGCATCCTCGACCTGCTGCTGCTCGGCGTGCTGAGCAGCGTCGTGGTGCCGATGATCGTCCGGGCCCAGCAGCACGACGCCGACGGCGGCCGGGCGTACGAGCAGCGGCTGCTGACGCTCTCCGCGGTGGCGCTGATCGTGGTCGCGGTGGTGGCGGTGTTCGGCGCGCCGCTGCTGATCGACCTCTACACCGACTGGGCGCCGGGCAGCCCCAAGTTCGAGGTCGCGGTCACGCTGGCCCGCTTCATCCTGCCGCAGCTCGCCTTCTTCGGCGTGGGCGCGGTGGCGGGCGCCATCCTCAACACCCGCGACCGTTACGGCGCGCCCATGTGGGCGCCGGTGGTCAACAACCTGGTCGTCATCTGCGTGTTCCTGGCGTACGCCATGGTCGGCGGCGAGCGCGACAACATCGAGCAGATCAGCACCGGCGACATGGCGCTGCTCGGGCTGGGCACCACGGCCGGCATCGTGGCCCAGGCGGTCATCCTGATCGTGGCGCTCAAGCGGGTCGGGTTCGTCTTCGTGCCCCGCTTCGACGTGCGCAACGCGCGGCTGGGCGAGATGGCCAGGGCAGGCGTCTGGACGATCGGCTACGTGATCGTCACCCAGCTCGGCTTCATGCTGACCACCAACCTGGCCAGCGCGGCCGGCGACGTGGTCGAGGGGCACGGCATCAGCCCGTACACGCTGGCGTTCCAGCTCTTCCAGCTCCCGTACGGCGTCATCGGCGTCTCGGTGATCACCGCGATGCTGCCCAGGATGAGCCGGGCCGTCGGCGAGGGGCGCTTCCACGACGTGCGGAGCGAGTTCGGGTCGAGCGTGCGGCTGATCTGCTCGCTGATGGTGCCGGTGTCGCTGCTGCTCATGGTGCTCGGGCCGGCGATCACCGTGCCCATCTACGGCCACGGCGCCAACAGCGTCGCGGACGCCGTCTACATCGGCAACGTGCTGCAGGTCTACGGGCTCGCGCTGGTGCCGTTCGCGCTGTTCCAGCTGTTGCTGCGGGTCTTCTACAGCTTCGGCGACACCCGTACGCCGGTGTTCATCGGCGCGGCCACCACGGCGGCCAACGCGGCGCTCATGCTGGTGTTCAACGCGTTGCTGCCGGCCCGGTACCTGGTGATGGGGCTGGCGCTCGCGTACGCCATCGCGTACGCGCTGGGCGCGGTCGGGGCGTGGTTGCTGGCCAGCCGCCGTGTCAGAGGGCTGGGTGGCTGGACCATCGGCATGGCGTTGACCAGGATGTATCTGGCGGCTCTGCCCACCGCTGTGGTGGCGCTCGCGGCGGTTTGGGTAGTCACGGGGGTGTTCGCCGGGCTAGGGTTCGTCAATTCGCTGATCGTTCTCGCGGTCGGCGGGGGCCTCGGGTTGCTGCTCTATCTAGGCGTCGCGCACAGAATGCGCATCCCCGAGGTCAATTCCATCGTTGGGATGGTCGCTGGGCGGGTAGGCCGGTAAAGAACGCGGGCCGAATCCACTCGGCACTAACATGGAGCCCGACACGCGCGAATGGAAGCAGGAGGGGCGTGGGCGGATCCACCCGGCATAGCGTGCCTTCGTGGGACACCACCACGCAGGTGAGTCGAGTCATGAACACGCCCGATCGGCCAAGCGGAGTGAACCTGTGAGCACGTCGGCCGTCGAACCCGGCACCCGTCTGGCCGAGCGCTTCCGGCTCGAGGACCGCGTCAGCGAGTCCGATGGAGCCACGCTCTGGAAAGCAATCGATGAGATCCTCGCGCGTCCCGTGGCCGTCCACACCTTCGCGCCCGACTTCCCCCGCGTCCACGAGGTGGTCACGGCCGCCCGCGCCGCGAGCAGGCTGACCGACCCGCGCCTGACGCAGGTGTTCGACGCCGCGGAGGACGACAAGGCCGCCTACGTCGTCAGCGAGTGGGTCACCGGCGAGTCGCTGACCGACCTGCTCGCCTCCGGCCCGCTGGAGCCCGAGCGCGCGGCGGGGCTGGTGGCCGAGGCCGCCGAGGCGCTCGCGCACGCCCACGAGGCCCAGCTCTACCACCTGTGCCTGCGCCCCTCCCACCTGGTGTGGACGACGGGCAACACGGTCAAGGTGCTCGGCGTGGCCGTCGACGCGACCCTGTACGGGCTCACCACCGACCAGCCGGCGCTCGACGACGCCGAAGGGCTGGGCCGGCTGCTGTACGCCGGGCTGACCGGTCACTGGCCGGGCGACGAGGAAGAGGGCGGCCTGCCCGCGGCTCCCATGACCGACGGCCACTTCTGCACGCCGCGGCAGGTCACCGCCGGTGTGCCGAGCTACCTCGACACGGTGACCGTGCGCGCGTGCCTGCCCGAGTCCCGCAGGGGCACGGGCGCGCTGGCCAGCCCGTCCGACGTGGCCGAGGCGCTGTCCGGCGTGGCCAGGCCCATGCCGATCCCGATCGCCTACCCCTCGACCCCCGCGGTGGCCTCCGCCTCCCACACCGAGGGCCTGGACCTCGTCCACCGGCAGCAGCTCACCGTCCCGCAGAGCCCGCCCCCGCCGCCGCGCCGTCCCCCGGGCGGCGGCAGCACGCTCAACCGCGTGCTGATGACGCTGGTCGTGCTGCTCGTCATCGCGGCCGTCGGCGTCGGCGCCTGGACGATCGGCCGCAGTCTGGGCAGCCCGACCAAGCCCGAGGCATCGGGCTCCAGCCCCAGCACCTCCACGTCCGCCTCGGCCGAGGCCCAGACCGTCAAGCCGAAGAAGGCCCAGGGCTTCGACCCGCTCGGCGACAACAACGAGAAGCCCGAGATGGCCGACCTGGCCATCGACGGCAAGCCCGGCACGCTGTGGAAGACGGAGCGCTACACCAGCGCCGACCTGGGCAATCTCAAGAAGGGCGTCGGCCTGCTGCTCGACATGGGCAAGTCCATGCAGATCAGCGACGTGGTCGCTACGCTGTCCGATGCTTCGGGCGCGTCCGTCGAGCTCAAGGTGGGCGACTCGCCCGATCTGTCCGCACTGAAGACGGTGGCGACCGCGAAGAACGCCGCAGGTAAAACCACTCTTACCCCTGATCAACCGGCAACTGGACAGTACGTTTTGATCTGGTTTACCCGGGTTCCGATGGATGGCGGCGAGTTTCATGGCACCATCTATGAAGTAGTGGTGCACTCTCCCGGATCGGCATAACCAGGAATCTCTCTTGTGAACTCCCCACCCGAGACACCCTCAGCAGCGGAGCGGCCGGCGATCACAGACGCCGAGCTGCTGACCGCGCACATCAACGGGGACCCTCACGCCTTCAGCGAAATCGTCAAACGGCACCGCGACCGCATGTGGGCGGTCGCCCTGCGTACGCTCGGTGACCCCGACGAGGCCGCCGACGCCGTGCAGGATGCCTTCGTCTCCGCATATCGCAAGGCCGCCACGTTTCGCGGCGAGGCAGCCGTCACGACCTGGCTCCACCGGATCGTGGTCAACGCCTGCCTCGACAGGATGCGCCGTAAATCGGTCAGGCCCGTCGCCGACGACGAGCTGATCGAGGCCGCTGAGCGCGAGACCCCCCTGCCCGACCAGACCGTCGAACGCGAAGTCTCCATGGAGGTTTCGGCCGCATTGAAACTCCTGCCCAGCGACCAGCGGGCGGCTCTCGTCCTCGTCGACATGATGGGTTATTCGGTCGAAGACGCAGCTCAGGTGCTCCAAGTGCCGAGCGGAACGGTCAAGAGCCGGTGCGCTCGAGGGCGCGCGAAACTTGCCCCAATTCTTTCCCATCTGCGGAACCGATCGGACCTCAATCGCGTCTCATCCGCGAAGGGAGCAGAACTTCGTGACGGGTGATACGCACTACGATCTGGACATCCTGGCCGAGCTGGCCGAGGGTCTCCTAGACGTCGACACGGCGCGCCGGGTCCGCGAGCATCTCGCGGTCTGTGACCCATGCGGGGAGCTACTGGCAGACCTGGCGGCGGTTCGCGAGGTGCTCGCGGCGACCCCCACACCGGCCATGCCGATGGGCGTCGCACTGCGCATCGACAAGGCTTTGGCCGCCGAGGCGGAGTTCCGGCGGGGAGGTGTCGGCCTTGTTGAGGCGCCCGACTGGGACGAGCTCATGCGGGACGCCCCGTGGGAACGACCGGTCGAGGTGGCCGCTGAGGCGGCTCCCGAGCCGGTGCGGCTGGGCGTCGTCTCCGACGACGGCACGATCGTCCCGGCCAGGCCCTCTCGCAGACGCCGATGGGCGATGCCCGCGATCGCGGCCGCGGCGGCGGTCGCCGTGGTGGGCACGGCGGTGGCCTCCACCGGCCTGCTCGCGAGCGGCGGCGGCGGAAGCAGCGGCGTCGACGTGATGGCCGGCGGCGTGACCGAGACCTCCGTTGTCCCCTCGACCCCGGCCAAGGTCCCCACGATGGCCAGGTCCTACGGGTTGACCGACAGCGGACACAACTACAGCGACCAGGACCTGCGCCAGCCGCTCGAAGGCATGTTCGGCTTCCAGCGCATGGTGCAGGGCGGCTCCGACGACGACGGCAAGGTCGACAAGTGCGTGAAGCGGGTCTCGAGCCGCTCCAGGCTGCCTGCGTACCAGGTCGACCAGGGCCAGTACAACGGCCAGGAGGCCCTCGTCGTGGCCTCGTGGAAGGACAAGGCCAGCCAGAGACTGCGCATCGACATCGTCGACCCGTTCAACTGCAAGAACCTGCGTAAGCCCACACTGGGCCGCTGGTAAAGGACATACACGTCAGAGCCCGCCTCGGCGGGCTCTTTCGCTTTGTGCGAGCGTTGTGTGTAGGGCAGGGAATCAGGGCGGCCTAGGATCTGTTGACGCCGGTGCAACAGCAGACGAGGAAGGCGTGGGAGCGTTGAGCGACGTTCGTAACGTGATCATTATTGGATCCGGCCCAGCTGGCTACACCGCGGCCGTCTACTCCGCGCGCGCCGAGCTCAAGCCGCTGGTCTTCGAGGGCTCCGTGACAGCCGGCGGCGCCCTCATGAACACCACCGATGTGGAGAACTTCCCGGGTTTCCCTGACGGCATCATGGGCCCCGACCTCATGGACAACCTGCGCAAGCAGGCCGAGCGGTTCGGCGCCGAGCTGGTCACCGACGACGTGGTCGAGGTGGACCTGGAGGCGAACCCCAAGGTCGTCAAGACCCACACCGACACCTACTACGCCAAGTCGGTCATCCTGACGATGGGCTCCGGCTACCGCGAGCTCGGTCTGGAGAACGAGAAGCGCCTGTCCGGGCATGGCGTGTCCTGGTGTGCGACGTGTGACGGCTTCTTCTTCCGCAACAAGGACATCGTGGTCGTCGGCGGCGGCGACACGGCGATGGAGGAGGCCACGTTCCTCACCAGGTTCGGCCGCATGGTGACGGTGGTGCACCGCCGCGGCGAGCTGCGCGCCAGCAAGATCATGCAGGAGCGCGCGCTCGCGAACGACAAGATCAGTTTCGTCTGGGACTCCGAGGTCGTCGACGTGCTCGGCGACAGCCGCGTCGAGGCCGTGCGGCTGCGTAACGTCAAGACCGGCGAGGAATGCGAGCTGGCCACCGACGCGTTGTTCATCGCGATCGGGCACGATCCGCGCACCGATCTGGTCAAGGGGCAGATCGACCTCGACGAGGACGGCTACATCAAGGTGGCCTCGCCGTCCACGGAGACCAACATCGACGGTGTGTTCGCCGCGGGAGACGTTGTCGACCACACCTACCGTCAGGCCATCACCGCTGCCGGCACCGGCTGCTCGGCCTCGCTCGACTCCGAGCGCTGGCTGGCGAACAACGAGAAGTGAGTAAGGAGCGCACCGTGAAGGCTGTCACCGACGCCTCTTTCGAAGCTGACGTCCTCAAGAGCGACAAGGCCGTGCTGGTCGATTTCTGGGCCGAGTGGTGCGGGCCGTGCCGTCAGGTCGCCCCCATCCTGGAGGAGATCGCCAAGGAGCACGGCGACAAGCTGGAGATCGTCAAGCTCAACATTGACGAGAACCCCGACGTTCCGCGCCAGTACGGTGTGCTCCAGATCCCCACGATGAACGTCTACCAGAACGGCGAGGTCGTGAAGCAGATCATCGGCGCCAAGCCGAAGGCCATGCTGCTGCGCGAGCTCGACGGCATCATCTAGCCCGCCCTCCCGCGGCGCGCGCCCGGCCCCCCGCCTCTGGCGGGGGGCTTTCGCGTTCTCCCGGTCCTGTACGGCCCCGCTT
>NZ_JBEXMW010000003.1:0-93410 GCF_040610775.1 Nonomuraea sp. NPDC003709 | reverse complement strand
CTTGTACGGCCCCGCTTGTACGGCCCCGCTTGTACGGCCCCGCTTGTACGGCCCCGCTTGTACGGCCCCGCTTGTACGGCCCCGCTTGTACGGCCCCGCTTGTACGGCCCTGTGCGGTCGTCAGACGGGACGTAGCGCCCGTTCCGGGCTCATGGAGCCCAGGAGTCGCTCCAAAGCCACCTCGACGTCCTCACGCCACGAGACGGCGGTCTTGAGCTCCAGCCGGAGCCGCGGAAAACGCAAATGCGGACGAACCGTCTTAAAACCAACAGAAAGGAAGTATTCCGCCGGAACTACGCAACTAGGCTCTTCCCACTTGAGGTCGCCAAAAGCTTCAATGGCTTTCACGCCACGCCTGGTCAGGTCTTTGGCCACGCCCTGGATCAGCATCCGACCCAGCCCGCCACCCGAGAACTCCGGAATGATGTGCGCGGTCATCAGCAGCACGGCGTCGGCGCTGACCGGCGAGGTGGGGAAGGCCACGGACCGGGGGCTGTAGAGCGGCGGGCTGTAGAGCACGAACCCGGCAGGCACCCCGTCGACATAGGCGATTTTCCCGCAACTGCCCCACTCGAGCAGCGTGCCGGAGAGCCACGCCTCCTTCTCCAGCCCAGGATCCCCCGACCGAACCGCCCGCTCCCCGCTCATGGGGTCAAGCTCCCAGAACACGCACCGCCTGCAGCGATGGGGCAGATCTTCAAGATTGTCCAGGGTTATGTTGACCAGCCGACGCGACAACTACGGCCCCCTGTCGTTGACCCGGAAAAGCGCGCGAAAACCGCGTCCACAGGTGGCATCGTAGCCCAGTGAAGATACCGCCAGCGGACACCACGACGGTCGAGCCCGTCACGGGCGACATGTCCGGTTAGCGTAATCTGGTATTTCAGTCCGATATGACACCTAGGAGGTGGGCCGTGACAGGAGAGCTGGATCACGGTCAGGCACCCGCGACCCAAGGGTCGCGCATCGACGCTTACGTCGATCGGTACGCCGCGCGAGCTACCGGGATGGTCGCCTCCGAGATCCGAGCTCTTTTCGCCGTCGCGTCGAGGCCCGAGGTGGTCTCGCTCGCGGGCGGCATGCCGTACGTCACGGCTCTTCCCCTCGACATGGTCGGCGAGCTGGTCTCCGACCTCGTCACCAAGCGCGGCCCCGTCGCGCTCCAGTACGGTTCCGGCCAGGGTGACCCGCACCTGCGCGAGCAGATCTGCGAGGTCATGCGGCTGGAGGGGATCAACGCCGGGGCGGACGACGTGGTCGTCACCGTCGGTTCGCAGCAGGCCCTCGACCTGATCACCCGGATCTTCATCGACCCGGGCGACGTGGTGCTCGCCGAGGGGCCCTCGTATGTGGGGGCGCTGGGTACATTCGCCGCCTATCAGGCCAAGGTCGTTCATATCGCCATGGATGATCAGGGCATCGTGCCCGAATCCCTCGCCCAGACCATCTACGCGCTGGAGACGGCCGGGGCTCCCATCAAGTTCCTCTACACGATCCCGACCTTCCACAACCCGGGCGGCGTCACCCTGAACATCGCCCGGCGTCAGCAGGTGCTCGACATCTGCCAGCGGGCCGGGGTGCTGATCATCGAGGACAATCCGTACGGACTGCTCGGCTTCGACGGGGAGCCCATGCGCGCCCTGCGCGCCGACAACCCGGACGGCGTGGTCTACCTGGGGTCGTTCTCCAAGACGCTCGCTCCCGGCTTCCGCGTCGGCTGGGCGCTGGCCCCGCACGCCATCCGCGACAAACTCGTGCTGGCCATGGAGTCGGCCGTGCTGTCGCACTCCTCGTTCACCCAGCTCGCCGTGGGCCAGTACCTCGCCGCGCAGCCCTGGCGGGAGCAGATCAAAACGTTCAGGGAGCTCTACCGAGAGCGCCGCGACGCGCTCCTGGACGCGCTCGAATCCCTGATGCCGCCCGAGGTCACCTGGACGCGACCCGCGGGCGGCTTCTTCGTGTGGGCGACCCTTCCCGAAGGGCTCGACTCGAAGGCCATCCTGCCGCGGGCAGTGGCCGAGCGGGTGGCGTTCGTACCGGGGACCGGGTTCTTCTCGGACGGGAGCGGGGCGCGGCACATGCGGCTCTCGTACTGCTTCCCCGAGCCGGACCGGATCCGGGAGGGAGTGCGGCGGCTGGCCGGCGTGATCGACCAGGAGATGCAGCTGAGGGACACGTTCGGCACCAGCTCGGCCCGCGACCACCAGGGCGTCGACACCCCTGGCCCCGACCTGGCCTGACCACCGTCTCCAAGGGGGCCGGCGCCGCCTCACCGCTCCGCCGGCCCCACCAAGCCCGGTCCTCCGGACTCGGCACCCCCTGCACTGATCACCCTCTTCAGGACCAGCCAGGCCCCCGCTCCACCCACCCCTCTTCAAACCTGGCCACCCCTGCTCCACCTAATCCCCCGGGCCAGCCACCCCTTGCCCGATCTCACACCCGCCTGAGAACCGCCACCCGCCCGGCCTCACGCCCGCTCGCGCACCGCCACCTACGCGCCTCATACCGCTCGCGCACCACCACCAGCGCACCTCATCCCGCTCACGCACCACCACCAGCGCACCTCACGCCCGCTCGTGAACAGCCACCAGCGCACCTCACGCCCGCTCGTGAACAGCCACCACCGTGGCCTCGCACCCTCACGGGCACCGCCGCAGCCTGAGCACCGTTCCCTTCCTGACCACCGTCTCCCGCCCTCCCCCACGCACGCCATCCCGAAGTCCACCCACCACCACCCTGGCGCACCCTCGGCCCCGCCCCTTCCAGGCGCTCACACCATCGCCGCCTGCCCCTTCCAGGCACCACCATCGCCCTGCCGCCCCCATAAGCAGGCCCCCTGAGCGCTGTCCTTCCCCAAGCCCTGCCACCGCCCAGTTCACTGCGGCTTGGCGGTACGGTTGGACAGCGGCGCGTGCGATCAGCGGAGGAGATGTGATGAGCGATCTGGGCCACGTGCTCGTGCTGGCCGGAGGTCTCTCCTATGAGCGAGAGGTGTCCCTGCGCTCCGGTCGCCGAGTCAGCGAGGTGCTGCGTGCGGCGGGCGTCGACGTGGAGGCCCGCGACACCGACGCGTCCCTCGTGCCCTCCATCCTCGCGGACCCGCCGGACGCGGTCTTCGTGACCCTCCATGGTGGCGCGGGCGAGGACGGCGCGATCCGTTCCGTCCTCGAGCTTCTCAACGTCCCGTACGTGGGCGCCGACCCGGACGCGTGCCGAGTGGCCTTCGACAAGCCCACGGCCAAGGCCGTCGTACGCTCGGTCGGCCTGCGGACGCCGCAGTCCGTCACGCTGCCGAAGGAGACGTTCCACGACCTCGGCGCCACGGTGGTGCTGGGGCGCATCATCGAGCGCCTCGGCCTGCCCCTCTTCGTCAAGCCCGCCCGGGGCGGCTCGGCGCTGGGCGCCTCGATCGTCCGCACGGCAGAAGAACTCCCCGCCGCCATGGTCGGCTGCTTCGCGTATGGCGACACGGCGCTGATCGAGCAGTACGTGGATGGCGTGGAGGTGGCGGTCTCCGTCGTGGACCTCGGCAACGGCCCGGAGGCTCTGCCGGCCGTGGAGATCGTCCCGGACGAGGGCGTCTACGACTACGCGGCGCGCTACACGGCCGGACACACCGAGTTCTTCGCCCCCGCCCGTCTCTCCGCCCAGGCGGCCGCGGCGTGCGCCGAGACAGCGGTGACCGCCCACACGGCTCTCGGCCTTCGCGACATCTCCCGTACGGACCTGATCGTCGACGCCGACGGCATCCCGCACTTCCTGGAAGTCAACGTGGCCCCGGGAATGACGGAGACCTCACTCCTCCCGATGGCCGCCGAAGCCGCCGGCCAGGACTTGGGCGACCTCTGCCGCACCCTCCTCCAAAACGCCGCCACCCGCGCCCACACCTGACCACCACTCCCTGCCGCCTCCTCTACAGCCGCCTAGTCAGCGCGCGCCTGCTCCGAACTCCCAGGCGCGCCCTCCCACCCGTGACTGCACCTCACAGGCAACCCGCTCCCATTCACCCGAGCGCGGCCAACTCAAAAATCAGCTCGAGTCCGTGCACCCGCCAGCACACCCCTCCCGAAAACCGACGTCGAAGACCGGCCCGGAAGCAAGCACCCAACGGCCAGCCAACCCGAGGCCGAGCAACCGCCAGCACGACCACCCCAAGAGCGATCGACCGGCACCACGACCGACTCGGCGACGAACGCCCGCTGCACGGCCAACCACCCGACGCACGCCGCCCCAGAGCGAACGGTCAACACCACAGCCGGCACACAGACGGACATCCAGCACGACGGCCAACCCGAGCGAGGGCAACCGCCACCGCGAGCATCCCGCAGCGAACACTCGGCACCACAGCCGACACACAGATAGACGTCCGGCTGCAGGGCAACCACCACCGAGGCGAACGGTCAGCACCACAGCGGACGCAAAGACCGACGTCCGACAGCACCGCCAACCCAGAGGCGAGCGACCACCGACACCACCACCCCCGACACGAACGGTCAACACCACCGCCGACGCAAAGACCGACATCCGACAGCACCGCCAACCCAGAGGCGAGCGATCACCGACACCACCACCCCGGATGACGAACGACCGGCACCATCGCCGACCCAACGGTGGGCATCCCAGAGCCCGGTCGGTACGGGACCGCTTCCGGCGGAGTGGCTGAGTCCTTGAGACAGCACACGACTCAGAGCGAGTTCCCTCCCGGCAGGGGCCGCAGCGGCGCAACGCTTGCTGGAGTGGAGCGACACGCACGCTTGGCCAGGGCAACCCCGCCTCCCTGGCCGCCTCTTCACGGGCGAGGCCCTGGCCCCCATCGGCGGGGAGACCTAGCGCTTCTCCGCCGCCATCCTCGCCTTCCCACGTTGAGCCCACCACGGACGCCAGCCACCATGCAGAGGAAGAGCACACGCGTGCTTGCCAGCGCCGGCTGCATCTCGGCCGTACGCCTCCCGTTCATCCAGCCCATCCATAGAACGCGCGGAAGAGTGGCCCCCACCGGATCCACAGCCTCGTGGGACGGGATCGATCGACGGATGCCCGGGCACCGGGCTGAGGGCAGATAAGTAGCCTTACCGTGTGCCGATCGATTCGATGTACCCCAAGAGCTTCGCCAGCGACAACCACGCCGGCGTTCACCCGACCATCCTCGAAGCCATCGCCTCAGCCAACCACGGAGACGCGCCCGCCTACGGCGACGACAACTGGACCTCAGCGTTCGAGGAAAGGGCCAAGGAAGTGTTCGGCGCGGGCGCCGAGGGCTTCGCGGTGCTCAACGGCGCGGGCGCCAACATGGTCGGGCTGGCCCTCATGCTCGGCCGCTACGACGCGATCCTCTGCGCCGACAGCGCCCACATCGCCACGCATGAAGCAGGAGCCTCGGAACGCCTGCTCGGTGTCAAGCTGATGACGATCCCCACCAAGGACGGCAAGCTCCGCCCGGAGGACATCAAGTCCCGCCTGGGCGGGATCGGCAACCCCCACGAGTCTCAACCCACGGTGGTCTCCATCTCCCAAGTCACAGAGCTCGGCACCTGTTACTCCCCCGCCGAGATCGCCGCCGTGGCGGAGGCGGCACACGAGTCGGGTCTACGGCTCCACATGGACGGCGCCAGACTCGCGAACGCCGCCGCCTTCCTCGACTGTGATCTGAAGGCCATCACGACAGACGCCGGGGTGGACGTCTTCAGCTTCGGCGGCACCAAGAACGGCGCTCTGGCGGCCGAGGCGGTCGTCGTCCTCGACTCCTCGCTCGCGCCCGCTGTCCCGTTCCTCCGCCGCCAGTCGCTGCAACTCGCCTCGAAGATGCGCTTCATCTCAGCTCAGCTTTCGGCGCTTCTGACGGACGATCTATGGCGCGAGAACGCTTCTCACGCCAACAAGATGGCGGCCCGCCTGGCGGACGGTCTGGCCGATGTGCCCGGCGTTTCCTTGGCGCACCCGGTCCAGTCCAACGCCGTCTTCGCCGTCCTCCCACCCGCCGTCGCGGAAACCCTCAGAGGACGCTATCTGTTCCACTACTGGGACGAGCGCGCTGGCATCGTCCGCTGGATGACCGCCTTCGACACGACGCCGGAGAACGTGGACGACTTCCTCGACGACCTCCACAAGGCCGCCGCCGCATAGCCTCGCGCCCACGCCCGCCCGCCGTTTCACGTGAAACACATCGCCCCTCTCAGCAGCGCGCCACGGCTCCATGTTTCACGTGAAACGCTCCCCCAGGAACCGCCCACCCCGAAGAGCCGCTGCCCGTAGGACGATCTGCCAATCCGAGCCCTCGACCAACCCAAGCACCTCGTTTCACGTGAAACATCGGCCACCCGAAGCGGGACTTGGCGTTGGTTTCACGTGAAACAGCGGCCCCGGCGACCCGTCCGCGGCGGTCTCACGTGAGATAGCAATCCGAACCGAGCGCCCTCAACCGTTCGTCGGCCGTCACCGCCGCAGCGCCCGTACACGAGGATGCCAGCGGCCAGAAGCGATCGGCCGGCAATGACGGTTTCACGTGAAACAGCGAATCCGGACCGAGCACGTCAACCGCTCGTCCGCCGGCACCGCCGTGACGTCCATCGCGAGACCGCTAGGGGCTGGGAGGTCGGTCGGTAGGCAGCGGCTGTTTCACGTGAAACAGCGGCCCCGGCGAACCGTCCGCGGCGGTCTCACGTGAAACAGCAATCCAAACCGGGTGCCTCAACGGTTCGCCAGCCGTCACCGCCGCAGCGCCCGTACGCGAGGATGCCAGTGGGCAGGAGCCGATCGGCCGGCAATGACGGTTTCACGTGAAACAGCGTCAGTCTTCGGACTCCCGCATCGCGCGGACAGCTTCCGGCGCCATCGTGCCGATGATCCGCTCAAGGTCGTCGATCGTGGCGAACTCAACGACGATGCGTCCCTTGCGGCGGCCCAGATCCACCTTCACCTTGGTCTCGAAGTGGTCCGAGAGGCGATCGGCGAGGTGAGTAAGACCGGGAGCGGTGGGCTTGGGCGCCTGGCGCTCACGCGCGGGCTTCGTGGCGGCCTTGGCGCTGCCCATCGCGACGATCTCCTCAACCGCCCGGACCGAGAGGAGCTCTGCCACGATTCGCTTGGCCAGTTCGATCTGCTCGTCAGCGCTGCCGAGGCCGAGGAGGGCTCGAGCGTGACCGGCGCTGATAACCCCTGCGGCCACCTTCTGCTGAACCTCGGGCGGGAGGTTCAGGAGTCGGAGGGTGTTGGTGATGTGGGAGCGGGAACGGCCGACCTTCTGCGCCAACTGATCGTGCGTCGCCTGGAAGTCATCGAGGAGTTGCTGATAGGCCGCGGCCTCTTCAAGGGCGTTCAGCTGCTCACGCTGAAGGTTCTCGATGAGGGCGTCCCGAAGGAGATCATCGTCCTGAGTGTTGCGGACGATCGCCGGGACCGGGTCCAAGCCGACCTGCTGACACGCCCGCCAGCGCCGCTCCCCCATGATCAGCTCGTACTGGCCACCACCGACCGATCTGACCACGATCGGCTGCAGCAGACCGACCTCGCGGATGGATGCCGCCAACTCCTCGAGGCGTTCCCCGTCGAAGATCTCACGCGGCTGGCGCGGGTTGGGGACTATTGCGTCGAGCGCGACCTCCTTGAAGTACGCGCCAGCGATCGGCCTCAGGCCTGTCTCCGCCGTTGAACCGTTCGACGGGGCCGACACCGTTCCCGTTCCGTCAACGATGGGACCGGTCGGGATGAGCGCCCCCAGCCCCTTGCCCAATCCCCGCCGCTGCTGACTCACTGCGTCTCCTCATCCACCCGGCCGATTCCGGTCACTCCAGGAGAGGTTACCGTCGTGCGCGCAACGGGGCGCCCCCTCGCCACACACCACCCGGTTCTATTTACACCGACACGATCACAAACCAACCGAACGACTGACTTGAGCCCATCTCACGCTCGAGACAATCGCCACCACCACACGACCCGCCGCCGCGGTCAAGGGCCCGATGCCGCGCCTGAACGCACTTCCCCGCAGTGCCCTCCCGACGCCCTCACCACCTTTCCTCCATCTCACTGCTCCGCATCCCTGCGATCGCACCATCTCGCCTCCCCGCCTCATCACTCCCCCGTCCCACCGCCTCTCGCTGCCGCGCCGCCTCGCCACCCCACGCTTTGCCACCCCACCGCTTCGCCGCCGCACCGTCCCGACTCCCTGTTCCACTACCTCGCTGCCGCGCCACCCCGCCGTCCTGCCGTCCCGCTGTCCCACCGCTTCACCGCCTCACCGTCCCGCCGCCTCACCGTCCCGCCGCCTCACCGTCCCGCCGCCTCACCGTCCCGCCGCCTCACCGTCCCGCCGCCTCACCGTCCGACAGCTTGGCTGCCGCGCCGCTTCGCCACCCCGACATCCCGCTGCCCCACCGCTTCGCCGCCGTGCCGCCTCGCCGTCCCGCCTTCCTGTCCCACCACCTCGCCACTCCCCCTCCCGCTGCCTCGCCGTCGCACGCTTCACCGCCTTGGCGCAGCGCGGCGTCGGCCCAGGGGACAGTTCCGCTCGGCGTGAGGGTTCTTCAGCATCCCCCATCGCCATAACCCGGGATGCCGAGTCGGCCGCAGAACGGCGGGATCGCGGGTGCTTACGCCCATCGGACAGTGCGCTTAGACGTCACGCTCGACGCCAGCGGTGCCTGGGGAGCCTTCGTCCAGCCGACGCTGCGCTTAGACGCCGCGGCTTGACAGTCGCGTTGCTCGGGGGCACCTTTAGCCACCGCACGGCGCGCTATGACGCCGAGGCGGTGCTGGCGAGTGAGACGCCACCGCGTGATCACGCCCTCGGTGGTTCCCGAGGCGACCCTGCGTTGGTGGTTGGCAGCCCGAGCCTGCTGGGAAGGCGGAGCCGCGAGACGCCCATGTGGCAAGGCGGGGATGCCGTTGTAAGACGTTCGAATGTCACTCTGCCTAGCCAGCCCGCAACGGCACTCGCTGAGCCTCACTCGCGTGCCACGGTACCGACGCCTCACGATCCTGCCGACGCGTCCGACCCGCAACGGCGGCGACTGTGCCCCCGGTCGCGAGCCGCGGTGGCCGGCGTCTCACGATCTTGCTGGCGCGTCGGTCCCTTCGCCCTGCCCGTCCGGCTACCCTGCTGCGGGGCTTACCTGATTGCTCTGCTGCCGCGCTTACCTGGCTGCTTTGCCCCCGCTGGTCCGGCTTGCTTGGCTGCCCTGTCGGCCCTGTCGGCCCTGTCGGCCCTGTCGGCCCTGTCGGCCCTGTCGGCCCTGTCGGCCCTGTCGGCCCTGTCGGCCCTGTCGGCCCTGGCCGTCCTGTCGGCTCTAACGGCGCCATCGGCCCTACCGGCTCGGCCGGAGCGGCTGGCGTGGCTGACTAGGTTGCCTGGCAGCCCTGCGCGTTGTGCCCATCCTGTTGCCCGGCTGCCCTGTTGGGCCGACCGCTCGGCTGCCCGACTGCTTGGCGTCGTGCCTACCCGGCTGTCCGGCTCGTCCGGCTGTCCAGCGGCCCTGTCGGCCCGGACGTCTCGATCGTGGTGCTCCATTCCGGGCCGCTCTGCAGGCTCTCGTCAACCCTCCCTGCAGTCACCCAGCATTCGCCACCTTTTGTCCCGGCAGGCTCGCCTTTACCGCCCGTCGCATCGCCGTCTCGCTGTGCCGCTCGCACTCAGGGGGTCGGTGTCCCCTGTCTGGTTGTGCCGCCGGGACGTCGTGATGCTGGCTCGCGCTGGCCCCTATGGCGGCGGCTTGTCGTTTGCGCGTGCTGCGTCTCGGTGTGCCTGGGGCTCGTGCCTCTACGGCAGTCGTGTGATCGGTGGGGAGGCATGCTCGTGGGCCCTGGCTCGCAGCTGCTCGTGTCGAGGCAGGAGGAGGTAGGGCGAGGGCCGGTGGGTTGGGTTGCGGGCAGGGAAGCCGAGGCCGCGGTGGGCGGGGTGGCTGCGTACGGCGGGGTTGTGGGTGCTGTGGCGGGAAGGTGGGTGTGGAGAGGGCCCGGGTGTGGGCGTGGGTGAGTGAGGGCTTGGCGGCCGACCTGGTGGGCGGGGCGCGGGAGTTGTGGTGCTGGGGTGGGGTCAGGCGACGGCGGCGCGGTGGGCGATCTCGCGGGCGGCGTCCATGTAGGCCATCGCGCCGCTGGAGCCCGGGTCGTACGTCATCACCGACTGCCCATAGCTGGGCGCCTCCGACAGGCGGACGCTGCGGGGGATGACCGTGTTGAGCACCGTGTCGCCGAAATGCGACCGGACCTCGTCCGCCACCTGAGAGGCGAGCCGGGTCCGCCCGTCGTACATCGTCAGGACGATGGTCGAGAGCTTCAGCGTCGGATTGAGGTGTGCGCGGATCAGGTCGACGTTCCTGAGGAGCTGTCCGAGGCCCTCCAGGGCGTAGTACTCGCACTGGATCGGGATCATGACCTCTTCTGCCGCCACCAACGCGTTCACCGTCAGCAGGCCCAGGGAGGGCGGGCAGTCGATCACGATGTAGTCGAGGTCGATCGCGTCGTACGCCGCCAGCGCGCGCCGCAGGCGGGCCTCACGGGCCACCAGCGAGACCAATTCGATCTCCGCGCCGGCCAGGTCGATGGTGGCCGGGGCGCAGTAGAGGTTCGGCATGTCGGGGACCTGCTTGACGATGTCCGCCATCGGGAGGTCGTCGACGAGGACCTGATAAACGTCCGGCACGTCGCCGCGGTGCTCGGTGGCCAAGGCTGTGGAGGCGTTGCCCTGAGGGTCGAGGTCCACCACGAGGACGCGCTGCCCATGCATGGAGAGGGCGGCGGCGATGTTCACCGATGTGGTGGTCTTGCCCACTCCGCCCTTCTGGTTGGCCACCGCGATCACCCTGGTCTTGGATGGACGCGGCCACGTGCCGTCCCCGCCGTCGGGAGTCTGAGCGGCCGTCGGGGTTGCGGATGTTTCACGTGAAACCACTGAGCTGAGCGCCTCTCGTACCAACGGCGAATCACCGGGATTCAGGGGGGTCTGGGTCACGATGTCCATCCTTTCAACCAGTGGTGTGCCGGTGCCAGGAGTTGACTGTCGCGACACGCCCATTTCGGGCCAGCCAACCCCGCTTGGACTCTCGGACGGACGGCTGTCCGGCCAACCAAGACCGCTTGACGCGACTGGCACGACCGTCACCTCCTTCGTCGACGCCTGGCTCGCTCCGGCGTGCGACCCGCTACCACCCGAACCAGTGTTGCAGGCGGCTCGACCTTACCGTGCCCGACGGTCACAAGCTCGGCCGTTCGTGCCCCGATGGCCCGCAATTGGGGCTCCGCCTCGGCGAGCTCCTCGGCGGCGCGCTCCCCCTTCATGGCGATCAGCTCGCCACCCTCGTGGAGCAGCGGCATGGCCCATTTCAGCAGGCGATCGAGCGGCGCCACGGCACGAGCGCTGACGACGTCGAACTCGCGCTTGCCCGCCAGCTCCTCCGCCCGGCCGCGCAGCACCTCGACGTTGTCGAGCTTGAGCGCCTCGACGCACTCCTCCAAGAAGACGGTACGGCGAAGCAGCGGCTCCAGAAGCGTGACCGTGATGTCCTGTCGCACGATCGCCAGCACGAGCCCGGGCAGCCCGGCGCCGGAGCCGATGTCCACCAGGTGCACGTCCGGAGGCACGGCCTCGGCCACGACTGCGCAGTTGAGCAGATGGCGATCCCAGATCCTGGGCACCTCACGCGGACCCAGCAGCCCGCGGACCACGCCGGGCCCCGCCAGCAGCTGAGCGAACGCGTTCGCGCGTTCCCAAGCCTCCCCGGCGAAGACGTCCCGCGCTATGTCCGGCGGCGCCGGAAGCTCATCGCTCACTGGTCGGTGGCCCTTTCTGGGGCTGGTGGCCCTTGTTCGGTGGGAAGCCGGGTGGTCTCTACCCAAGGCTAAAGGTGAGATCACAGTGGAAGACTAGCGGGCCGGTCTGAAGGCGACCTTTCAGCACGCCGCCGTCCGTGTGACCCGGTCCGGATGGGGAGCGTTAACAAGGGGCATGCGCGCATAAATGCGCGCTACGACATACGTACAGGGATAAAAGAGCATAAATGCGAAACGGCCGTCCACCACGCGTACGTGCGGGCAGACGGCCGGATCGGATGGCGTAACACCCCTCAGTCGGGCAGGACCACCACGTAGCGGTGTGGCTCTTCGCCCTCGGACTCGCTGCGGAGCCCGGCGGCCGCCACCGCGTCGTGCACGATCTTGCGCTCGAAGGGGGTCATCGCGTGCAGCGACTTGGGCTCGCCGGCGTCCTTGACCTCGTTGGCGACCTCGGTGCCCAGCTTGGTCAGCTCGGCCCTGCGCCGCTCGCGGTAGCCCCCGACGTCGAGCATCAGGCGCGAGCGCTCACCGGTCTGCCGGTGCACGGCGAGGCGGGTCAGCTCCTGGAGCGCCTCCAGGACCTCTCCCCCGGGACCGACGAGCTCGTTGCCCTTGAGCCCCACGACGGAGACCATCGCGCGGTCGCCTTCGACGTCCATGTCGATGTCGCCGTCGATGTCGGCGATGTCGAGAAGGCCCTCGACGTAGTCGGCAGCGATCTCGCCTTCCTGCTCCAGCGCGTTGAGATCAGGAGCCTTCTCCTGCTCGGCCTCAGTCATGGCCGGCCTCTCCTTCATGTTCAAGACTTCTTGCTGCCGGTGCGCTTGCTGCGGGACTGGCGGCTTGGCTGCTGCCTGACGATCTTAGGCTCCGGCGGGGGCGGAGGCGCCTGCTCTTCGGGCGTGGTCTTGCGAAGCTTGGCGAACAGGCCGGGCTTGGCCTCGAGGGGGACCGCGTTGCCCTTGGCGTCGAACTGCGGCATCGGGTGCCGGCTGTAGAACCAGTGCTGCTGGCCCAGGGTCCAGAGGTTGGTGGTGACCCAGTAGAGGATCAGGCCCAGGGGGAAGTTCAGGCTGAAGAAGGCGAACAGCGGCGAGATGTACATCAGGATCTTCTGCTGCTGCGCCATGGGGTTGTCCGGCATCTGGGCCATCGAGCGGGTGACGCTCTGCCGGACGGTGAGGAAGGTGGTGAGCGAGCTGATCGCGACGAAGCAACCGATGATGATCTTCTCGCTGACCTGGGCGGCCTCGAAGAACGTGGCAGGAAGCGGGGCGCCCAGGATGAGGGCATGCTTGGCGCTGTCGACCAGCTCCTGCGTCATCCCGAACTTCGGCTGGTCCGCCGCGATCGCCCGCAGCACGGTGAACATCGAGATGAAGATCGGGAACTGGGCCACGACAGGGAGACAGCCGCCGAGGGGGTTGGCGCCCGCACCTTGGTACAGCGCCATGACCTCCTGGTTCATGCGCTGCTTGTCGTTCTTGTAGCGCTTGCGGAGCTCCTGGACCTTCGGCGCCAGCTCCTGCATCTTTCGCGACGAGCGCATCTGCTTGAGGAAGAGCGGGAAGATCAGGATCCGCATGCAGATGGTCAGCGTGATGATGGTGAGCGCCCAGGTCAAGCCGCTGTTCGGGTCGAGCACCGTGCTGTATGCCTGGTGGATCCAGGTAATGACTTGGGCGACGGCTGTGTACAGCCAGTTGAGCCAGGACAGCTCCACCGAGCTATCTCCCTTGCGTTTCGTGGGACCGGACCGGGCGTGGGGGCACCGGGTCTATACCTCCGGGATGGAATGGGTGGCACCGCCCGATGCGCCGGACAGTCAGCCAAATGCCGCGCAACGCTCCGTGCGTGGCGATCGCCTCGAGTCCATACGCGCTGCAGGACGGGTAGAAACGGCAGCGTGGACCCAGCATCGGGCTGATGAACGCCCGGTAGAACCGGATCGGGATGATCAGCGCCCGAGCGGCGAGGCTCGGCGTCACCCCTTGCGGCTGCTCCGTCATTTTTGTCCACCCGTCGAGGACTCGCGCCGCCTGAGCAAACGTTCCAGTGCGGAGTCGAGCTCGGCGGCCAGAAGCTCGAATCGCGCGGACGCGGCCGGTGGATTGGCGCGTACCACCAGCAGGCTACCTCGCGGCAGCCGGTCGAGACGGTCCCGCATCAGGTGTCGGAGCCGTCGCTTGACCTTGTTCCGGGTCACGGCGCCGCCTACGGCCTTGCTCACCACGAAACCCACTCGAGGGGACTCTTCCCCCGAAGTGGCGAAATGCACCACGAGAGTCGGACGACCAGCGCGCTTACCGCGCCTGACCGCCGCCTCGAACTCTTCCCCGCGCCGCATGCGGGAGTGACGGGACAGCACCGTATACGCCTAACGCCCGCCGGCATGACGCACCGACGGGCCATATACGCGCGGAACGATCAGGCCGACAGCTTCTCGCGGCCCTTGCGGCGGCGAGAAGCGAGGATGGCGCGACCGGCCCGGGTGCGCATCCGCAGCCGGAAGCCGTGGGTCTTCGCGCGGCGACGGTTGTTCGGCTGGAAAGTACGCTTGCTCACGGGTGGGCTCCAGGCTTGAAGGTGCGCCACAAGGACGCTGTACACACATGGATGGCCTGCCAGGGAAGCGAGGGCACGCGAAATAGCCGTCGCGTGACAAGCCGACCGTCGTACGTTACGGGGGAAGCACCCCTCAGGTCAAACTGGACGGGTTATCCACCTTTCCACAGGCGACTTTTCCACCGCCGCCCCGGCGTCCACAGTATGTGCACCCAGGTGCCACTAGGCTGTGGACAATGCCTTGAACACAGCTGTGCACATAGATACTGTCGGCCCTTTCGAACCTGCTAAAGGGCTGTGCACAACCTGTGGATCTCCTGTGGAGGGCCTGGGCACGACGCCCGGCCGCCACGTTGTGGACGAACGGGCCGCCGATCACCGCGGGCGGCCGCGCATGTGGATAAACGATCGCGGGGGGCCGCGAGAGGAAGGAGGGGGAGCCGCACCATGAACGGTGTCGACCTCGGCACGGTATGGGCGAGGGCCCTGAGCAACTTCCTCAACGAGAACGTGCCGATCCAGCAGCGTACGTGGCTTGGGATGGTGCGCCCGATCGCGCTGGCGAACGACACGATCGTGCTCGGCGTCCCCAACGACTTCATCAAGGACCTCATCGAGGGCAACAAGCTGCGCCCGCTCGTGGCGCACGCGCTGTCACAGGAGCTCGGCCGGACCATGCGGGTGGCCGTGATGATCGACACCACGGCGCCGGAGCAGCTGTCGGTCGACCCTCATCAACAGCCTGTGACTCAGAGTTATCCCCAGAATGTGGAGAGCCAGCCGCTCTACGCACAGCCCGCGCCATCGCAGCACCAGCAGGCTTCGGAGCCTCCGCAGTTCTATTCTCCACAGCCTGAGCCGCCCCAGATATCCACCGAATATCCACAGCCGGGCTTCTCTTTTGAACAGGCGCAGCCGTACACACCGCCTGTGGAAAAGGAGCCGGAGCCGGCTCCGAACCGGTGGGAAGCGAAGAGCAACAAGCCCAGCGAACCGGCCAGGCTCAATCAGAAGTACACATTCGAGACATTCGTCATCGGGGCCAGCAACCGGTTCGCCCACGCGGCGGCCGTGGCGGTCGCCGAATCCCCCGCGAAGGCGTACAACCCGCTCTTCATCTACGGAGACTCGGGGCTGGGGAAGACGCACCTGCTGCACGCGATCGGGCACTATGCACAGAGCCTGTACGACGGCGCGCGGGTCAGGTACGTGAGCTCCGAGGAGTTCACCAACGACTTCATCAACAGCATCCGCGACCACAAGGCCGACGGCTTTCGCGGACGCTACCGGGCGATCGACATCCTGCTTGTGGACGACATCCAGTTCCTGGAGGGCAAGGAGCAGACCCAGGAGGAGTTCTTCCACACCTTCAACACCCTCCACAACGCCAACAAGCAGATCGTCATCTCCAGCGACCGCGCGCCGAAGCAGCTGACCACGCTGGAGGACCGGCTGCGCAACCGGTTCGAGTGGGGCCTGATCACCGACGTCCAGCCGCCGGAGCTGGAGACCCGGATCGCGATCCTCAGGAAGAAGGCCATCCAGGAGGGCCTGGCCGCGCCGCCCGAGGTGCTGGAGTACATCGCCAGCCGCATCTCCACCAACATCCGCGAGCTCGAGGGCGCCCTGATCAGGGTCACCGCGTTCGCCAGCCTCAACCGGCAGGGTGTGGACCTGCAGCTCGCCGAGGTGGTGCTCAAGGATCTGATCACCTCGGAGTCCGACACCGAGATCACCATCGCGGCGATCATGACCGAGACCGCCAACTACTTCGGCATCAGCATCGACGACCTGTGCGGCACCTCACGCAGCCGGGCGCTCGTCAACGCCCGGCAGATCGCCATGTATCTGGCCCGCGAGCTGACCGAGCTGTCGCTGCCCAAAATCGGCCAGCAGTTCGGCCGCGACCACACCACGGTCATGCACGCCGAGCGGAAGATCCGCTCGCTCATCGCCGAGCGCCGGTCGATGTACAACCAGGTCAACGAGCTGACTTTGCGTATCAAGCGGACATCTCGCGGAGCCTGAACTTCATGCACAGCCTGTGGAAAACACTGTGGATCTGCGGAAACGCCGAAACCCGCCGGCTCTTCGCCACACAATGCCCGAAAAAATCCCCCACAGGGCCTGGGGACAAGGTTGGGGACACCCTGGGGAGAACCTGGGGACTACTCGTGGATAACGTGTGGACGTCCTGTGAACAGGCGATCTGGGACTCCAGCCGCGTCCCTTTTACCCCGTGGACAACTTGTGGAAACCTCGTGGATAACCCGTGGATGAAGGCACCAAGATCTGGGGACAGCCTGTGTGCACAGACTCGTCATCCCCAGGCGCGCGAGTTCTCCCCAGGCGTCACCCACATCCCCAGTGGATGAAAACAGGGCTGCTGAGCAGCTAGAACGCCGGTTGTCCACAGTTTCCACAGCCCCTAGTGTGATGACCTCTTATCTCTCTAACAAAGAAACTCAAGACCCATAGAGGGGTTCTCCCGGAACTCAGGTGCGGGAGAGTGAACACTTGAATCAACGACGAACCCAGGAGGCCGATCACCGTGATGTTCCGAATCGAGCGAGACGTTCTCGCTGAGGCGGTGGCATGGACGGCACGCAGCCTCCCGGCGCGCCCGTCGGTGCCCGTGCTCGCAGGCATGCGTCTGGAGGTCACCGAGGGACAGCAGCTGAAGCTGTCCGGCTTCGACTACGAGGTCTCCGCCGAGGTGACGCTCGAACTCCAGACCGGTGAGGCCGGCGTCGTGCTGGTCTCGGGCAAGCTGCTCGCCGAGATCACCCGCGCACTTCCTGCACAGCCTGTGGACTTCGTGGTGGACGGCGCCAAGGCGGTCGTCACCTGCGGCAGCGCTCGATTCACACTGCTGACCATGCCTGTGGAGGACTACCCGTCCCTCCCGGCGATGCCGCCGGCCGCAGGCCGGGTGGGCAGCGACGTGTTCGCCTCCGCCGTCGGCCAGGTCGCCGTCGCCGCCGGCCGGGACGACACCCTGCCGATGCTCACCGGCGTGCGGATGGAGATCGAGGGCGACACGGTGACCCTCGCCGCGACCGACCGCTACCGGCTCGCCGTACGCGAGCTGAAGTGGCAGCCGGGCCAGCCCGACTTCGCCGCCATCGCCATGATCCCGGGCAAGACCCTCGCCGACACGGCCAAGGCGCTCGGCACGACCGGCGCGGAGGTGGAGATCGCGCTCAGCTCCGCCGGAGGCACCGGCGAAGGCATGATCGGCTTCTCCAGCGCCGGACGGCGGACCACCACCCGGCTGCTCGACCCCGAGTTCCCCAAGTACCGGTCGCTGCTGCCCACGGAGTTCTCCGCCCGCGCGGACTTGTCCACAGGGCCGTTCGTCGAGGCCGTCAAGCGCGTCGCCCTGGTCGCCGAGCGCAACACCCCGGTGCGGCTGGCGTTCAAGAGCGGCGAGGTCGTGCTCGAGGCGGGCAGCGGCGACGAGGCGCAGGCCGTCGAGGCCCTGCCTGTGGATTACGAGGGCGAGGAGATGAACATCGCCTTCAACCACCAGTTCCTGCTCGAGGGACTGGGGGCCATCGACTCGGATGTTGCGCGACTTCAGATGACCACGTCGACGAAGCCCGCTATCCTCACGGGTGGCAAGCCTGTGGATGACGGAGCCGCTACGGACTACCGTTACCTGATCATGCCCATCCGCCTGTCAGGCTGATCCTGTCATCGGGGATGATGGAAGTCTGACAAGGGGGTAGGACAACATGCAGATCGGCATGGTCGGACTGGGCAAAATGGGCGGCAACATGGCCGAACGCCTGCGCCGCGGAGGTCACGACGTCGTCGGCTACGACCGCGATCCCGCGATCAGCGACGTGGGCAGCCTCAAGGAGCTGGTCGAACGCCTGCAGAAGCCGCGGGCGATCTGGGTCATGGTCCCCGCCGGCAAGCCCACCCAGGCGACGATCGACGATCTCGGCGAGCTGCTCGACCCCGGTGACGTCGTCGTCGACGGCGGAAACTCGCACTATGTGGACGACCAGAAGCACGCCGCCGAGCTGGCCGAGAAGGGCATCGGCTTCGTCGACTGCGGCGTGAGCGGCGGCGTCTGGGGCCTCAAGAACGGCTACGCGCTCATGTGCGGCGGCGACCAGGCCAACGTCGACCGGCTCATGCCGATCTTCGAGACGCTCAAGCCCGAGGGCGAGGACGGCTTCGTGCACGCGGGCGAGGTCGGCGCCGGGCACTTCGCGAAGATGGTCCACAACGGCATCGAGTACGGCATGATGCAGGCGTTCGCGGAGGGCTGGGAGCTGCTCGAGGCCTCCGACGTCGTCAAGGACGTCAAGGGCTCGTTCAAGAGCTGGCGCACCGGCACCGTGATCCGCTCCTGGCTGCTCGACCTGATGGTCCGGGCGCTGGACGACGACGAGCACCTCGAGCAGCTCCGAGGTTATGCACAGGACTCCGGGGAGGGCCGGTGGACGGTGCAGGCGGCTGTGGACCACGCGGTGCCGCTGCCGGTCATCACCGCCTCGCTGTACGCCAGGTTCGCCTCGCGGCAGGACGACTCGCCCGCGATGAAGGTGGTCGCGGCGCTGCGCAACCAGTTCGGCGGCCACGCGACCACCTCCGCGGAGGGCAGCACCGAAAAGGGGGCCGACTCCCCCGGCGCCGATGTGATCCCGCCGCGCGAGACCGAGCGTCGGTGACCACAGGCATCCCCGAGGCGCACTAACCTCGTGGGGTGCATGTCGCCCACCTCTCGCTGACCGATTTCAGGTCGTACGCGTCCGTGGAGCTCGGCCTGGAGCCGGGCGTCACGGCGTTCGTGGGGCCCAACGGCCAGGGCAAGACCAACCTGGTCGAGGCCCTGGGCTACGTCGCGACGCACTCCAGTCACCGGGTGTCGAGCGACGCGCCGCTGGTGCGCAAGGGCGCCACGCGGGCGATCGTGCGCTGCGCCGTCCACAGGGATGACCGCCGGGCGCTGGTCGAGCTGGAGCTCAACCCGGGGCGGGCCAACCGCGCCAGGCTCAACCGCTCCCCCGTGTCCAGGGCCCGCGACGTCGTCGGCCTGCTGCGTACGGTGCTGTTCGCCCCCGAGGACCTCTCGCTGTCCAAGGGCGATCCGGCCGAGCGGCGCCGATTCCTCGACGACCTCCTGGTGGCCAGGACGCCCAGGTTCGCCGGCGTCCGGGCCGACTACGACCGGGTGCTCAAGCAGCGCGGCGCGCTCCTGCGTACGGCCGCGCAGGCCCGCAGGGGCAGCAGGAGCGCCCGACGGGCCGAGAGCGACAGCGGGTTCACCGCGGCCGGCGCGGGCGACGTGCTGAGCACTCTGGAGGTGTGGGACGCCCACCTCGCCAGGCACGGCGCGGAGCTCCTTCGGGCCCGGCTGGAGCTCGTCGAGGCGCTGCGCCCGCTGGTGGCCGGCGCCTACTCCGCGCTCGCTCCTGGGAGCGACCCCGCGACGCTGGCCTACCGCAGCACGTTGTCCACAGGTGGGGATACGGATGAGGGTGTCTCGGAGGACGAAGCCGCCGGTGAGCGGGGATCTTTCGATACACAGACGTTATCCACAGACTTGGGGAAAACCCTTGAAGAACGGCTGCGGGAGCGGCTATTGGAGGTCCGCACAGCGGAGCTCGAGCGCGGCGTCACGCTCGTCGGACCCCACCGCGACGACCTGATCCTCGGCCTGGGCGACCTGCCCGCCCGGGGCTACGCCAGCCATGGCGAGTCCTGGTCGTTCGCGCTGGCGCTGCGGCTGGCGGCGTACGACCTGCTGCGGGCCGACGGCGGCGATCCCGTGCTGATCCTCGACGACGTGTTCGCCGAGCTCGACAGCCAGCGCAGGCGGCGGCTGGCCGAGATCGTCGCGCCGGCCGAGCAGGTGCTCATCACCGCCGCCGTGCCGGACGACGTGCCCGCGGAGCTGGTGGGAGGCCGGTTCGACGTCGCAGAAGGGAGCGTGACCCGTGTCCGCTGACGACAACCCCGCGGCCAGGGGAGCCGCGATGGCCAGGGAGAAGCTCGCCCAGGCCAAGGCCGACGCGGCCAAGCGCGGCCAGCTCCCCCGGCGCGAGCCCAGGCGCAAGGCGGCGGGGCCGCGCAGGGAGGGCGGCGATCCACAGCTTTTCGGACGTGCCATTGCCGACCTCCTGGCCGACCGCGGCTGGGAGCGCTCGGCGGCGGTCGGCGGGGTGTTCGGGCGCTGGATCGACATCGTGGGTCCTGACCTGGCCGCCCACACCAAGCCCGAGTCGTTCGAGGACGGCGAGGTGCTGATCGCGGCCGACTCCACGGCCTGGGCGACGCAGGTGCGGCTGCTCGCGCGCACCCTCGTCCGCCGGCTCAACGAGGAGCTCGGCGACGGCACCGTCACAAAGGTCAAGGTCAGAGGCCCGCAGAACGGTCCCCGGCCGTCCGGAGGGTTGCGGGTGACCGGAAGCCGGGGCCCTGGCGACACCTACGGATAGCCTCGATCAGCGGTTTTCCGCAGCAGGCACTTTTGCTGCTCCGGTTGGGCCCCAGGGGCGATCAGAAAGCCACAGACGCGATAAGCCCCCTTTCCGAAGGGGGGATGCTTACCAGGGGGCAAAACGAGCTAGGAGCCATCACAGGCGCGTTCCTTGCCACCTTCGGCCGCCGGACCCGGTAGACTGAAGACGGATTCCGGACACGTCCGCTTGCGTGTCACCCCGGCGATAAGCCGACTTCCCTTGGGTGACCGCGCATCGGGGCACTCACGACGGTGACGGGCACGGTAGGGGCAGCTTTCGCAGGTCGATGGCCTCCCCCGCCGCGTGTCCGCGGCAGGAGGATTTCGCAGTTGTCCTACGACGCTAGCTCTATCACCGTACTCGAGGGGCTTGAGGCGGTTCGCAAGCGCCCGGGTATGTATATCGGCTCCACCGGTGAGCGTGGCCTGCACCACCTCGTCTACGAGATTGTGGACAACTCGGTGGACGAGGCCCTCGCCGGCTACGCCTCCGTGATCGACATCACGCTCTTGGCCGACAACGGTGTACGCGTGGTCGACAACGGCCGTGGCATCCCCACAGGCTTCATGGCGAAGGAAAACCGCTCGGCGGTCGAGGTCGTGCTGACCACGCTCCACGCGGGCGGCAAGTTCGACAGCCAGTCCTACGCGGTCTCCGGCGGCCTCCACGGCGTCGGCTCGGCCGTCGTCAACGCGCTGTCCACCGCCATGGACGTCGAGGTCAAGCAGAACGGCCACTTCTGGCGCCAGCGCTACGAGATGTCCAAGCCTCTCGCGCCGCTGGCCAAGGGCGAGGGCACCGACGAGACCGGCACCACGATCACGTTCTGGCCCGACCCCGACATCTTCGAGACCACCGCCTGGAACTACGAGACGCTCTCGCGCCGCTTCCAGGAGACGGCCTTCCTCAACAAGGGCCTGACGATCACGCTCACCGACGAGCGCCCCGACCACATCAATGGCGAGGTCCACACCGTCACCTACTGCTACGAGGGCGGTCTGACCGACTTCGTCCAGCACCTCAACGCCAAGAAGGAGCCGGCGCACGCGTCGATCGTCTCCTTCGAGGAGGAGGGTGACGGCATCGCGGTCGAGATCGCCATGCAGTGGAACAACTCCTACTCCGAGTCGGTCTACACCTTCGCCAACATGATCAACACTGCGGAGGGCGGCACCCACGAGGAGGGCTTCCGCGCGGCGCTGACGACGATCGTCAACCGCTACGCGCGCGAGCAGAAGTTCCTCAAGGAGGGCAAGGACGACAACCTCTCCGGCGAGGACGTCCGCGAGGGCCTGACCGCGATCATCTCGGTCAAGCTGGCCGACCCGCAGTTCGAGGGCCAGACCAAGGCCAAGCTGGGCAACACCGAGGCCAAGTCGTTCGTGCAGAAGGCCTGCAACGACCACCTGCGCGACTGGTTCGAGCGCAACCCCGGCGAGGCCAAGGACATCATCAACAAGTCGCTGCAGGCCTCGCGCGCCCGCATGGCCGCCCGCCAGGCCCGCGACCTGACCAGGCGCAAGTCGCTGCTCGAATCGGGCAGCGGCCTGCCGGGCAAGCTGGCCGACTGCCAGTGGAACGACCCGGAGAAGTGCGAGCTGTTCATCGTCGAGGGTGACTCGGCCGGCGGCTCGGCCAAGGGCGGCCGCGACTCGCGCTTCCAGGCGATCCTGCCCATCCGCGGCAAGATCCTCAACGTCGAGAAGGCGCGGATCGACAAGGTCCTCAAGAATAACGAGGTCCAGGCGCTGATCACCGCCCTGGGCACCGGTGTGCACGACGAGTTCGACATCGCCAAGCTGCGCTACCACAAGGTCATCCTCATGGCCGACGCCGACGTCGACGGCCAGCACATCAACACGCTGCTGCTGACGCTGCTGTTCCGGTTCATGAGGCCGCTGATCGAGGCCGGACACGTCTACCTGTCGTGCCCGCCGCTCTACAAGATCAAGTGGGACCGCAAGGGCGAGGACGCCTCCTACGCGTACTCCGACACCGAGCGCGACGCGGTCATCGCCGAAGGGATCGCCAACGGCAAGGCCGACCCGCGGCCGCGGGACAACGTACAGCGCTTCAAGGGTCTCGGCGAGATGAACGCGGGCCAGCTCTGGGAGACCACGATGAACCCGGAGACCCGGCTGCTGCGCCTGGTCACGCTCGACGACGCGGCGCAGGCCGACGACCTGTTCAGCGTGCTCATGGGCGAGGACGTGGAAGCCCGGCGCGACTTCATCATCCGCAACGCGCGCGACGTCCGCTTCCTCGACGTTTAGTTAGAAAAGGGATCATCACCTGTGACGGACGTGAACACCACTCCCCCGGCTGAGCGCATCGAGCCTGTGGACATCCAGTCCGAGATGCAGCGCAGTTACATGGACTACGCGATGTCGGTCATCGTGTCCAGGGCGCTGCCGGACGTCCGCGACGGTCTCAAGCCCGTGCACCGGCGAGTGCTCTACGCGATGTACGACGGTGGCTACCGTCCCGACCGCGGCTACTTCAAGTGTGCCCGCGTCGTCGGTGACGTGATGGGCACCTACCATCCCCACGGCGACACCTCGATCTACGACGCGCTGGTACGACTGGCGCAGCCGTGGTCGCTGCGATACCCGCTGGTCGACGGGCAGGGCAACTTCGGCTCGCCGGGCAACGACCCGGCGGCGGCGATGCGCTACACCGAGTGCAAGCTCGCGCCCATCGCCATGGAGATGCTGCGCGACATCGACAAGGACACCGTCGACTTCCGCCCCAACTACGACGGCAAGTCGCAGGAGCCCGACGTCCTGCCGGCGCGCTTCCCGCAGCTGCTGGTCAACGGCTCGGGCGGCATCGCCGTCGGCATGGCCACCAACATCCCGCCGCACAACCTGCGCGAGGTCGCCTCGGCGGTCAAGTGGGCCCTGGAGAACCCCGAGGCCGGCGACGAGGAGCTGCTCGAAGCGTCGATCAGGCTGGTCAAGGGGCCCGACTTCCCCACCAAGGCGCTGATCGTCGGGCGGCGGGGCATCGAGGACGCCTACCGCACCGGGCGCGGCTCGATCACCATGCGGGCCGTGGTCGAGGTCGAGGAGGACAAGGGGCGGCAGGCGCTCGTCGTCACGGAGCTGCCGTACCAGGTCAACCCCGACAACCTCGCCCTCAAGATCGCCGAGCTGGTGCGCGAGGGCAAGCTGACCGGCATCGCCGACGTACGTGACGAGAGCTCTTCCCGGGTCGGGCAGCGCCTGGTGATCGTGCTCAAGCGCGACGCGGTCGCCAAGGTCGTGCTGAACAACCTGTACAAGCACACCCAGCTCCAGGACACCTTCGGCGCCAACATGCTGGCCCTGGTCGACGGGGTGCCGCGCACGCTGCGGCTCGACCAGTTCATCCGGCACTACGTCGCGCACCAGATCGAGGTCATCGTCCGCCGGACGCGCTACCTCCTGCGCAAGGCCGAGGAGCGCGCCCACATCCTGCGCGGCCTCCTGAAGGCCCTTGAGCGGCTCGACGACGTCATCGCCCTCATCCGGGCCTCGGAGTCCGCCTCGCACGCCCAGCAGGGCCTCATGGCGCTGCTGGAGATCGACGAGGTGCAGGCGCAGGCCATCCTCGACATGCAGCTGCGCAAGCTGGCCGCCCTGGAGCGGCAGGCCATCCAGGACGAGTACGACTCCCTGATGACGCAGATCGCCGAGTACAACGCGATCCTGGCCAGCGAGGCCCGTCAGCGGGAGATCGTCAACGAGGAGCTCGCCGAGATCGTCGGCCGCTACGGCGACGACCGGCAGACCGAGATCATCGCCTACGACGGCGACATGTCGATCGAGGACCTCATCGCCGAGGACGAGATCGTCGTCACGATCACCCGGGGCGGCTACGCCAAGCGCACGCGTACCGACCTCTACCGGGCGCAGAAGCGCGGCGGCAAGGGCGTGCGCGGCGCCCAGCTGCGCCAGGACGACATCGTCGACCACTTCTTCGTCACCACGACGCATCACTGGTTGCTGTTCTTCACGAACAAGGGCCGGGTGTACCGGGTCAAGGCGTACGAGCTGCCCGACGCCGGACGTGACGCGCGTGGCATGCATCTCGCGAACCTTTTGGCGATGCAGCCCGACGAAACAGTTATGGAGGTTCTCGACCTACGCGACTACGACGTCGCCCCCTACCTCGTGCTCGCCACCCGCAGCGGGCTGGTCAAGAAGACCCGCCTGTCCGAGTACGACTCCCCCAGGACCGGTGGCCTGATCGCGATCAACCTGCGGGATGACGACGAGGTCATCGGAGCCCGCCTGGTCTCCGAGCAGGACGACCTGCTGCTGGTCTCCAGGGGCGCCCAGTCGATCAGGTTCACCGCTTCCGACGAGGCGCTGCGGCCCATGGGCCGTGCGACCAGCGGTGTGATCGGCATGAGGTTCCTCGACGGTGACGAACTTCTCGCCATGAATCGACTCGCCGACGGTCAAGATGTGCTTATCGCCACGGAGGGTGGGTACGCAAAACGGACGCCAGTGGGGCAGTATCCAGTTCAAGGACGTGGCGGTAGGGGCGTGCTTACTGCGAAAATCGTGTCTTCCCGTGGCAAGCTGGTCGGTGCCGTCATGGTCAACCCAGAGGACGAGGTCTTCGCGATCACGTTCGCCGGCGGGGTGATCCGGACGAGTGCCGGTGAGATCAAGCAGTCCGGCCGCCAGACCATGGGAGTGCGATTGATGAATCTCGCCGAAGGAGACAGCGTGGTGGCCCTCGCCCGGAACGCGGAGTCGATGGAGACTTCGGTGGAAACTGAGGAAGACGGGGGAGGAGAGTAGTTCATGAGCGCCCAGGGTGGCTCCGCCAGGACTAAGGCGGCTTCGGGTAACGGACAACAGCCGAAGAAGCCCAACGAAACCGAGATCTTCGGCGCGGTCGACGACGGCAAGGACACGTCGCCCGCGCAGGGCAAGCCAGGTCCGCCCAAGGAGGAGTCGCGGTCGACGGCCCCCGCGCCGTCACCCATGCCCACGCCGTCCGCCCCCGGCCCCGGCGGTCCTGGTCCTGGTCCTGGCCCCGGTCCGGGTTCCGGTCCTGGCCCCGGCCCGCAGCCTCCGGAGGGCAACGACACGGTCCGCGTCCGTCCGTCGCTCGCCACCGAGGCCCCGCCCGCTCTCGAGCTGCCCAACAAGAAGAAGTCGTCGAACTCCTCGGGGTCCCGGCTCCCCCGCAAGGCCCACCTGGTCCTGCGCCGTGTCGAGCCGTGGTCCGCCATGAAGTTCAGCTTCGTGGTGTCCCTGGTCTGCTTCGTGGTGCTGTTCGTGGCGGTGGCCGTCCTGTACGGCGTGCTGTCGGCCCTGGGCGTGTTCGACTCGCTGGTCGACCTGGTCAACCAGCTCGGCCAGGGAGAGCAGGGGCAGAGCTCCATCCCCATCAACATCGCCTCCTGGTTCGAGCCGGTGCGCATCCTCGGCTACACGGCACTGATCGGTGCCGTGAACGTCGTACTGATCACCGCGCTGTCCACGTTGGGGGCGGTCATCTACAACATCGCCTCTGACCTGGTCGGAGGCGTCGAGGTGACCTTCAGCGAGGCCGAGTAGTCGTGGCGCTCGCGCCGGCCCCGTGGGCGGGGACGGCGCGAGCAGCACGCTGGAGGCGGTAAGCTTTTCCTCGTCCGAACAACCGGTTCGCCTCCGTCCTGCGGATGCGATAACGTTCGGTGTGCGCGGGGCTATAGCTCAGACGGTTAGAGCGCTTCCCTGATAAGGAAGAGGTCCCAGGTTCAAGTCCTGGTAGCCCCACAGAGTTTCACCAGCTCAGAGGCTAGATCCCAAGATCGTGGATCTGGCCTCTTGATCGTTTGCCATCAATTTGCCACCAAGATCGTCTGTCATCAGGTGACAGAGATCAGTCCACATCGACAGCAGGCAGACCTTCGAACGGTGCCGACCAAGATCGAGTTGAACCTCGATACGCAGCTTGCCCGTGCTACGCACCCGGACTTGACCAGCCCGCGTGGGATATGACCTGTGGGTGGCCTTGGCCGGTGCGACGACGACGTGTGTCGTCGCCGGCCACGTCACCCGTACGATCGTGATGGTCTCCGTCGACCAGGGCGTGGTCGGCGCGGCGGTTCCCCGGTCGCTCGTGGGCCGGATCGTGGCCTTCGCGCTCAGGGCCGCCATGGCGGACTCCCCCTCCCGCGAAGCCCCGCGCCAGGGCCTGAACGGGGACGATGAGTCGTAATGAGTCCTGGTTCGCGCATCGCCGCCATCCCGCTGCCGGGCCCGCAGATGAGGACGATCTACGGGCTCATCTACCACGGTGCTCTCGATCTTTGCGCGACCTTCCTGGTTGAGCACACCGCCTTCCCGAAGAACCTGAAGGAGGCTCAGCACCTGGTCGACTCGCTCAAGGCCGGCAGGGAGTCCCTGGGCATGAAGCAGCCGCTCAGGGTTTCCGAGGCCACGATGGCGCCGATCCGCGAGTTCGTCTCCTCAGGCAAGCGGGTCGAGAGCGAGTTCACGTCGGCCTCCTTCGCAGTGGCGATGGAGGTGTCCATCTCGTTCGAGAGCGCGACTCAGGTCATCATGGAGATGATCGGCCAGAGCCATATCATGAGTCGTGAACGCACGACGAGTCGGTCCCGACGGTCGATCGCCAAGCACCGGCGCGTATCGCGGCGGCTGAGCAGAAGAGCGTGCCGGCTCTCCCCGTGGCGGTCGCGCCGTCCAGGACGGTCGCTCTGCCTCCTCCTGCCATGGACACGCCAGAGGGTGATTCTCGTGCGCATCTCGCGCGCGAGCTGGCACGCGCGCACATCCGGGCCGGTGCGCCGAAGTACAAGGATCTTCAGGTGGGGCTCGCTCCTCTCGCGGCATCGCCAGGCACACTGTCGGGGATCTTCCGGGGGCATCGGCATCCCCCAGTGGGAGCTCATGAAAGGCCTTCTCCTCGTCTTCGGCGCCCGCCAGGACGACATCGACGAACTGTGGCTCCCCCTGTGGCTGAGGGCGAGGGAGTGCGTCCTCCCCGTTGGCGCGCTTCCGGCCGTGCGCTTGTCGGCAGTGGCCGACCGCTATCCGGACATGCCTCCCACCCGGGCTCTCCGGCAGGCCCCTGCGGCAGGCGAGAGCCGTGCCGCTCGCCGGTTTGCCGAGGGCTGCGCTGCTCGACCGGAGGTCCGCGACCTGGGGCCTGGTGAGCGCCGAATGGACGGACGCGTGCGGAGCCGTCCTCAATGGGAACGCCCGGCGCGCCGTAGCACGCCGGGCGAAGGGGACCCGTCTCAGGCAGCAGCCGTCTCCTCTTCGGCCACGGGCAGGCCGGCGGCGGCCGGGGCAGGACGGCGCAGAACGGTGAGCGCCACGGCGAGCGCCGCGACCAGCAGCCCGGCGGAGATGCCGAACGCCAGCCGGTATCCCCCGGTCAGCGCGGCGGCCTGGCCCGCTCCGGCGGCCAGGAGCTCACCGGTGCGCGAGGCGGCCATCGTGGACAGCACCGCCACGCCGATGGCCATCCCCACCTGCTGGGTGGTGTTGAAGAAGCCGGAGGACAGCCCGGCGTCGCTCTCCTGGGCGCCGGACATGGCCAGCGTGACCAGCGCCGGGAGCACCAGCCCGCCACCCGAGATCAGCACCATCGCCGGGAGCAGGTGGGTGACGTAACCGGCGTCCACCGTCACCCGGGTGAGCAGGAGCATCGCCGCGATGAGCAGCACCAGGCCGATGATCAGGACGGCACGGGCGCCGAAGCGGGCGCTGAGCCGGGCCGAGACGAACAGCGAGATCGAGCCGATGCCCACCGCGGCCGGGAGCATCGCCAGCCCGGTGTCCAGCGCCCCGTAGCCCAGGACCCGCTGCATGTAGAGCGCGACGAGGACCTGGAAGGCGAACATGCCCGACAGGGCCAGCATCTGGGCGAGGTTGGCGCCGACCACGTTGCGCGAGCGCAGGATCCGCAGCGGCATGAGCGGGGCCTTGGCCCTGGCCTGCCGCGCCACGAAGCCGGCGAGCAGGGCCAGCGACACCGCGCCCAGGCCGAGGGTGTGGGCGGCGAGCCAGCCGTACTCCTCGACCTTGACGACGGTGTAGATGCCCAGCATCAGACCGGCGGTCACCAGCACGGCACCGGCGATGTCCGCGCCGGCGGCCAGGCCGATCCCGCGGTCGGCGGGCAGCGTCGGCAGGGCGAGCGCGATGGTGATCACGCCGATCGGCACATTGATGAAGAAGATCCACGGCCAGCTCAGGCCGTCGGTGAGCACTCCGCCCAGGACCTGGCCTATCGACGCGCCGGCCGCCCCGGTGAAGCTGAAGATCGCGATGGCCTTGCCCCGTTCCCTGGCGTCGGTGAACAGCGTCACCAGGATGCCCAGGACCACGGCCGAGGCCAGCGCGCTGCCCACGCCCTGCAGGAACCGGGCGGCGATCAGCATGCCGGACCCGGTGGCCGCGCCGGCCAGCACGGACGCGGCGGTGAAGATCGCATTCCCGGCCAGGAACATCGTCCGGCGCCCGATCAGATCGCCCAACCTCCCGGCCAGGAGCAACAACCCGCCGAAGGGGATCAGATAGGCGTTGACGATCCAGCTCAGCTCGGCGCCAGAGAAGCCCAGGTCCTGCTGGATGGCGGGCATCGCCACCGTCACGATGCTGCCGTCCAGGACCGTCATCAGTCCCGTCGCGGACAGCACGCCCAGCGCGGTCCAGCGCGAGTTAAGCACGTACGACATGGTCTCTCCTGTCTCAGGCCGACAAGAGAGACCGTAGCAGATAGTTCCGTAATAGACGATCCTCTTTGGATCTAATTTGCGCGCTCCCGGGCCCGGCGTGCCTGCTGGGGTCCTTCGGCGGGGGCGGCGAGGTGCCCGCTGACCAGGCGGTTCAGGGCGCGCACCAGGATCTCGCGCTCGTCGTCGGGAAGCGCGCCGAGCGCCGCCCGGTGCACGCCGTCCACGATCTCCTGGCTGCGCTTGGCCATGGCCGCGCCCGCGTCCGTGACCGCGATGATCCGTGCCCGCCGGTCGGTGCTCGACGGGCGGCGCTCGGCGTAGCCGGCCTTCTCCAACGCATCCACGGTGACCACCATCGTGGTCTTGTCCATGTCACCCAGCTCGGCGAGCTGGATCTGGGTGCGCTCCTCCTCCAGCGCGTGGACCAGCACGCAGTGCATGCGCGCCGTCAGCCCGATCTCGGCGAGCGCCGCCGACATCTGGGTCCGCAGCACGTGGCCGGTGTGGTCGAGCAGGAAGGACAGGTCGGTTTCAGTACGTGCGGGAGCCATTGCCGTCATGCCGCCAGCTTACCCAAGTCGTCCCGGAACGGATTATCTGCGAAGGGACGATTATCCGGATCGGGTTCCTCCGAGGCTCGCGACGGCCTCGACCACGTCAAGGGAACGCGTCGATGAGCACGTCGACTCGGTGAGCGGCGAAATCCCGGCGCTTCCTGACGCCGCTCTGCAGGCAGGCGACGAAGCGTACTCGCGGGCGTCGCGCAGGAGCCGGTCCATGACGTAATGGCGAATCCGCAGGTGCATCCACTCGTAGCCGGCCGGGTCCCGCCACCGCAGGTCGTGGTCGAGGGCCTCGCGCAGCACACCGTTGACCTCCAGGCCGTGGGCGGCGGTCTCGACGTACGGCTGCGCCCGGTACGCAAGGCACGGGTCAGCTCGCGACGCAGCTCTCCGCGGCCTAGAGCGCCTGGTAGATGGTCTCGTGGCACACATGCATCTCCGGCCGCTCGGGAAAGTTCTTGCCCAGACTCTGGCAGATCCGCTCCGGGCTTCAGCGTTTATGCAGGTGGTCTTGAATGTATGCCCATAACGCGGGGTTCTGCCCGATCTTGCTGGGCTTGGGGCAAGGCCGGCGCGCGTCGGCTCGGGCCTGAGCCGCGTGCGGCCGAGCACGCGCGATCTCCCGGATCAACGCCTTCTCCCGCACCCGTCGGCAATATGGATCCGCTCGGTCTCGTTCAAATAGCGGCCAAGTACGCCTGGGTGTTCCGCCGCTGCGATCGGCAGCGCCCCACGTTCATTACCGGTCGCGTTGCGTCCGTTACGCCATCGTCGTCCCGTTCGGGAGTTGATGCCGACGATCCGGCACGCCTCCTTGTGGCTCAAGTCCTGCCGCACGAGCCGCAAGTATGCCGCCCACTCAAAGGGAAAGCCCTCTGCTGCCCCGGCTGCGTTCCCGGTCCTCCCGAAGGTCCCAAACACACACCGCGATCGTGGCAATGCTTCGCGATCGGGCAGCTTTGGTGTCCTGGGTCGCGAATCTGGCATGGACCTGTGGGCAGCCTGTGGATGCTTCGCGGAGTAGATGTGGATAAACCGAGCGAAGCTGTGGATGCAGTGTAACGGTTTGATAACCCGACATGCGTGAAACATCGTGAAACATCCGACTGGCCACCATCGGCGCGGTGGTTGAGTAAGAGATTAGGTCCCACCCTCCCTTACGACCTGCACAAATATCGCGACGCGATGAGTGTTGGGGTGAATCCAGGATTATCCACAGGAACGCCCACTATCTGGAGTGTCTGCGGAAGTACCTACGCAAGAATCTTCTCGTGAGGCCCCGGGCGAGCTCGGACCAAACAAAGAGCGACCGGTCCCCTGCCCCACAGAGAACCGGTCGCCTACACGTCCCGCCCCTACAGGGTTCCAATCCGCAGAAAGGACGCGTCCAGATGGACAGGGTAGTCGGACAACCAAGTGAAGGCACGAGCGAGCCGACCAAGGCGAAGGAGCCGGATCGACTCCCGCTCAGGTGGGCGATCATCATCAGCATCTCGGTGGCCGTCGGCATCTTGACGGGCAACCTTGCGGCGGGCATAGGCGCAGGGCTTGCGGCGGTCGCTGTGCTGCACATCGTGATTGCTTAGGCAGATGTGTCCCTGGCGTCCCCGCTGTCCCCAATGCTGGCCTGACCAGGGGAAACGTTTGTAGCCTCCGGAGGCCTTGTCGGAGACAGGCTGTCCCCACTGTCCCCGGCAAGGCCGGAGTAGCAGCCTGATGCGCGCTTCGCGCGATAAACGGGCTGAAACACTCTGGGGCGCGGGGCGCAGGTGAGCCCCCCAGTGTTTCAGCCCCGGGGCATGTACCGTCCGGGTCCGCCGGACATCAACGCTAGTCGGCGTCCTCCGCTTCGTTGGTAGCGGGAGGAATGATCTTGTTGAAGAACGGGATAGCCAAGCCGAACGCGCCGCCGCTGTATAGAAGCGCCATCTGCCAGACGGTGCCGGCCGACATCGTCAGGGCGAACGCGAGCACCGCAACGAAGGCCGCCGCCATGACTACGACGGCGGCTCGGACGGTGAGTAGATACATCGCTCCTCCGTAAGGGGATGCAGGGCGCGACCGTCGTGCCCTGCATGGAGCGGCGCGCCCTTCGCCCGCGAGGCCCCGGTTTCGCCTGCTCCGATATCAGCTTCGAGGCACGCCGGAGCAGTTGATCCTTTCTGTCGAAGCCTTTTTTGGGGCGATGTAGGCCGATTCTGCGTCGTCTTCATTGAGTTTTAGGTTGTCAAAGCTTGTCGACGGTAGGCTTTGCTGGTCTTAACGCGTCAACGGTTGGCGAGGAGCCTTGTCGTGGTTAGAGCGATTGCCATGCCATCCAAGGATCAGGTGCCCGAAGGTCCACATCGCGAGCTTCTGGTCCTTCTCTTCCAGATGTACCGGGCTGCCGGGCGGCCTCCGCTCAAGCAGATCGTCTTCACAGCGGAGCGACTCGGGCTCGACGGCACAGCTAGCCAGGAGACGGTTCGGCGTACGCTCCACGGCAAGATCATTCCTGAGCGATGGGAGACGGCTTACGCCGTTTACGCACCTCTGTGTGCCCTGGCTGGCATCGACCCCGACGCGGAGTACTACCGAAACGATTTTGAGGGATACGGCGAGCCGGATACGTCAACCCACAAGGAGTTGTTCAGGCAGGCATGGAGTGCGGCGTTCGACACCGAAGAATTGCCGCCCCCGATTCTGGGGGCACGAGCACCTCAAGTCACCCTGAATGCGAATCTTGTGCCCGTCTCTGACTTTTCGGGCGAACCTCCGTTCTGAGCTGCCAGATGCCGCAGCGCCGCAGAGCTTTCCGTACGAAGCGCGGCCTGGAAGGCCTGGAAGGGCGCGCGAAGCGCCTCCTCTATCCTAGAGCCCGTGAGTGACCAACCGCGTGACAATCCCAGCGGTTGACCGCAGACATTGGCGGACGCCGATGGACAGTCGCAGGCAGCTTGCGGACCACTTGGCGTGATCCGTACACGTGTTCGGGTTGCCTGATAGGAGGAGGTCCCAGGTTCAAGTCCTGGTAGCCCCACCACGAAGTACCAGTTCAGAGGCCAGTTCCCAAGATTGGGAGCCTGGCCTCTTGATCGTTTGCCATCGATTTGCCACCAAGGGTGTCCGGCACCAGGGAGCAGACATCGATCCACATCGACAGGTCCTGACATAGGTCTCCCGCATCAGCGGCCGAGATTGAACGCCACGAGCGCAGATCACGGCGGTTGGTGACATCGTGGTGTTCGCCGATGTTGTCCAGGGCTTGCATCAACAGGCTGGAATTACACCCCGGAGGGATGTCACCCCTCGCACCTCACCACTCATCATCCACATGCACTTGTCTTCCGGCATGATGCATTTATGTCGGCTCTGGAGGCCCTCCACCGAGAATGCGTCGTTCGGACACGTGTGTGCCAGGCGCTGCCCCACGTCACTCCGAGCGTCACGATCGCCGGCCGTCAGATCGACTGCCTCCCGGGCAGCGTCGCTTCCAAGTCGACGCCTTGCTTCGGGCGCGAAGGAGCGACGGTGATCATCTTGCGGCAGCCGACGTTCCATGCGAATCAGCTCTTGGTCGACAGCAGGGGGAAAGAGTGAGCCCTCGCTCGGGCGGTGAGTCAGACAAGTTCGGAAATCGGTACGAGGGTGCCTGGACGGTCCGCCACGTTCTCTACGTTCTCGCCGGTCACGGTGACTCGATCACTGTCGAGGACAAAGGTGATCTAGCCGAGGGCGTTGAGTTCACCTATCGTCGATCCGACGCGGTGGAGGTTCACCAGCTCAAGCGGCAGCACGGCACCGTCAACAACTGGTCAGTAGCATCTCTGAACAAGCTGGACATCTGGAAGAACGCTCGGCACCACGTTGAAGCTGGTCGGGAGTATCACTTCGCCTCGACGATTCCGGCTCAGGTGCCCCACGAACTGTGTGACTTTGCCCGGCGGTCCAAGGATCTCAAAGACTTCATTGAGAACTGGTTGCCGAATAAGTCTCTGCGGGATGCGTTCGACGAGCTGTCGTCGCCGCAAGTACTTGGTTCGGCGGAGATGGCCTGGACAGTACTGCGCGGCACCTGGATCGAGTGGCCCGACGAGCGGGATGTGGTCCAGGTTAATGCAGCGCTCGCCGGACTTCTGCTAGAGGGCGCCTCCGGCTTACTAGCGGCAGTCGGCCTCGGTGATCTGGTGGTCCAGGACCTTGGCGTCGAGCTGACAGAGTCCGCTATAAGCGAGCGGCTACAGCGATACGGCCTGAGGCGGGCGACGGCCATCCGGAGCGCTGCCCTGATCGAGCGGGTCAATGCCGTTACAGCTGGCTGGTCCGCATCCGTCGCGACGGAGTTGCTGCAGCCGGTCATCGTGCGGTACGAGGCGGCGGAGCTGGAGCGTCTTGCGACTGGAACGAACGACGGCTTGGTCTTCCTGGTTGGTGCCGCTGGCGGGGGGAAGACGGGCGTGCTGTGGCAGGTAGTGGAGGGCGTGCGCGCTCGTGGGCTGCCTGTCCTGGTCGTCCGGCTCGACCGGCTGGAACCCTTCGCATCAACCGTCGAGCTGGGGGCGCGAATCGGCCTAGACGTATCGCCTGTTGCCGCTCTTGCCGCGGCTGCTGGCGAGCGGTCTTCGCTGCTGGTCATCGATCAGCTTGATGCTGTCAGCCTCGCTTCTGGGCGCATGCCCCGCAATTTCGATGTCATCGCTGATCTCATACGGGAAGCGTCGGCTTTCAAGGGCATGCAGGTCATACTGGCGTGTCGTAAGTTTGATGTCGACAACGATGAGCGCATTCGCGGCCTAGCGGGACGTCCGAACACGGCGACGGTGACTGGCGGCCCTCTGTCGGATGATCAAGTTGATGCGGCTGTCAGCGACATGGGGTTGGACGCCACCGCTCTCACGCCCCATCAACGGATGCTTCTGCGGTCGCCGTTGCACCTTGTTCTGCTGGCGACGGTTGCCAGTGAACCGGGCGCCTTGGACTTCCAGACCATCGGCCATCTGTTCGACGCGTACTGGGATCGCAAGCGCCGCCAAGTACTGGCGCGAAGGGCTGACACGCGTTTCGGTTCAGTCGTCTTCGCCGTGGCGGAGGCGATCAGTCAATACCAGCGCCTGTCAGTGCCGGTGACGGTCCTCGATCGGGATGACCTTGCCAACGACGCAGATGTGCTGGCATCCGAGCACGTCCTGGTGCGGGACGGCCGCGAGGTCGCCTTCTTCCATGAAGCGTTCTTCGACTACGCCTTCGCCCGGCACTGGGTGAGCCAGAGACAGTCGCTCGTCGAGTTCCTGACTCACGGCGAGCAGGAGCTCTTCCGGCGCGCACAGGTCCGGCAGATTATGACCTACCTCCGGGAATCTGACCCTGGTCGCTTCATCGATGAGGTCCGTGGGCTCCTCACGAGCCACGAGATCCGCGTCCACATCAAGGCGGCGGCCCTGGCGGTGCTAGGCGGGATTGCCGACCCGACGACGCCCGAGGCTGACATGCTGCTCGACGTCGCAGCTGCCCACCCGGCGTACGAAGCGAGGCTGTGGAGCCAGCTGTGCACGCCCGCCTGGTTTGCTCGGCTCGATGCCGACGGCCACGTAGCGAACCTGATGCGTTCGGGGGAGGATGAACAGCATCGCGCCCTGTACTTGATGGCCGGCGTGGCGGGGACATCGCCGGACCGGCTGGCTGAACTACTTACGGAGCACCGCGATACACCGGCGTACGCGGCCTGGTTGCGCCGGGTGGTCCGCTTCGCGAAGCTGGGGGCTAGTCGGCCTCTGTTCGAACTCTTCCTTGACGCCATCAGGTGTGGCTATTACGACGGCTTGGAGCATGATTTCTGGTTGTCTGTGGACGACCTGGCAGAGGAACACCCCCACTGGGCCGTGGAAGTTCTCGTCGCCTTCCTGATCGACCGTCACGGCCGCTTGGAGCTAAACGAGCGGGGCCACGTTGCCGTCTTGAAAAGCTCTGAGTACCGAGGTGCCCAGCTAGTACGAAAGGTCGTCACAGGGGCGCCCCGCCAATTTTGCGACGCCGTGCTGCCATACCTCCTGCAGGTCATGGAAGTCACGGCCTATGAGCATGACGGAGAAGGGCAGCGACCGGACGCCCACTTCTCGCATCGCTATCCGGAAACCGAGCCCGATGAGGACCTTGACGATGTGATCTTCAACGGCATGGCCGCGGCCATCCGCAGCTTGGTAGAGACAGACCCGGCAGGGATGCGGCCTACCCTTGAGCGACTGGCCGTCGACCCGCATGAGAGCGCTCAATGGCTGCTCTATCAAGGGCTGATAGCCGGCCGCGCGGCCTACGCCGAGTGGGCTGCCGAACTGCTACTGGAGGGGCGTCACCGGTTCCTCTGTGGGTATACCTCTAACGCTGTCTGGACGACGCGCCAGGTCATGGAGACGATCAGTCCGCATATTAGCGACGAGCTATTCAGTCGTCTCGAAGCCGCTGTCCGCGATCTACGTTTCTCGTGGGAGCAGCGCCGACCTGGGTGGTACGCCTTTAACCTCTTGTCGGCACTGGAGGAGAGGCGGCTCTCTCAGACGGGCCGACGCCGACTGGGTGAGCTCCGTCGGGCTGTCGAGATGGAGAAACCACCCGAACCGAAAGGTGTCGTCGGCGGCTTGATCGGCCCGCCGATCCCGAGTAAAGCCGCACCGCTTATGAGCGACGACAACTGGCTGCAGGCGATGGCCAAGCATGCCCGGGAACGTGAGGACTGGCGGAGCTTCACGGGCGGGGCTCGCGAGATGTCGCATGTTCTACGAGAGCAGACGAAGCAGGATCCCGGCCGCTTCGCCCGGCTGGCGCTGCGGCTGACGCCGGATCTGAACCCGGCCTACGGCGACGCCATCCTCATGGGGCTCGGGGACGCCAAGCCGCTTGAAGACGAGGCGGTAGTCTTCGATGCCGTTCGGCACATCGCCTCGTTTGGCCACAGCGATAACGACCGCTGGCTGGGGTGGGCGCTCCGATCGTATGTGAAGACGGCGCCGCTCGGCATGGCGGAGCTGATCAGGGATCGCCTTATTGCGACCACCGATCCGAGTGACGACGGCGTGCGGGTCTGGAGCGCTGACCGATCGGGTCGTCAGGTGGCGGACATCCGTACCTCCGGCATCAACACGGCCCGCGGCAGCCTGACGGAGGCTTTGGCCGATCTCTTGGTCTACGACGTGGACGGAGCGCGGACTGCCCTGGCTACGCCGATCTTGGATCGACTTGCTGAGGATCCCGCCATCCCAGTCCGCACATGCGTCGCTCGTCTCATTGGGGCCGCCATGAGGCATGCCCGGCCAGCCGCCACCGAGGCCTTCTGGCGGCTCATTGAGACGGATGACGTCTTGTTCGTCGCGGAGTCGGTTATTCGGGTCCTCATCTTGTTGGGGAACGAGGAGCCGATGGCAGTTCGACCAGTGGTGGAGCGCGTACTCGCCTCGGCGGACGGAAAGGTCCGAGAAGTTGGCGGTCAGTTGGCGGCCTTCGCGGCGATGGAGTGGGGTGTCAGTGACTACCTAGAGGTTGTCCTGGCTGGCGCGGATACCTCGGCGCGCAAGGGCGCCGCTGGTATGGCTGCGCATCTCGTGCCCCACACCACCAACGCAGAGGTTGCCATTACGACCCTGGCCGCTCTGGCTGACGATGTTGACGACGAGGTGCCCAAGGAAGCCGCCAAGGTCGCCGGTGCGCTACGTGGTCATGCACTGCGTCCCTTCGAAAGGGTAATTAAGGTGCTCGTAGCGTCGCCTGCCTTTGCCCATGCCCTGCCGCAGCTCCTCATTACGCTCGAACGAGCGCCGGATCGGGTCGATGACCTGGCCCTGTTGTGCGCTCAACGATTCGTCGAAGTGTTCAGCATGGAAGCTGGGGACATTCGGACAACGGCCGCCGGCAATGCCCGAGAGGTGGGTGAGCTGATTATCCGAGGATTGGCGCAGAGTCGTACATCCAGCGATCGGGCGGCTCTGCTCGATGTGCTCGATCAACTGCTCCTTGTCGAGGGATACGGAGTTGACGACTTGATCAGTGGGTCCGAGCGATAATTGCGGGGCCGCTTCCCGGATGCGGTGTAAATAGATCACTCCTCCGATCGTGATCTGGTCGAGGTCATTGAGGACGTCGCCCGGCTCGGCGTCCGCCTGATCATCTTGACCGCCGTCGAAGCCTTCCTCGGCCGAGCTCGCTACCAGCGCTCCAGCATCGCCTCCGCCTCCGTCGCCGGGAAACAGCGGCGATGCGGAAGAGACCATGAAGCGCCTCACCGACGAGCGGGTCCCGGCCTACCGAGTTGATCCGGATCCTGGCTTGCGCCGAGCGAGGCGAGTCGACGCGTTGATGATCTTGCGGCGGTTCTCCGCTTGGCCGCCCAACCAGAGCTGTCCTCTCATCTGGTGGAGTTGCTCAGACGCGTTACCGGGGTCCTCCACAGGCCTAAGCCTAGAAGTTGTCCGCGCCGCGCAGCCCAGAACGAGGTGCAATTCGCCCTCCGGCCTACGTCGGCAGCCCGTGTTCGATTTGAAGTCATCAACCCCGCGTGGCTTTGGAGGTCTCCACCAGCACCGTTTGTAGGTCAGTGCTGACACCACCCGGACCAGGAGGGCACCCTAGTGTTGGTGGGAGTTGACACCACCCTGGCGGGCGCGCAAGCGGAGCTCGTAGAGCAGGCCAAGTGGCGGGAGCACCCCAATCGGGACACCCCCGAGCACGTCCGCGATCAGGCCGAACTGTGGGCGGGACAGGCACGCACCGAACTGGAGTGGGCGAAGAGCCTGAGCAAGTGACTGTCTGAGGGCGCCTACACCATGGCCGATGATCCAGGTTCGTGGCGAACGGTCCCCGATCACCTCAAGATGCGCGCCTAATCAACCTTGACTAGACGTTTCTTCCTCGTGTACTTTGGCCAAGTAGTCAAACTGGACTAGTCTCTACCAATCCGTTCGCAACACGGGAGAAGGAATCGAACCCATGGGAAAGCTCGCGATCGAGACGAGAGGGTTGAGCGGAGGTGGGCGCATGTCGGCGACGAAGCTCCTGGTACTCGGTATCGTGCACCTCTCCGGCGGCGCGCATGGCTACCAGGTGCGGTCCGAACTGCAGAGCTGGGGTGCGGAGAGTTGGGCCAAGATCAAGCCCGGCTCGATTTATCACGCGCTGAAGAAGGCGGCGGCTGATGGCCTCCTCACCGAACACGCCGAGCCGGGCAACTCCGGGCCGGAGCGCGTTCTGTACCGCGCGACAGCTCGGGGACGTGACGAGATGGTCGAACTGGTCCGCGACGGTCTGCGGCGCACCCACGACCCGGACATGCTCAACGCGTCCATCGCCATGTTGCCCATGCTGACCAGGACAGATGCCATCGCGCAGGTTAACGAGCGGGTCGCGCGCCTGGAAGCGGAGCTCGTAGTGCAGGCCGAGTGGCGGGAGCACCCCAATAGGGACGCCCCCGAGCACGTCCGCGATCAGGCCGAACTGTGGGCGGGACAGGCACGCACCGAACTGGAGTGGGCGAAGAGCCTGAGCAAACGACTGTCTGAGGGCGCCTACACCATGGCCGATGATCCGGGTTCGTGGCGAACGGTCCCCGATCACCTCAAGATGCGCGTCTAATCAACTTGACTAGACGTTTCGTCCTCGTCTGCTTTGGCCAAGTAGTCAAACTTGACTAGCTCACCAATCCGTTCGCAACGCCGAGAGAAGGAATCGAACCTATGGGAAAGCTCGCGATCGAGACGAGAGGGTTGAAGAAGAGCTTCGGCACGACCCACGCGGTCGCCGGTGTGGACCTGGCCGTGAGCGCCGGGGGCGTGTACGGCGTGCTCGGTCCGAACGGGGCGGGCAAGACCACCGCGATCCGCATGCTGGCCACGCTCCTGCGCCCCGACGCCGGAGAGGCGCAAGTGCTCGGCTACGACGTCGTGCGTGACGCCCGGGCGGTGCGGAGCAGGGTGGGCCTCACCGGGCAGTTCGCGTCGGTCGATGAGGATCTCACCGGGGTGGAGAACCTGTTGCTGCTCGCCAGGCTGCTCGGCTACTCACGCCGCCGAGGCAGGGAGCGGGCGGCCGACCTGCTCGACGCGTTCGGTCTTGCCGAAGCGGCCGACCGGCAGGTGAAGAAGTACTCCGGAGGGATGCGCCGGCGCATCGACATCGCGGCGAGCCTGGTCGTCACCCCCGAACTGATCTTCCTCGACGAGCCCACGACCGGGCTCGACCCGCGCAGCAGGAACCAGGTCTGGGAGATCGTCAGGGGTATGGTCGCCGAGGGCACCACCGTGTTGCTGACCACGCAGTACCTCGACGAGGCCGACCAGCTGGCCGACCGGATAGCGGTGATCGACCACGGGAAGGTGATCGCCGAGGGCACGAGCGGCCAGCTCAAGGCATCGGTCGGCGCCGGCTCGCTGCACGTACGGCTACGTGCGCCCGAGCAGCGGGCCGAGGCAGAGCGGGTCCTCGCCGGCGTCCTCGAGGTGCCGGTCGAGCCGTCCGCTGACCCGGCCGCGCTGTCCGCGGGGATCTCCGACCCCGAGCGGGTCGCCCGCGCCCTGGCCGAGCTGTCCCGCAGCGGCATCGACGTCACCGAGTTCGCGCTCGGCCAGCCGAGCCTGGACGAGGTGTTTCTCGCCCTGACCGGTCACCCGGCCGAGGAGACACCCGAGGAGGATGCCGCATGAATGCCACGTCCGCGGAGCAGGCGTCGGCGCTGGTCACTGAGGACGCGCTGCGCAGTGTGCTGTTGGCCGGCGAGCGGCCGTCTCGGCCTGGCCCGGTGCTCACCTCGTTGACATTCGGCTGGCGCGCTCTGCTGAAGATCAAACACGTCCCGGAGCAGCTCGTCGACGTGACCATGTTCCCGATCATGTTCACGCTGATGTTCACCTACCTGTTCGGTGGCGCGCTCGCCGGGTCGACACAGGCGTACCTGCAATTCCTGCTGCCCGGCATCCTGGTGCAGGCGAACGTCATGATCACCATGAACACCGGCATAACGCTGAACACCGACATCCAGAAGGGGGTGTTCGACAGGTTCAGGTCACTTCCGGTGTGGCGACCGTCGCCGCTGGTCGGCGCCCTGCTCGGCGATGTGATGCGCTACTCGATCGGGTCGGCGATCGTGATCACGCTCGGATTGGTCCTAGGGTTCCGGCCGGAGGGTGGCGCCGTCGGGGTGGTGCTCTCGGTGGTGCTGCTGCTGGTGTTCTCGTTCTGCCTGTCGTGGCTGTGGACGATGCTCAGCCTGATCCTGCGCACGCCGAACTCGGTGGCGGGGGTCAGCATGATGCTGATGTTCCCGCTGACGTTCGTGAGCAACATCTTCGTGGACCCGAAGACGATGCCCGGGTGGTTGCAGGCGGTCGTCGAGGTCAACCCGATCACCCACCTGGCGACCGTGGTACGCGGCCTGATGCACGGCTCGGTGCCCGCCGGGGAAATCGGCTGGGTGCTCGTCTCGTCAGCGCTGCTCGTCGCGGTCTTCGGTCCCATCACCATGGTCCTCTACCGCAACAAGAAGTAGATGCCGCTCCCGCGAGCACTTGGTCGAAATCAACTCCGACAACCCGGCCCACTCGGCCAACGCCATCACCGGTACCAGGCCCGGACACGACAAGGAGAGCCGAATGAGCACCATCCCCAAGAACAACTCGGAAACCGTTGCGCACACGCCCGGGCGGGCGAGCAGCATCGGGGTCTGGATTCTGCAAGTCGTGCTGGCGGCGATAATCGCGGGCGGCGGAATCTCGAAGCTCGCCGGCGACCCGGTCATGGTGGACATGTTCGCCGACATCGGGGCTGGCCAGTGGCTCCGGTACCTGGTCGGAGCGCTGGAGGTCGCGGGAGGGGTTGGACTTCTGATCCCGGCTCTGGCGGGCCTGGCCAGTCTCGGGTTGGCGGCATTGCTGACCGGTGCTGTCATCACCGATCAGTTCGTGCTCGAGCAGAGCCCTTGGCTGCCGCTCGCCTTACTCGTCGTGGCGGCCGTGATCGCAAGGACGCGGTGGTCGCGCACCGAGGCCGTCGTCGGCACGCTGCTCAGGCGCTGAGACAAACCTCTCGAACGGAGATGTGAGATGAACGAGATGGCCTTTCGCGTGACATCAAACGATGGCACCACCATCGCCTACGACAGGGAAGGAAGCGGTCCGGCCGTCATTCTGGTGGGCGGAGCACTCGACGAGGGGGTGGAGAACGCTCCCTTGGCGCCGGCTCTCGCCGAGCACTTCACGGTCTACAACTATGCCCGTCGGGGACGCGGCGCGAGCGGCTTCACCGAGCCGTACGCCGTGGAGAGGGAGATCGAGGACCTGGATGCGTTGATCGCGGAGGCGGGCGGCTCGGCACACCTGTTCGGGGCGTCCTCTGGTGGCGCGCTGGCGCTGGAAGCGGCCGCGGCCGGGTCAGCCATCGACACGATCGCCGTGTGGGAGGTGCCCTACGCGGTCGGGGACGACATCCGCCAGCGATTCGAGGAGTACGTCGCGGACACCCGACGCGCCTTCGACGCCGGGCGAGACGAGGAGGTTCTCGAACTGTTCATGCGCTTGAGCGGCGCCTCCGACGACAACATCGCGGCCAGGAAAGCGGCAGGCAAGCAGACGGCGCATTGGGCGCATTCGGTCGCCCTCGCGCCCACGCTGGTCCACGACAGCGTCTTCCTCAACCGCTACCAATTGCCGGCCGATCGACTGGCAACGGTCACCCAACCGGTCCTGGTCACCACCGGAGGACCGATCACGGTCCCCTATATGGCAGGCCTGCCCTCGGACTTCTTCGACCGCGCAGCCGACGAGCTTGCAGACCAATTACCCCACGCTCAACGGGAGACCCTCGAGGGGCCGGATCACGTCGTCGACCCACAGACCGTCGGCCCGCTGTTGCTACGGTTCTTCAGCAGCGAACACTGAGGGGCCTGCGAGGTGTTGCGGGAAGACCGATTAGGCACCGCGCAAGCAGATCTTCGTCGCGCCAGGGACACGGGGCGGACAGGTGGTGTCGAGGTTGATGTCGTCGGCGGCATCACAGGCCTGATCCTGGGCGTGCTCGTCACCAACGTCTTCGTCACCACGCAAGGCCGGGCCGTCGTACTGACCTGGGCTTCAGTGGGACTCGACCTGGCCTACTCGCTGCTCATCGGCTCCGTCGTCGGTCGTACCCTCCGCTCCGGGCCGACTCAGTACCGCCCACCGAAGCCCTGCGCAGCACATGACCAGGCACCTCGGTAGGGCCAGTGATTCCGGGCTGTGGTCGCATGCGGTCACCGTTCCCAGGCGGTGGCCCCGGTGCCGAAAGTCGTGCCCACGGCGTGCTCACATCAGGAGTGCCACCGATGACGCAGCCGCGTTCCCGGGTCGACCTGTACGCGGCGATCCGACGGGATGCCCGATCTGGGATGTCCAACCGCGCGCTGCAGCGCAAGCACGGCGTCGGCTTCCGAACCGTGACAGCGGCGCTGGAATCTGCATGGCCGAAGGAGAGAAAGCAACCGCCCAAACGCGGCTCACGGCTTGACGCGTACCGAGTGGTGATCGACGACTGGCTGCGCTCGGACCTCGACGCGCCGCGGAAGCAGCGACACACGGCGAAGCGGATCTTCGATCGACTGCTTGACGAACATGACGGGGCCGGGGTGGTGTCGTACTGGATGGTCCGCGAGTACGTCGCCACCCGACGCCGTGAGATTCGCGTCGAGGTCGGACGGGAACCTGCCAACGCGTTCATCCCGCAAGAGCACCGCCCGGGCCGCGAGGCCGAGGTTGACTTCGGCGACGTCGCCATCCGCCTGCGCGGCGAGCTCGTAACCTGCGCGCTGTTCAGCCTTCGGCTCTCCTACTCGGGCAAGGCCGTGCACAGGGTCAGTGCCTCGGCTGGGCAGGAAGCCTTCTTCGAGGGTCACGTCCACGCCTTCAACGTGCTCGGCGGGGTGCCGACCGGGAAGATCCGCTACGACAACCTCAAGGCCGCCGTCGCGAGCGTGATCGGGTTCTCCCGCCAGCGGGTCGAGGCCGACAGGTGGACCGCCGTCCGTTCCCACTACGGCATCGAAGCCTTCTATTGCCAGCCCGGAATCCAAGGTGCGCACGAGAAGGGCGGCGTCGAGGGGCAGATCGGCTGGTTCCGACGCAACCACCTCGTCCCCATCCCAGAAGTCGACTCCCTCGCCGAGCTCAACGCTATGGTCGACGCCTGGGACGAAGCCGACGACGCCCGGCGGATCGGGTCCCGCGCCCGCACGGTCGGTGAACGATTCGCCACCGAGCAGCCACTCCTCGCGCCCCTTCCGACCGAGCCGTTCGAGACCGGCCGCTGGTTCACCCCGCGCGTGGACCGGTACGCCCAGGTCACGGTCCGGATGAACAAGTACTCCGTGCCCGCGCGCATGGTCGGCCGTCAAGCCCGGGTGCTCCTGAACGCCAGCGACCTGGTCGTGTTCGACGGCAGGACCGAGATCGCCCGCCACGAACGGCTCATGACCAAGGGCTCGACCCGGGTCGACCTGGACCACTATCTCGAGGCCCTCCTCCGCAAACCGGGCGCGCTACCCGGTGCGAAAGCGCTGGAGCAGGCCAGGGCATCCGGGCGGTTCACGCCCGTTCACGACGCCTGGTGGACCGCGGCCTGCAAGGCCCACGGTGACGCCGACGGCACCCGTGCCCTCATTGAGGTCCTGATGCTGCACCGGCACCTTCCACACGACCACGTCGTCGCCGGACTCGCGACGGCGCTGCGTGCAGGCGCGCTCACCGCGGACGCTGTCGCGTTGGAAGCGCGCAAGTACAACGACACAGCAGATGGCGGAGCCGACGACACGACAGCGGACCACCAGTCCCTGATGAGCGGCGACAGGGCACGCGGAGAAGGCGAGATCCCTGCCGTGCGATCGCTGACCGAGCGCCGGCTCCGCGCCCACATCCCGGCCGACACTCGGCCGCTGCCGAGCGTGGAGAAGTACGACCAGCTGTTGGCCAGCCGACGTGACACCCCGAACGAAGGAACCGCACCGTGACCACCAAGCGCCGTGGAATGACCGAAGAAGCAGCCGACGCCGCGATCGACCAAGCGTGCCGGATGCTGCGAATGCCCACCATCCGCAACTCCTTCACCAACTACGCCGACCAGGCAGGGCGTGAGCAGATGTCTTACCGCGGGTTCCTCGCCGAACTATTGCTTGCCGAGTGCGACGATCGCGCCCGACGCCGGTCCGAACGCCGGATCAAGGCCGCCAAGTTCCCCCGCGAGAAGTCCCTGCGGGCCTTCGACTTCGACGCCAACCCCAACATCGATCCCGCCGTGATCCACACCCTCGCCAAGTGCGAATGGGTCCAGAAGGGACAGCCGCTGTGTCTGATCGGGGACTCCGGCACCGGCAAGTCCCATCTGCTGATCGCACTCGGCACCGAGGCCGCCATGGCCGGCTACCGGGTCAAGTACACCCTGGCGACCCAGCTTGCCAACGAGCTCGTCGAGGCCGCCGACGAGATGACGCTGGCGAAAACCATCGCCCGCTACGGCCGCGTCGACCTGCTCTGCATCGACGAACTCGGCTACATGCAACTCGACCGCCGCGGCGCGGAACTCCTCTTCCAGGTTCTCACCGAGCGTGAGGAGAAGGCCTCGGTCGCGATCGCGTCCAATGAGTCCTTCGGCGGCTGGACCAAGACCTTCACCGACCCCCGGCTATGCGCAGCCATCGTCGACCGACTCACCTTCGGCGGCACCATCCTCGAGACCGGCACCGACTCCTACCGTCTGGCCCAAGCCACAAGGCAGCGGACAACCTGACACCCGTCGGGCGCGGAAGCGGTGTCGACGCAAACCAACATCCGCGGCACCGACACGTGCCCGGCGGTGTCAGAACTCGCCAACAAGCGGTGTCGGACGAAACCTCCGCAGCCATGAGTAGGTACCCTCGGTGTCGCTCAGTGTCGCGAAGTGCTGTTTTCTATCGCTGCCGCCGGAATTCTCCCCACCGCCGTGTCGGGAAGTGATGGTGGCTGCTGTGCTGTACCGCGTGCACGCGAGTAACCACCGAGCAACCACCCGTTCTTGACCATCGGGTATTCTGCGCCATTTGTCCCTGTTTCAGCAGGGTGGCGTGTGGCCAGCCTTTCGTGAGGAGGCTCGAGTTTTCCGGCAGATCAAACGCGTACGAGCAGCCACCGAGTAGTCATTGGCCGGAGATTGCGTTCGCGAGCCAGGAAGGCTTGCAGCCGATCTCGGATGCAGAGTCCGCCCAGGTCATTGGTGGCAGGGTGCCCGAGACCTGAACCCCGGAACCTACGGATTAAAAGTTGCCAGCTTTTATGCCGGCCCCTGCCTCAGAGCGTTCAATTGTGACACTCTCTTTATTTTTGTCCCTTTTGTAATGCCCCAGAATGTCGCCCCGTGTTCGTCGGTGCCGTTGGCCGAAGAGCATGCGACGAGCACGTGAGCGCGGGGTCCATGGCCGCCCGCCATAGCTCGTGGTGAACCTTTGACTGTTCGATCGGTTCCACTCTGGCCGTATTTTGGTCTTCGCCTGCGGTGGGTGTCATGCGGCGCTGGTTCTGGTGCGGAGAGACGGACTTTGAACGCGGCCCTTTGTTTCCCGGTCAAAGATGATTCGGCCTTCCTCTCTGGCGGGCGCAGCTCGGAGTCTGCGAGGTGACGATCTCAACCATCTGCGATCCGACGGCCGAAGAATACGTCCTCGCAGAATGAGCAGCCAATGCCATCACGTTGCTTAACCGCAGCTCAGATCACGTGACCCAATATCCGAGCGGCGCAGGTCAGGCTTCAGGCCATGCCTGAGTAGTGACCACTCGCTCACGGATACCCGCCTGGTCGAGCAGCGCATAAAGGTCAGCGATTCCGCCTGTGCGGGCTGTCGGGGACGTACTGGTGAAGACCAGGCGCTGGGCCGCGCGGGACAGCCCGACGAAGAACGCCGATGTTGAGCCCTGCACATCCTTTGTATGCGCCCACCACTGCTCGTCGTCGAGGCCAAGGAAGAAGACGGTGTGGTACTCGAGTCCTTTGCTGCGGTGGATGGTCAGCAGGCTGACGGCATCTGCGGCCTCGTACTCTTCAAGGAGGGCTGGCCAGTTGAGCGCAGGATCGGTGACTTGACGTAGCCGGGCGTGAACGCACTCGAGGATGTCCGGGAGTTTTTCGCCGCGGTTGTAGCGGCTGAGGGCGTCGAATCCGATCGCGGCCACTACTCGCTCCAGGGTCTCGGGTAGGAGCGCCTGGGTCGGGGGATGTTCGTTGAGCCAACTGCGCAGTGCGACGATGAGATGGGAGAGTTCGTCGCTGAGGGCGCGGACTGCTGCTTCCTCGCCTGTCGCTCCGCAGATACGTCCCATGGCAGTGGCCACGTCCATCCATACCTGTGGGAGCCCGGCGGGCGTGGCCGCCAGGCGCAGCAACCCGATGAGGAGCTGGGCGACCTCGTTCTTGAGGAGGTCCTGTAGCTTCATTTTTCCGACGCTGGCGTCGTCGTTACGCAGGCGGATGCCGTGATGGGCTAGCTCGGGCTGGAAGAGGAGGTCGATGTCGGCGACCTTCTGCCGAGCGACTAGTGCGAAGTCTGACGCTGCCCGTTTCGACGTAGCGATGTCGTCTGCGATCCATTTGGCTATGGTCTGAGCTTCGCTCTGGCGGTTGCCGAAGATCCATAGGCCGCCCGGCTCGTCTGTGTGCGGATGCTTGGCTTTGGAGATTGCGTGCGTCGTTGATGTGTCCAGTTGGCGCGCGACGATGTGCTGCAGATCCACCAGTGATTCCGATGACCGGAAGTTCCAGGTGAGCTCATGACTTTCGGGGGCGAAGTCCGCAGCGAAGGATTCGAAGGCGTTGGGCAGCGCTCCGGCAAATCCCATGATCCGTTGCTTACGGTCGCCGACGATGGTGACCGTCGGCCTGTGGGCGAACCCAGAGTAGGCAGCGACCGGGCGGTCAGAGTTCCCGAGGGCGGAGTTGGCAACGGTGACATCGGGGGCGGCGAACAGTGAGCGTAGGAAGGAGAGCTGCGCCGATGTGGTGTCCTGGAATTCGTCGACGAAAACGAACGGGTAGGTCAGGCGCAGCGCCCGACCCAGCCGGGGGATGGCTCGCACCAGCAGTTCCCCCAGCCGGTTGATCATGACGAAGTCGAGGCGGGGCTGAGCGGCGGCCAGATAGTGTCGGCGCCACCACGCGAGGGCAGCGAAGGCTACCGGATCGCGCGGAGCGCCCTCGGGCCGTACGAGAGGTAGATCCCATCCGCCTACCACATGAGGAAGGAAAGTTCTGGCCGCGAAAGTCTGGATCGTCGATTGCAGGGCCGGAGGAGTGTTCCGCCGCAGCTGGGCGAGAAACACCTCGACTTGCCTCGTGGAGGGGTACTCGATGATGTAGTCACCAGGCATGGCCCAACTGGCTGGCAAGGAGAGTCTGAATCGATCGAGGAGGCTCTTGGTGAAGGCATCGAAGGTCATCGAGTCGAACCGCCACGCGTGCTCGGGAATCCGTGAACGGACCCGGTTGCCAAGGTTGGCAGCGGCGTCGCGTTTGTAGGAGATCGCGAGAATGCGTCGAGGGGACGGGCATACACCGGTCTGGAGCAGGTAGGCAGCTCGTTGGGCGAGCAGTTCGGTCTTTCCCGCACCGGGACCAGCAGTGACGGAGGTAGACACCGTCGATCGCACCACCTGCCAGGCAGCGGGCTCTAGGTCGTCGATTCCGACCGGACGCCACGCATCGGTGTCTCGTGCCGGGCTTGGGCTGCCGATCATAGGGCCAGCTTCCGCTGGATGTAGGCGACCAGCTCGTTGAGAGCTTCCGGGCCGTGTTTCAGCTGGTCATCGTTCAACCGCGTGAGCGCGCTCAAATGGGTACTGGGCTTAGACCGGGACAGGAACAAGTATCGGTACCAGCGCAGTTCGTCGTCGCGGTCATCCTTGTCGGCTTGATCCGCTGAATCCCAGTAGGAGGTGACGGGGTGGTCGGCGCCCAATACGCTCTCGTGTGCGTTGGAGGGGTGGGGGCCCCGTTCGTTGCCGGTGCGGACCTTGTAGGCATCGGGGTAAGCACGGACCATGCTGTGGTCGAGGTCGAGAGGGCTGCTGAAGAACACGCCGAAAGAACGCAGGTGCGTTGCGACCTCTTCGACCTGGTCGTAGGTGATGTCAGAGGTGATTTCAGCGACGCTCTCATATTCGTCCAGGCCGGCCAATACGTCGACGCCTTGGTCCAGCAGCCGAGTACAAGCGTCTCTCAACCGCCCGGGGCCGCCTCCGGAACGGCCGTAGTCGAGATCCAGGAGTGTGGCATGGGGGATGTCGAGGTCGTTGAGGAGCTTCCAGAAGTGATTGGTGTGGCGTCCGCCGAGCGGGACCATCGCTACGAAGGACGGATCGAGCGCGATGCCCTGTGCTTCAGCGATGCGAGGGATGACGATCTGTTCCGAATCGCCTTCTCCCAGGACGACGAACCGGGCGAAGTAGAGCTCAGGATGTGCCCTGACCGCTTCGCGCACGTATTTGCCGGCCTCGCTGCTTTCCTCGGGAAGGGTGATGGGCCGGACTGATGCGGTGCCGGTATCGGCGGCCAGCCGGAAGTAGCGGATGCTTTCGGGCTCGATGCGCGCCAGAGCTCCGGCGGAGTGGCTGGCGATGATCGCTTGGGCGCGGGGGTTGGCACTAAGCTGTTTCAGCTGGCCGGCGATGCGCGATAGGTAGAACGGTGACAGGCTGTTCTCTGGTTCTTCCACGATGACGACTGTCAGGCTGGGCAGCCGGACGGAGCCTAGGTCGAACTTGTCGGCGTGTACTCCCTCAGCCAGGCCGCTCTCGATATCCAGAGCAGCTGCGGTAAGCGCCAGATGAAGCAAAGAGCGCTGCCCATCGCTCAGCATTTCAGCTGATCGGGGCCTGCCGGTGTGTGTCGGCTCGAACACCAGCTCGGTGTCACGCAGCAGTTGTGCCAGGTTGCCCTCTAGCGGGCGTAGCCGGGGCACGGCGTGTGTGTCGGCGTCGTGGAGTTCCTGCCATCGGCTCGCCAGCGCCGCCTCCACAACGCTGGTGCTTGGCTCGGCGTGAAAGTGGTTCGTAATCGTTGCGGTGGCTTGTGTTACAAGGTCGCGAATCTCCGGCGACCAGCGTGCGGCTCGCCAGATCCGGCTGCGCAGAAACGTGGCCAGCTGGCGGGCGCCGTCACGCGACGCCGGAACGTAGATCACCTGGATGCGCGAACGCTCAGCGGGCGGCAGTGGGTGGGTGGCGTCGCTGCCATACTTCTCATCGAGGGTCAAGACGGTTTCGTACGTTTCGGTCACCGAGCCGTCGAGGGTGCCATCAGCTTCCCACGTTGCTTTCAGGACGATGCGGCATTTGAACGTTCCATCGGCGGTGGAGGCCATGCGGTGGAAGAACTCGGGGACCGTGATGTTGCCCAGGTCGCTCTCCTCCTCCAGTTCGGGGAAGGCAAGCACTGCCTCGATAGTCAGGTTCCGACTTTCAGGTGGAGTGGTCTCTCCTGCTGGCACATGGAAGTCGTCGGCACGGACGCCTCGATCACTGGCGCTGATGCCGAACAGTCGAAGCAGAGCTTGGCAGGCTGCGGTTTTGCCGGCCCCGTTGGCGCCGATGAATGCCGTAAATCCGTCACCAATACCGATAACCGTCGGGGTGGGGCCAAAACATTGAAAGTTTCGTAGGGTAACGCTCTCGATGTGCAATCTGATACATCCGTCCATATGGTACAAATTCGACATTGTAGAAGGCGATATTGCTGAGCACGTTTCAACAGGTGCGCCAAGCGTCACGCCATCTTGGCAGAAACTATTCGCGAGGAACGGCTCAATGCGTAGAACGATATGACTGTCACGGAGAGTCATCGTTGCACGCTTGCCGAAGTACTTGAGTATGACTAGACCAGGAGTCGCTATGACTCCGGTTCGTCGAGTGGTCGGTTGGCATGCACAGCGCAACGGGTTTCCGGACATGCCAAATGGAGAAGATTCTCAACCAGCTAGGTCATTGTGCGCCGGGCTAGGCGGCTGAGGGGCGAAGTTTCGGACTCCCACAGGTTATCGATCTCCCGGGGCACCACACTGGAAGCCAGTCTACGCGCGGCGATACGAGCAGCCGGGCTGACCAGCTCTCGGCGGGTAGCGGACATGAAGAATTCACCTACGTCTTTAGAAGATCAAAGGCGGCGCCATGCTCGGCAATGACGTCGACGTGCGGGCGGGTCTTCAGGAAAGCAGGGCGCCGGAACGGGGCCATCGGGATGTTGGTGCGATGGTGTCATCCTCGGCTTCGTAGAGAGCGCGCTGCAGATTGCCTCCGGGCTCCTTGCGTTGAATGGAGTCGTCGTGCTCACGCCAGCCTCCACAACGACTCCTGCGAACTCCTGAAGGCACTTCCGACCTCAGGAATCCGGAACCGCGAGGTTTACTCGTCTCGGGCGGCACGAATGTCGTTCTCGATGGCCTCCAGGTCGACGAGAACAGACTCGACCGCCTCTGCTTCCTGGAGCAAGCGGGCCGTCTCCGCCTCATGCTCCTTTTCGGCGAGCGCCGCGGCGATCTCTTTGCGCCGCTTGTCGAACAGCGCAAACTTCTGATTCGTAGTGGCGAGCATGGCGTCGTGAGACACCTTGCCAGCGCCGTTTAGGACGCCGAAGTCGTTCATCTCGATGAAGCGGTCGGCCTGCTTGGCCCAGTCGGCCATCGTCATGGCCTTGCGTCGGCGAGCCTGCAGTTCTGCGTAGTCCAGGAACTGGGTCGTGAGGATGTTGAGCATCTCCATCTCCTCGTGGTTGAGGTAGTTCTTGGAGATGCTGACGTCCTCTTTGCGTACCTTGTCTCCCCTCCAGCAGGTGAGCCCCATGTTCGGCTTGTCGGGATCGGCACGGTTTAGGACGAGTTCGGCGGCGGTATGCCCTGTGACGGCGAAGACGAGCTTGTTCTGGATGGAGGCGAAGAACTTCTTCGCCGTGGGCGCCTTGGAGTCGTAGTCGACGCTGGTGCTGAAGACGTCGCGCACCTTCTGGTAGAACCGCTTCTCGGACGCCCGGATGTCCCTGATGCGCGCGAGCAGCTCGTCGAAGTAGTCGATGCTGTCCGGGTCCTTCAGGCGGTCGTCGTCCATCACGAAGCCCTTGACCAGATATTCGCGGAGCGTCGTCGTGGCCCACTGGCGGAACTGGGTACCTCTTGGGGAACGCACCCTGTAGCCGACCGCAAGGATGACCTCGAGGTTGTAGCAGTGGATCTCGCGGCGAACGAGCCGTTCGCCTTCCTGACGAACTAGAAAGAAACTCTTTCCAGTTGCCTGCTCTGGCAGCTCCTCATCCTCGTAGATGTTGCGGACGTGCTGTCCGACGTTCTGAGGCGTGACACTGAACAGCTCCGCCATCTCGCTCTGCGAGAGCCAGACCGTTCCGTCAACGGCACGCATCTGTACCTGCGTCCGTCCGTCCACTGTCGTATAGAGGATGAGCTCTCCTGGACTCTCAGCCACAGTCTTCCCTGCCTTCGATCCGCCCTTGCCTTCCACACGATCCATTAGACACCCTTGGAGACACACATGTGGACACATGATGAGACATACTGGCAGGTAACGATCTCCTAAATGCCCTTCTACCTGCGCATATGGATGGCATAGAATTGGACACATGAGCCGACATTTCACGCGATCGCATCCATGGATTGCGTTCGACTTCGACCCCCGCGAACAGCTCGACTACCGCACCTGGATGCTCCTCGGCGAGGTGCTCTCCAAGGTGGCGCACATCGCTGGCGCCCCCCTCCAGCCGCAGCTAGCCGATGAGCTCAACCAAATCTTCCTCAGCAGGAGCGCTCACGCGACCACCCGCATCGAGGGAAACACGCTGTCGGAAGGCGAGGTACTTCGGCGAGTCCGCAACGAACTCGATCTTCCGCCATCCTTGGAGTACCTCGGCCAAGAAGTCGACAACATCGTGGACGCTTACGACCTGATCGAGTCCGACCTAGAGAGCAGAAGGTCGCTTGCTCTGACCCCTGAGCGTGTCAAGGAGCTCAACCGGCTCGTTCTGCGTGACGTCCCGGGGACCGGCAGTATGAAAGCGGGCGAAGTGCGGGCCGAGAGCGTACTCGTCGGTAACTATAGAGGGGCGCCGCCGGAGGACTGCGAGCACCTACTTGATCAGCTATGCAAATGGTTGCGGGTGATCTCTAGAGTTGCAGGTCCGGAGTTACAGCAGCCAGCTGCGATCTTGTCGGCCTTCCTTGCTCATCTGTACATCGCGTGGATCCATCCGTTCCGGGACGGTAACGGGCGTACAGCGCGACTGGTGGAATACCAATTGCTCCTCCACGCGGGCGTGCCAAATCTCGCCGCCCATCTGCCGGCGAACTTTTATATGCGCACTCGTACGCGCTACTATCAGGTCCTAGAAGACAGCAGCATGCTGCCCTACGGTCCGGTCGGCTTCCTCTACTATGCTCTGCAGGGGTTCGTCGACGAGCTACGTGAACAAGTCAGGACGATTCAAGCACAGCAGTTGATGGTAGCCTGGGTTAATTTCGTTCATGAGACGGTCACTGACGGCCATACCGCTGCTAGCGTCCGTCAACGGCATCTGGTTCTAGATCTTCCAATCGGCGAGTGGACCTCCATCAGCAAAATCCCAGAGCTTACACCTCGTCTTGCCCGTGAATATGCAGGGAAGACCAGACGGACGGTGAGTCGGGACGTGAACGCTCTGGAGGAGCTTGGATTGATTCTGAAAGTCCGTGGTAACGTCTGCCCTTTCATTGATCAAATGCGCGCTTTCCTTCCGCTGAAAGCAAAAACGGACGAAAATCAAGAACCAGGCGAGGACTGATCAGAGCAGTATGGGTTGAGTCCAGCGCGGCGTCCGTCGTTGATGGATCGCCGCTTAGTTTGGTCACCCGTGGGCATTGTATTGAGCAGCCTGACTTGCAGGTCCAGTCGATGTGTCGCACAGGCAGCAGCGATCGAAGCAGAAACGCTCGGCCGAGGCATTTGCCCAAATTGAGCGATTCGCATCGTTGTAACTCTGATCAATCAGTCTCGCGATCACAAGAGCAACAACAGCGTCGGCCCCGGCACGGGTCATCGCCGAAGCCGCGCTCTGCACCGATCCCCCGGATACATAAAGCTCGCTTAATAGCAGTACCTTCTCGCCCTTTACTCGCTTTGATGCCTCAAACGCATATTCGTGGGACTTATGGTCAAGGAGGGCTGCCGCGCCTCGGCCCAGCGAAAGAATGTCGTCGTACAGATCCCAAAGATCGGGGATTTGTTGAACGAGTCGCTGCATGGGGTGAACTGCCAAGCCTGATGAAGAACAGGTCTAGGCATCGTGGTTACCATCGTGAAGTTGCCGCCAGCCAACTCCTGCAAACATGAGGCGTGACGACGGTAGAAGCGCGTTGTGACATCGCCGAGGATCGCCATGAGGTCAATGCTGTCTGGCGCTGGAGGAGGCTGATCGTAGTAGGACACATATGTGTATAGCTGGGATCCCCGCTCTTCGGTATCAACACACAGAGAAATCGGGATAACGTGGATCGTCGGCTGGGATACCTCTCGCAGGACAACTTCACAGCCAGCGCAGATCGGGTGCGGCTTGCCGGTGAGATCGTCGTTTGGCCCCGAGTGGCAGATCCGGCAGACTCCGGGGCGTACAGCCGGAACATTCCTAAGGTGACGGATGTACCGCTCCATCAAGTCGCGGTGAACATCCATGATCACAGGGCTGTCATACGAGGGGTCATATCTACCACATTGACGACCTGCTTCGTGAGGTCGTCAATGTCCTGAACGGCAGTGATACCTCCCCTGAAACCTATCCGGCTGACCCACTGTTGTTCCTGGTGAAGCTTGTGGGGCACAAACACGTGCTTGCTATGATCGAGAGCGATCTCAGCTTGAAGGTGAGAAGGGCCACCATCATGCCCGTCAACGACATAGACGGAATCAGCTAATCCGCTGGTCACGACACGTGACAGCTCGATTGTCTTGCTGGTTGGTATGGCGTCGGGCCAGAACTGGGAGACGACCGCCCCGCTGCGGGCTATCTTCTCGGCCACATTGGCGTGCTCAACCGGACCGATAGGCATTGTGATGCCCCCCGCCAAAACCGCGATGGTGCGCCCACCGGCCCGCAGGGCGGCGGTGTGGATGGCGGCGTCTACATCGGAGCGCAGCGCGGCCACGACGGTCAGGCCGGCCTCCACCAGAGCTCGAGCTGCCTCGCAGGCTTGGGCGATGGTGTAGTCGCTATCGCCAATCACGGCGACAGATCGGTAGTCCTCGGCCAGCAGTCCGCCGCGGACCCACAGGAAGGGCTGGACGTTGTGGGCGAAGTAGAAGTTCGACGGGTACTCCGGCTCCAGTACGGTGACCAACTGGGCGCCTTGGGCATGAGCTGCCGCGATGAGATTCTTGGCCCAAGTATGGTCGTTAGGCTGCAGTCGGGCAACGAGCTCTGTGGCATGCGTCTCGTCTCGCTTGCTCAGGCCAGCGAAATCGCTGTCCATCAGACGTAGGGCGCTTCGCCGCGCCGCGATGACGCGGGCAGTGCGGTTCCAGGGGCCTGGAGTGGCTCTGGTCAGGGCGAGCACTGCAGCTCGCTCTTCGGTAGTTAACGACATCTTCCTACCCCATCTATGGCTGATACGACGTGCAGGAGACACTTACAGGAGACGGCTAGTCAGCTGAAGCGGTTGGCGAACCACGGGTTCTTGTCTACTTCCGGACGGTGGTACAGGTGCTTCCATCGTGTCGAGAGTTAGTGATCAGGGAAGTGGAATCGCCGAATGGTCTTGATACGGGTCTGTAGGGCGCCAAACTCCTCCAGCCCCCTGACCTGGGACGCTGTCGCATGATGACAGCCTGCTGCCGGGACAGGCTTGAGTAACCGCTCAACAATGTTTGAGCGGTTGCTTAAGAGGTGATCTTTGTATATCGAAGACTTGCAGGTCGGATCGTTGGACGCAGTTTTCGGCACTCGCAGTGATCGCCTCGGCGGCCTGATCCATAAATATGCGCAGGTCGCGTAGGGCGGCCGAGTTTCTGGCACCCACAGGGCTGCGCCTCTGGACGGACTGGCGGCGGCCAGCACATCCCTTTGTGGCCACCGCCGCGCCTGGTGGGGGACATCTTGCGAGCGTTTGGCCACCCGGACGTCCTGCACATCACGACGGAGGGGCAAATTGCCCCGAGCCGTTGAGGGCTGCACCAGGGAGCGATCGCCTCCTGGCCGAAGGCTTCGGATACTGGCCGTGTGGCAGGTGGGTGGCGATGGAGAGCCCTTGAGTCCGTAGGCCCCGCCCAGGAGGACAAGGCGTGCGTGCTGGGGGTTGCGCACGCTCAGGCGGCGGATGTCAGCAGCAAAAGCGCAGATAGGTCTGCAGATCCCCGAGGGTGCGGGCGACGCTGTCGCGGTCGCCGCGATACAGCACCTCCTTGCCGTCGCGGCGGGAGGTGACGATGCCGCCGCGGCGCAGCAGGGCCAGTTGCTGGGAGGCGGCGGACTGGCTGATGCCGGCGCGTTCGGCGACCTGGTTGACCGACAACTCGGCGCCCTGGGCGAACAGCAGCATGATCTGCTGGCGGCCCGGGTTGGCCAGCGCTTTGAGGAAGTCGTGGGTGGCCTGGGACAGCTGCGGTGCGCATGAGGCGCCGTCCGGCCCGCTCGACGCGCAAGACGGCGCCATCGCTTCGGGCGTAGCCGGGGTGGTGGACCCTGCGGAAGATGTTGTGGTCTCGGCCATGCCTGCTCCCTTCCGTCTGCACCCTATCGTTCACATCAACATATTGACATATTAGAAAATGACGATACGTTTCGGGCATGTCCATCCATACCGAATCCGTGCTAATCGTCGGGGCCGGGCAGTCCGGACTGGCCGCCGCACACGCCGCTCTCGAAGCAGGGCTACGGCCCGTGCTGCTGGAGGCAGCCGACCGGGCCGCCGGGTCCTGGCCGCACTACTACGACAGCCTGGCCCTGTTCTCCCCAGCTCGCTACAGCAGCCTGCCCGGCCTGCCCTTCGAAGGAGATCCACACCGCTATCCGCACCGCGATGAAGTGGTCGCCTACCTGAAGCAGTACGCGGCCGGTCTCGTACGGCGGGGCACCGAGATCCGTACCGGGACCCGCGTCATCGAGGCAACCGCAGACGGCGGGCACGGCTTCGTAGTGCGCCTGGCCGACGGCCAGGAGGTGACCGTGCCGCGCCTGATCTCCGCCACAGGTTCCTTTGGCCGGCCCTACCGGCCCGCCCTTCCCGGGCAGGAGAGCTTCACCGGGCAGATCCTGCATGCCGCCGACTACCGCGCTCCTGAGGCGCTGGCGGGACAGCGCGTGATCGTGGTCGGCGCGGGCAACTCGGCCGTCCAGATCGCTTACGAACTCGCCGAGCACGCCACCGTCACGCTGGTCAGCCGTGCCCCGATTCGGTTCCTGCCGCAACGCCCGCTCGGCCAGGACGTGCACTTCTGGTTTCGCGTGACGGGCTTTGACCGGCTGCCGCTGCGCCGCGCCGACCGCCCACCCACTGGGCCGGTACTCGACCCCGGACGCTACCGCGAGGCGCTGCGCTCGGGTCGACTGGAGCGTCGTCCCATGTTCGCCCGCCTCGACGGCGAGAAGGCGGAGTGGGCCGATGGTCGCCGCGAAGGCGTCGACGTGGTGCTGCTGGCCACCGGCTACCGCCCCAACCTGGACTACCTGGCACCGCTGGGCGCGCTGAGCGGCGATGGTCGCCCGCGCCAGGCCGGCGGGCTGTCGACCACGCACCGCGGCCTGGGCTACCTCGGGCTGGAGTGGCAACGCACGCCGGCCTCCAACAGCCTGCGCGGCGTCGGCGCCGACGCCCGTTACCTGCTGCGCAAGCTGGCCCCTGTCGGCAACCAGGCTGCTTCGACATAGCTCTAATTTGACATAGCTCTAATCAGTGAGGCATGCTGCCGACTAATTAGAAGAACATCTATCCAAGGGGTGGCGGCTCGCCCCTGGAGTCCCGTCTCATCAGGGAGAACACTCATGAGTGATGGATGCTGCGGCACCACCGCGATCGAGATCGAGCAGTTCACCACGGCCGAGCAGACCGACACCCTGCCCGTGGTCGTGATCGGCGCCGGCCCAGTCGGCCTGGCCGCCGCCGCGCAACTGGCCGAACGCGGCCTCGACTTCCTCGTCCTGGAGGCAGGGGAGCAGGCAGGGGCGTCCGTCGCCAAGTGGGCGCACGTGCGGGTGTTCAGCCCATGGAAGTTCAACATCGACGCCGCCGCCCGCCGCCTGCTCGAAGCAGACGGCTGGAGCGCACCGGACGCCGAATGGCTGCCGACCGGCGCCGAGCTGATCGATGACTACCTGGCCCCGCTAGTCAAACTGTTCGGCGACCGGGTCCGCCTGGGCTCGAAGGTGACCGCGATCAGCCGCCTCGGCTACGACCGGGTCCGCACCAACGGCCGCGAGCAGGCGCCGTTCCTGATCCGCCTGGACGACGGCCAGGAACTGCAGGCCCGAGCCGTCATCGACGCCTCCGGCACCTACGTCAGCCCCAACGTGCTCGGCGCGAGCGGGCTGCCCGCCCACGGCGAGGAGACTGTCGCCGAGCTGATCGACCACGCCCTGCCCGACGTGCTCGGCACCGACCGAGACCGGTACGAAGGCACACGCGTTCTCGTTGTCGGCGCGGGCCACTCGGCCGCCACCACCTTGCTCACCCTGGCCCAGCTGGAGGACACCCCGATCACCTGGGCGATCCGCGCGGGCAACGCCAGCCGCACCTACGGCGGCGGCGAGGCCGACGCCCTGCCCGCGCGCGGCGCGCTCGGCACCCGCCTGCACGCCCTGGTGGCCTCCGGCCGCATCCAGCTCGTGACCGGCTTCTTCGCCCACCGCGTCGCCGCCGTGGACGGCGGGGTCGAGGTGATCAGCCGCGACCCGTCCGGCGCCGAGCAGTCGATCGTCGTGGACCGGATCATCAGCGCGACCGGTTACCGCCCCGACCACTCCATCGCTGCCGAGCTGCGCCTGGACCTGGACCCCATCCTCGGCTCCACCCGGCAGCTCGCCCCGCTCATCGACCCGAACCAGCACTCCTGCGGCACCGTTCCACCGCATGGTGTGGACGAGCTGGCCCACCCCGAGCCCGGCTACTACGAGGTCGGCGTCAAGAGCTACGGGCGCGCCCCGACCTTCCTGATGGCCACCGGCTATGAGCAGGTCCGTTCGGTCGTGGCCGCCCTGGCCGGGGACTGGGAGGCGGCCCGAGACGTCCAGCTCGACCTGCCGGAGACGGGCGTGTGCTCCTCCTCGCTGGCCGAGGCCCAGGAACAGCGCGTCGGCCTGGCCACCGGCATCAGCGGCGGACTGCTGTCCACCCCGCTCCCGCTGGTCACCGTGTCCAGCGGTGGCGGTTGCTGCGGCTGACGTGAGACTGAACGTGTCCGAGAGATACCCCAGCACCGACACCGCCGAGTCCGGTAACGGCGCGTGGCGGACCACGGCGGACGGCCGTGGGGGCTCGTGAGCTCCACTGCCAAGGCCGCCGCCCCCACGACACGGGGCGGCGGCCGATCCGGCTCCTTCCACGGATGGCGGATCGTGGCCGCGCTGGCCGTCACCCAGACCATCGGCTACGGCGTGCTGTATTACGCCTTTTCGGTCTTCCTCATCCCCATGCAGCGGGACCTGGCAGCGGCCGGTACGCAAGTAGCCGCCGCGCTCACTCTGGCCGTACTCACCACCGCGCTATGTGCACCGCTGGTCGGCCGCTGGCTGGACGCCCGCGGCGGCCGCGGCCTGATGAGCGTGGGTTCAGTGCTTGGCACGTTGGCCGTGCTCGCCTGGTCACGCGTGGAGACGCTGCCCCAGCTGTACGGCGTTTTCCTGGCCATCGGCATCGCCTCGGCCATGGTGCTGTACGAGCCCGCCTTCGCCGTCATCGTCAGCTGGTTCGACGGACACGGCCGGGCCAACGCGCTGCTGGCGCTCACCATCGTCGCCGGGTTCGCCTCCTCCATCTTCCTGCCGCTCACCGGCCTGCTGGTCGAGCAGTACGGCTGGCGTCAAGCGCTGGCCATCCTGGCCATCGGCTACGGCACGCTCGCTATCCCGCTGCACGCCCTGGTACTGCGCCGCCGCCCCGACCACGCAGCCACGGCCAAAGCGGCGGCCCGCACCGACCTGGTCAAGGCCGCCGTCCGCGCCCGGCCGTTCTGGCTGCTGGCAGCGGCCTTCACCGCCCACGGCGGCGCGGCGGCCACCATCGCGGTCCTGCTGGTGACCTACCTCGTCCACCTCGGCCACAACCCCGTCTTCGCCGCCGCCATCGCCGGCCTGCTCGGCGTGCTCTCGGTGACCGGCCGCCTGGTCACCACCGGCCTGCGCCGCCGGTGGGCAGCGGCCACCGTCGCGGCCACGATCTTCGCCCTGCAAGGGATAGGAGCGCTGCTGCTGCCGCTCATCGGCGCCAGCGTGCCGGGCGCGATCTCATGCGTGCTGCTGTTCGGAATCGGGTTCGGCGTCGGGACGATCACCTTGCCGCACCTGCTCGCCGAACGGTACGGCACCGCCGCCTACGCCACCTTGTCCGGCCGCATCGCGCTGTTCTCGGTCGCCGACAAGGCACTGGCCCCCTTAGGGGCTGTCGCCCTGGCCCAGCTCATCGGATACGCCTGGGTGATGGGGGCCGTCACCGCAGCGTGTGGGATCGCCGCGTTCACACTGGTCGTCTACCATCGCCTATCATTTAGACAAATATCTAAGCAGGAGGTGTCGTCGTGACCGCCACCGCAGGAGTGTGCTGCGCCCCCATTGCCCGCGAGCCGCTCTCGGAAAGCGACGCGGCCGACCTCGCCATCCTGCTGAAGGCCGTCGCCGATCCCGTACGGCTGCGCCTGCTGTCGATGATCGGCTCGCACCCGGGCGGGGAGGCCTGCGTGTGCGACCTGACCGACGCCTTCGACCTGACCGCCCCCACCATCTCCCACCACCTCAAAGTGCTGCGTATGGCCGGGCTGATCGGCAGCGAGCGGCGCGGCACGTGGGTCTACTACTGGATCGTCCCCACGCAGGTGGCCCGCCTCGGTGCGCTGTTCACCCCGCTGGCCGAACCCGCCACCGTATGACACGTCGAGTCGACGTCCTGGTCATCGGTGGAGGACAGGCCGGGTTGTCGGCCGGCTACTACCTGCGCCGCGCGAAAGCCGACTTCGTCATCCTGGACGGTCAGGACCGGCCAGGCGGCGCCTGGCAGCACACCTGGGATTCCCTAAAGCTGTTCTCGCCCGCCCCTTACAGCTCGCTGCCCGGCCGGATGATGCCGCAGCCGCCCGGCGGCGGCTACCCGAGCGCCACCCACACCGTCTCCTACCTCACCGACTACGAACGGCGCTACGAACTCCCCATCGTCCGCCCCGTGACCGTGAAGGCGGTACGGCCCGACGCGAACCGTCTGCTGGCCGAGACCGATCAGGGGGACTGGGCGGCCAGGATCGTGGTCAGCGCGACGGGCAGTTGGTCTCGCCCGTACGTCCCCCACTGCCCAGGCATCAGCGACTTCCGGGGCAGGCAACTGCACACCGTCGACTATCGCGATCCCGAGGCCTTCCGCGGCCAACGCGTGGTGGTCGTCGGCGGCGGCAACTCCGCCGCCCAGATCGTGGCCGAACTCTCCACTGCCGCGCAGACCACCTGGGTGGCCCGGCGCCCGCCGCGCTTGCTGCCCGACGACATCGACGGCCGGGCGCTGTTCGACCTGGCCTCCCGCCGCCACCGTGCCGCTCTGGCCGGGCAGTGCGATGAGGGGGTCGGCGGCCTGGGCGACATCGTCGCCGTGCCAGCCGTGCGCGAGGCACGCGATCGCGGAGCGCTCAAAGCCGAGCCCATGTTCAACAGGATCACCCCCACCGGCGTCACCTGGGCCGACGGCGGCCAGCTGGCCTGTGACGCCATCATCTGGTGCACCGGCTTCCGCCCCGCCCTCGGACACCTGGCCCCACTGCGACTGCGCAGGCCCGACGGTCTCATCCCCACGGAGGGCACCCGTGCCGTCGGCGAGCCGCGCCTGCACCTTCTTGGCTACGGAGACTGGACCGGCTCCGCCTCCGCCACCCTGATCGGCGCAGGCCGTACCGCCCGTCAGATGGTCACCGAGATCACCAACCGACTCCAAGCTTGAGCATCGTGCAGTGGCTGGCCGCGAGGAGGCCCGCGTTGTCGACTTGACCGGCGAGACACCATCGCGGTGCACATCAAACAGCTGCGCCGCAGGGTCGGCGACGACCAGGCGCATCCCACCATCATCTGCACCGTGCGCGGTGTGGGCTATCGCATCGTCCATCCCGGTGACTGAGTGCGGCCTCCTCCCGGTGCGCTCCGTACACTGATCGGGTGGAGCAGGACGGGATGCCGTTGATCGACCAGGACGAGCACAGCCATGCCGAAACCTCCGCGTCCGCCCGTCCCGAACCGCTGCCGCGGTCAGAGGCCGAACGGCTCGCCGAGGCGTTGAGAGCGGTCGCCGACCCCACCAGACTCCAGTTGCTCAGCATGATCACCGGTAGCCCGACCGGCGAGGCCTGTGTCATCGACCTCACCGCCCCGCTCGGACTCACCCAGCCCACGGTGAGCCACCATCTCAGGATCCTTGTCGAGGCGGGGCTGCTCACCCGGGACAAGCGTGGCAAATGGTCCTGGTACGCCGTCGTCCCCGAGGCGATGAGTGCGCTCCGCGGTCTGCTGCCCTGACCTCATCGCGGCGGGCGCACCAACTGGGCTATCGCCACCCGGGTGACGCAGTAGGACGGCGTCTCGTTGACGTGGCAGACGTCCAGGCCGCCTGCGGCGACCAGGGCCTTCACGTGCGCGGTGACGGTGGTGAGGGGCTCGCCGAGGCGCTGGGCGAGCTCCGTCGCGTCGGTGCAGTCGCCTGCGGCGGCCAGGCTCAGGATGCGTAGCCGCGTGGCATCGCCGAGTACCCGGAGCAGGTCTGCGGTGCGCTCGGCGACCTCGCGGTCGATCGGCGGGCCGGGCACCGCCTCATCGCGTGCCCGAATGGGAGCCGGTTCCAGCGCCAAGACGTCAGAGACGGACATGCCTTGATCCTTTGCGGTCGGCTGGTGCCAGTTCAGAACGTGTCCCCGAGAACCGAAACGGTGGTGATGGCTCCGCGTCATCTCAGGATGACGCGTCGCCACCAGGGCTTCCGCTGTTCGCGTGCCTGGTTAAGGCTTGCGAGGCTGTTCGCCTGATCACGGCTGAATGCTTCCTCGCAGACGGCGGGAGTCCCTCGGTAGAGCGCGACGGCCTGGTCCTTCGCCCCTGTCGCGGCAAGGACGCGGGCCAGGTCGTTAGGGCTGCTCAGCGTGTCGGGATGATCCGCGCCTAGCAGCCGTTGACGGCAGGCGAGGGTCACCTCGTGGAGGGCGATGGCGTCTTGCGTATGGCCCGTCGACTCCAGCACGCCTGCCAGCAGGCCCTGGCTGGACAGGGTGTCGGGATGGTCGGCGTCGAGCAGTCGATGACGCTCGACGACAACCTCCACGAACAGGGCGATGACCTCTTGCGCCATCTCCTGCGCCGAACTGAACGCCTCTCGTGCGTGGGGAGGCGGGTTTGGCGTCGTCATGGCGATTCACCGCGGCGCAGCGGCGTGTGTGCTGCGGCTCGGCCCATCGATAGATGAGTCACCTTCCTGCCCTCCCTTGGGGCTCAATCTCCGGCCAGAATCTCGCTGATCAGCTTGTCGATCCGGGTGCGGATCTCGTCGCGGATGGGGCGTACGGCCTCGATGCCCTGGCCTGCGGGGTCGTCGAGCTTCCAATCCTCGTACCGCTTGCCCGGGAAGATCGGGCAGGCGTCGCCGCAGCCCATGGTGATGACCACGTCGGAGGCTTCGACCGCATCGACGGTGAGGATTTTGGGATGGGCGGCGGTGATGTCGATCCCGACCTCGTGCATCGCCTCGATCGCGGCCGGGTTGACCTGGTCGGCGGGCGCCGATCCTGCGGAGCGGACCTCGATCCGATCGCCCGCCAGGTGGGTGAGCCAGCCGGCTGCCATCTGGGAGCGGCCGGCGTTGTGCACGCAGACGAACAGGACGCTGGGCTTGCTGCTCAAGAGTTGGTTCCTTTCGGTTGTTTCCGTCTTCAGGCCACGGGGATTTCGAGGTCGTTGAGCAGGCGGCGCACTCGGCGTTCGATCTCGTCGCGGATGAGCCGCACGTCCTCGACGCTCTTGCCCTCAGGGTCATCCAATTCCCAGTCGAGGTAACGCCTGCCCGGGTAGACGGGGCAGGCGTCGCCGCAGCCCATGGTCACCACGACGTCGGCGGCACGGACGATCTCCTCGGTCCACGGCTTGGGGAACTCGCGGGAGATGTCGATACCCCGCTCGGCCATCGACGCCACCGCGGCGGGGTTGATCTCGCTGGCGAACTCCGAGCCGCCGGACCAGGCCAGCGCGTGGTCCCCGGCCAGGTGCTGGAAGAAGCCCATGGCCATCTGGGAGCGTCCGGCGTTATGCACGCACAGGAACAAGACGATGGGCCGCCCGTCGTTGTGGCCTTCGACGCGGGCCAGGGCGTTCAGGCGCTGGCGGGCGAAGCGTTCGGCGAGCAGCGGCAGGTAGTTGGGGATCGTGCTGTGCAGGGCGAACTGGTCGTAGCTGGTGTGCAGGAACCGCTCGATGGTCTCGGTGCCGAACGTGCCGGTGAACTCCTCGCCGAGCCGGCGGGCGGCCGTGAGCAGGGCGTGCTGCTGATCGATGGACAGGTCCAGGCGGCGGTAGGTCTGCGGCATGGCTACTCCTGGGGCGGATGGATGGCGGGTGCCAGCCGTTGCACGCGGTCGGCGATATCGGTGTAGGCGCGCTCGAACGCCTCGTCGCTGCCGGTGGGGACCGGGTCCGGGATGGACCAGTGCAGCCGTTCGAGGTCAGCGAGTTGCTCGTGGGCGGTGTCGCAGACGGCTACGACCAGGTCGTCGGGGCGCAGTGTCTGATCCACGTGACTGGTCGTGGCGTGGCCGAGGTCCAGGTCGTGGCGTGTGGCGAGGGCGAGGGCACGGGGGTGTACGTGTGGTGCGGGCGCCGTACCCGCCGAGGTGGCTGGCACGGCGCTGGCGCGGGCCCACAGGGCGGCGGCCAGTTGGGAGCGCGCGGAGTTGTGGGTGCAGACGAACACGATGCGCGGGGCAGGACGGGCCGCCGCGGGCACCAGGCCGGACAGGGATTGCGGGATTAGGCGCAGGTAGGTGCGGCGGCGGTCGCCTTCGGAGCGGCGGCGTTCGATCACGCCCGCGTCCTGCAGCAGTTTCAGGTGGTGGGCGAGCAGGTTGGTGGGCAGGCCGAGTACCTGCCCGACTTCGCCCGGGGAGGCGTCGCCCAGCAGCAGCCGGTCCACGATGGCCAGCCGGCCCGGGTCGCCGAGCGCCGCGTGCACCCGAGCCCGGGCCTCCAGCGAGGAAAACCCATCAACGTTCATTGAGTCAATGATTATTGAGGCATTCCTCGATGTCAAGCGGCCGCTGGTCAGCGCGCCTCTTGATGGGGCACAACCGACTCTGCGGTACCCACCTCAGGGCGACCGAACAGGCCATGCACCAACGCCAGGCCGATGACGCCGCCGACCAGCTGGGCCACGATGAAGCCGGGCACCGAGGCGGGCGCGATGCCGGCGAAGGTGTCGGAGAAGGCCCGGCCGATGGTGACGGCGGGGTTGGCGAAGCTGGTGGAGGAGGTGAACCAGTAGGCCGCCCCGATGTAGCCGCCCACCGCCAGCGGGGCGACGGCCCCACGACCCGACCGGGTCAGACAGAAGATCACCAGCACTAGGCCGGCGGTCGCGACCACTTCTCCCAGCCACAGATGCGCGCTCGATCGCTGGGTGACCGACAGGGTGACCGCGGGCTTGTCGAACATCGCGTTGGCCAGCACCGCACCGCCGATGGCGCCCAGCACCTGGGCGGTGATGTAGCTGCCGAGCTCGCTGCCGGACAGGCCCTGGCCGCTCTGACGTCCCTGCCACCAGTCGGCCAGCGACACCACCGGGTTGAAGTGAGCGCCGGAGACTGGGCTCAGTATGACGATGAGGACGGCCAGGCCGAAGACGGTGGCGGTGGAGTTCTCCAGCAACTGCAGCCCCACATCCTGCGGGGACAGCGTCTGCGCCATGATCCCCGAGCCCACCACCACCGTCACCAGCAGCGCGGTGCCGAGGAACTCGGCCAGCAAACGGCGCTTCACTTGCCCACCTCCACGGGCGCCGCCAGCAGCGCGGACAACTCGGCGAGCCTTTCCGGCACGATTCGGTAGTACACCCACGAGGCGCGCCGTTCGCTGGTCAGCAGGCCGACGTCCTTGAGCACCTTGAGGTGGTGGCTGATCGTCGGCTGGGCCAGGTCGAAGCTCGCGGTCAGGTCGCACACGCAGGCCTCGCCGCCCTGGTGGCTGGCCACGATCGACACGATGCGCAGCCGTACCGGATCGCCCAGGGCCTTGAACACCCGCGCCAACGTCGCCGACTCTTCCTCGCCCAGGGGCTCACGCGCCAGCGGCGAGCAGCAGTCCAGCACCTTCAACATATCCATAGACATCAATATTGACGTCCATGGATATCGGTGAGGACACGGCCGGATGAACCGCAGGTGGACGGCATTATCGGAGCGCCCATGTCGTCTGCGCAGCGTCGTGATCAGGGTTTGGCTGGTGATCAGCCAATGAGGCGTCGGCCTGGTTGCAGATCTCGTTTCGCCTGGTCGTGCTGGGTGGCGATGATCTCGGTGGCGATGGTGACGCATTCGCCGCAGATCTGCACGCCGGGGCCGTGGACCATGGCGCGGTGCGGGTCGGTGCAGCCGCAGAACGAGCATGCTCGTACGCCGGTGCCGAGCTTGCCGATCTTGCGGGCGCGGCGCCCGGGGCGGGGCGGGGCCGGGATCCACTCGTTGAGTGCCTTCTTGATCTGGGCGGTCTCTGCGCCCAGGTCGTCGAGGATCCGGTGGGCTGAGCAGCCGGGGTCGGTGGCCAGCATGAACAGGAGGTGCTCGGTGCGGGCCAGGTTCTGGCCACGGGTGGCGGCGAAACGGCGGGCACGCAACACAGCGTCGTGGGCCTCACCGTCACCCACCATGCGGCTGCCCCCGTCTCCCTCATACGGATGCAACAGGCGGGAGCCGGCTTCGAGGATCTTCTCGCGGGTGACGCCGACCCGGTCCAGCGCGTTCGCTGCCAGGCCGACCTGAAGCAGACCGAGCAGCAAGTGCTGGGTTCCGGGCACGCTGTTCTCCGCGTCCGCGGCCTCCTGGGCGGCCTGCAAGCAGGCGGCCAGGCGGGGATCGATGGCGGCCGGTTCGGTGGCGGGGCCGCCGGTGACCGCCAGGCGCGGCGCGTACCGCTGGCGGGCGGCCTGCTTGGAGATGCCCAGGCGGTCGCCGATGTCGGTCCACGACAGGCCGGCCTCGCGGGCAGCCTGGACGTAGTGGTCCACCATGGCGTCACCGGCGGCGCCCACCAGGCCGGCGTACGTAACCGCGGCCTCCAGCAGCGCGAGCGGATCGGTTGAGGAGGCCCGCTCGGCAACGGCGTCGATCATGACTTGGGTGTTCAGCGCGGGGCTGTCCATGCCGACAACATTAGATTGTCGATTCGCCCTCGACAACACGAACTTGTCATGCTCTCATCAAGTGCGGGGCGGACCCTCTGGCGAGCTGCGAGGGGGGTCGCGACAATGAGCCGGTGCGCTACCTGGACACTGATGATGCGCTGGCGGTTGCGGCGGTAAAGGCCATCCATCGTGGCGACGTCGGCGAGTTGCGCCGTTTGCTGGCCGCCCATTCCGGTCTGGCTCGGGTGCGGTTGGGGGATGAGGGCGGCATGTCGCGCACGCTGTTGCACGTGGTGACTGACTGGCCCGGCCGCTTCCCAAACGGCCCCGGCCTCGTGGGCGAACTGGTGGCGGCTGGGGCTGAGGTGGATGCCCGCTTCGCCGGCCCGCACACTGAGACGCCGCTGATGTGGGCGGCCAGCAGCGACGACGTGCCGGTGTTGGACGCTCTTCTGGACGCCGGCGCCGACATCGACGCCACCGGCGCGGTGATCGGTGGCGGCACCGCACTGTCGGACGCGTGCGCGTTCGGGCAGTGGAACGCCGCGCGCCGGCTGGTCGAACGCGGCGCAACCATCTTGCTGTGGGAGGCGGCCACGCTCGGGCTGATGGACCACATCGCTGCCGCGTTCGCTGCGGACCCGTCTCCAGGCGCAGATGAGGTGACGCACGGGTTGTGGGCGGCCTGCCACGGCGGCCAGCAGCAGGCCGCCGCGTTCTTCCTGGCACGTGGCGCCGACATCAACTGGGTTGGTTACGACCAGCTGACCCCGCTGGATGCCGCCCGCCGCTCCGGTGCCGACGAACTGGCCGCCTGGCTCATCGAGCACGGCGCCCGCTCCGCCACCCGCGCCGAGCTGACCCTCGCGCCCGCCCGGCCGAACGAATCTGATGACGAATGAGATACCTGCGGGTCGGGGCCGCGTGGGTCACGGGGTGGGGCCCGGGCTGGCGGCTAGCAATGGGCCGAAGATGGCCACGCCCAGTTCCAGCGCCGTGTGTTGGTTCAGGAGTCGGCCGTGCACCTGGGGGTGCGTCTCGGCCCAGGCCTGTGCGGTGGCCGGGGCGGTGAAGAAGTTGACGTGGCCACAGCACGCCTGCGCCGCCGCGACGACCCCTGACGCGCAGGGCTCGCAAGCTGCCTGCTGCCCGGCGAACACCACGGAGGTGCCTGGCGCCCACGCAGCCTGCCCAGCAGCGGCGACCTCCACAGTGACGACCTGGCCGCGGACAGGGTCTACCGAGCTGATGCGTACGTCGCGGCAGAGCATCGCGGCCATGCCGAGGGCATCGATCGCGCACATCGCGAACACCTCCGGTCCGTCAGCGATGCGCACTCGGTGCGCAGTGGGCGCCGCGGAGAAGGGATAGGCGGCGCTGATCTGGCCAGCGTCATCCAGGCGCAGGAAGTCGGCCGCGTGCAACTCGGCCAGCACCTGCTCGGCACTCACGCCGTACAGGGCGGCCACGCGCTCCAGTTCGCCCGGCTGCCGCGCCGCTCCCGTTTCGGCGAAGCCACGCAGCACTTGCTGATGCACCGCACGCAGCCCGCCTTCCACGGGGGCCACTCTCCCCGCTCCGGCGCGGCCCAGCGCATCCGCCCACACCGGCGTTGGCCCCCCTCTGGCCGGGCCGCCGTCTGCGAGCACCTGGCCCAGCACCCGGCGCAGTTCCGTGACCGACGGCGCTCCCTCCAGCCGGCCGTGCTCATCGCGATACATCCGGCATGCCAGCCCGATCGGCAGTGTGTCGTCGGCGAAGGGGTCGATCCAGTCCACCAGCAGCGTCGGTGAGCCACGCATCCGCCAGCGCGCTGCTTGCCTGGCATCGGTCACGGTGTGCCGCGTGATCGAGACTCGCTCGTTCGCGTCCAGTTCGGTGAGCACCCGCGCCAGCCGCTCCCCCAGGATGGGCGCGTTCGGGCAATCGGGCACCGTCACCACCGTCAGCTCCATCGCCATGGCCTCCTCACTTCGCCGAGTGCCTGTCGCCTCGACGGTAAAGCTTCCAGCGCACTGGAAGGTCAAGGCCGTACGCTGGAGACGTGCGCATCGGGGATCTCGCCGCTGAGGTCGGCGTCACCACCAAGACCATCCGCTTCTATGAACAGGCCGGGCTGCTTCCCCAGCCGCCGCGCACCCCCGCCGGCTACCGCGACTATCCGGCGGTTGCCGCCGAGCGCCTGACCTTTATCCGGGACGCGCAAGCAGCCGGGCTCACTCTGGCTGAGATCCGCGGCGTGCTGGCCATCCGCGACGCCGGTCAGCCGCCCTGTCACCATGTGACCGCCCTCATCGACACCCACCTGCAGCAGGTGGAGCAGCGCATCGCCGAACTGCTGGCCGCCCGCGCCGCCCTGCGGGCCTTGCGGCAACGGGCCACCAGCGTCGACCCGGCCCAGTGCGACCCAACCAGCATCTGCACGATCCTTACCCCCTGACTGGGGATTGAGCGTCAGGGCCAACAGGCCGGTTGCTCAGCGGGTGAGTGCCGCAGGCATGGCCCGGAGGGTGGCCAGGATGCGAATCAGACTCGCCGGCACAGCCACCAGCAGCGGCCACACCACGCTCGACGACATGCTCATCGCGGCGGCGATCATGCCGATATCCAGGGTGATGAGGCCGGTCGCGGCGGCCAGCGTCGCGATGCGCGTTCGCCGGTAGGCGTGCTTTGCCCGCGCGACCGTCAGCAACGTGAGGGCGGCCCCGACCAAGACCATGCCGTAGGCGATGCGCACGACGAGGGGAATGGGCCAATCCCACACCCGGGCGGACAGGAGAGTCGGCCCCCAGACCACCCCCATGATGGGTCCGGTGGCCAGCAGCGTCAGCGCCATCCGCCGCCAGGGAGATTCCCGGACGAATGCGGCGGTGATGGTGTCGGCGTCGCCGAACTCGGCGATCGCCGCACGCGCGGCCACATCGGGATCGTGTAGCTCGGCAAGCCGGGCTTCGTAGGCCTCCTGCAGCCCGTCGGCCAGTTCCTCCACGGCCTGTGCCGGGAGCCGCTCGGCCAGGATGGCCAGCTGCGCGGCGATCAGCTCGTGGCCGGCCATGGGCGTGTTCTCAGCGCTGCGGTGACGGCGGATGCGAACTCCAGCCAGCTGTCGCGCTCGCCACCGAGCGCCGTGCGTCCCGCGGCGGTGAGCGCGTAGGTGCGACGGCGTCGCCCGCCCACCACCGACCAGCTACCGCTGATCAGCCCGGCCCGCTCCAGCCGGTGCAGCGCAGGATAGACGGTCCCAGTAGGCAGGTCGATGCGGCCGTCGGTGATCTCACGCAGTGTTTCTTTGACGGCGTAGCCGTGCAGCGGCCCGGCCTCTAGCGCGGCCAGCAGCAGGCCGTCCAGGTGTCCTTTGAGCGCTTCTGCCCTCATAGGTAGTAACGCTATATCGGGCCTTCCTCGCCAGCAATTGCCGGAGTAGCGTCCCTATATATAGCAATGCTACTTATCGCAGGTGGCGATGGACGAAATCGATGTCTTCGGCATCCCGGTACCGGACGCCGGGCCGGTGTTCTTCACTGCCCTGGGCGTCCACGTGGCGGCCGGGCTGTGCTGTGTCGGGTGCGGGGCCGTCGCGGCCCTGTCACTCAAGGGCGGCGCCTGGCATGTCCGGTCCGGCCGGATCTACCTGTGGGGCTTGGGAGTGGTGTGGGCGTCGATGGCGGTGCTGTCGGTGATCCGCTGGCGAGAGAACGCCGGCCTGTTCGCCGTCGGAACGCTGGCCCTGGTCGCCGCGCTGGCCGGGTACACGATGCGCCGCCGACGGCCGGCACTGCACATCACCGGTATGGGAGCCTCCTACATCGCGCTGCTGACCGGCTTCTACCTCGACAACGGCCCGCACCTGCCGCTGTGGGAACAACTACCGCGCTGGAGCCACGGGGCGTTGCCGAGCGTGGTGGGCGTGCCGTTGATCGCCCTTGCCCTGTGGCGCAGAAGTCCCATGCGGACGGCGAAGAAGGTGACGTCGTGATCATTCCTCTGATCGAAGCGGCCGAGCAGGGGCCGGCCCGCGTGGGCGGGAAGGCCGCGGAGTCGTGGAGGCACCTACCTAGACCGGCCGCCACCGCCGACCGCCGAGCTCCGGCGCTCCACCATCAGCACGTCCCGCCAGACGCCGTGATGGCAGCCGATGCACTCACGCGTGCCCAACACACGGAAGCCGACCGCCTGATGCAGGGCCAGGCTCGCGGTGTTCTCACCGAAGATGCCGGACTGGATCGTCCACACCCCGGCGTCCTCGCTCGCCGAGATGAACGCCTCCAGCAGCGCCCGTCCGACGCCCTGCGCCTGGCAACCAGGGTGAACGTAGACACTGTGCTCCACCACACCCGCGTACACCGGCCGCGCCGACACCTGTGAAGCAGCCACCCAGCCCAGCACCTGACCGGTCGCGGTATCGGCGGCCACATAGCGCAGGTGCGGCAGCTTACCGGCGGCGAATCCTTCCCAGCTCGGCGCCGTCGTCTCGAAGCTGGCCTGCCCGGTGTCCAGGCCCGCCTGGTAGATGGCCAGCACCTGCTCGGCGTCAGCTGGGCGCATTGGCCGGATCTCCATTCCCGGTCCGGCCGTGGGTCTGACGGCCTGGACGGTCGCCGAGTGGACACCATCGCCGTGGCTGGCGGTCAACGTGATGCGGATGCCCACGAACCCGGTCGCCGCCAGCAGTCCGCGGTACTCGCTCGCCGGCAGCGCCCCGGCCACGCACCCGATCCGCTGCTCGGCAGCCAGGCGACGGGCCGGGTCAACGTCGCCGTCGACCACCACGTCGCTCACCCCGAACCGACCACCCGGCCGCAACACCCGGAACGCCTCCGCGAGCACCGCCGCCTTGTCGTCGGACAGGTTGATCACACAGTTGGAGATGACCACGTCCACCGACCGATCCGGCAGCGGCACCCCTTCGATTCCGCCCTGCAGGAACTCGACGTTGGCCACCCCCGCTTGCTCGGCGTTGCGGCGAGCCAGCGCCAGCATGTCCGAACTGGCGTCCAGCCCGTACGCCTTGCCGGACGGACCGACCCGCCGAGCCGACAGCAGCACGTCGATGCCGCCACCTGAGCCGAGATCGAGCACGGTTTCGCCCGGACACAGGTCGGCAACCGCAACGGGGTTGCCGCAGCCCAGGCTGGCCCGCACCGCGCCGTAGGGCAGGGCGCTGGTGTCGTCATAGCTGGCGGCGCCGAAACAGCCCTCCTCGAAGGCATCCGGCCCGCAGTCGGCGACGATCCGGCCGTCGGCCGTGGCCCGGGCTAGAGCAGAGTAGTGGTCGATGATCTCGTCATTGGTCATGACGACGCTCCTTCACTCACAGGTGGGCGCGCCTGGGGCGGGGTTGCCCATGACCACGTCGGCGGCGGTCGGGAAGCAGCTCACGCAGTTCTCGTTGATCCGGTACAGGCTGGAGGTGCCCTGCTTGTCGACCAGTACGAACCGCACCTCGGCCAGGATCTTCAGGTGATGTGAGACGGTGGACTGCCCCACACCAGAGGCTGTCACGATCTCGCCGACACTCATCGGCTTCCGCTGCCGGGCTAGCAGCGCCACGATCTGGATCCGCGTGGCATCGGCCAGGGCCTTGAACCAGCTCGCGTACTCCTCGGCCTCCGCCCTCGGCAGAGGTCCCTTCTCTTTGTTCATCGTTAATCGACGATAGTCGATTTAGCTTCGCAGGGGAATCCTCCGACTGCATAACCTGTGTTCTTCGGAACTTGCCACTTCACATGAGAACCAGTGTCAGCTGGTCAGGCGATCGCACCTGGCGAACCGTTGCATCCTGGATGAGCATCTCGTCGACCGGCCGATCATGACCATCGGCCCGTGCCTGCTCGGAAATCACTATGCCAACGAGACGAATCGCGTGCCGGGCGTGTGAGGCAGTCTGAAGAACCGTAGGTCACACAAGACCCACATGGTGGCCGCGTTGTTCGAGATCGGCGGCGCTTGGCTGGTCTGGCAAGGCGTGCGCGAAACAGCGCGACCTGATCTGAGGAGAGGCGCTCAGGCGCCGGCAGGGACGCGGGTCAGGCTGGTGAACAGATCCTGACCGTCTTGGGTGGCTCGATAGAAGGCCCACGCGCCGCGTTGGTCCGATTTCAGGAGACCCGCTTCCCGCAGTTCCTGAAGGTGCTGGTCGACGGTGGCTTCGTCAAGGCGGAAAGCTCTGGCTTGACGTCACACGCGCATGCTTCGCCGTCGGCGCGAGACAGCACGATGCTCAGGATGCGCAGCCGCACCGGATCGGCGACGGCCTTGAGACGCCGGGCCAGCTCGGCGGCTGCGGCGTTGGGCATGGGTGGGGCTGGTCTTGGGCCGACGCAGTCGTCGGTCGCCACCAGAGGCGGCAACTCCCCATACATAGACACGGATCTATATTTACGAACGTGGCGTTCTTTGTCCAGCGACTGCCTGCGCACGTCAAGCTCAGGGAATCAGGCCGCGCAGGACCGCAAGTTTCTCGGGCACGATCGTGAACCACGCCCACTTTCCGCGCTTCTCTCGGGAGAGCAATCCGGCATCAACAAGAATCTTGAGATGGTGACTGACGGTCGGCTGCGTGAGCCCCAGTGGTGCGGTGAGATCGCAAACGCAGGCTTCTCCGGTCGGACTGCCGCTGATCATGCTCAGCAGTTGCAGCCGGGTGGGATCCGCGACTGCTTTGAGTGCTCCGGCAAGTTGTTCCGCCTGCGCCCGTTCTAGCGGTTCCGCGATCAGCGAGACAGGCGGACAGTCATCATCGTGGCCGGGAACGTTAGGGGAAGCTGCCGTGATCTCATCCTGATACACCCGTCAAGTCTACAAACGGACGGCCGGCATCGATTGTTGAGTGTGCACCCTTCAAGGGCTCGCTCGATGGCGGTAGTCATGCGTGCCCCAGCGGTGCCGGACGCCCTGACTGTGACGTCGCTGCGCGATCTCCTCACCGAGGCGCCCCTGGTCAGGAGCCTGTTCATGACTCTTTGGCGGGTCGCGGTCGTTCCGGTGCGCCCGGGATAGCGCGTCGCAACGGCATGGACTGGACGCAGGACGCATAGAGGGTGGTCGATGAATTTATTGCCCGATCAGACCCTGTTTGCCAACTGTTCACATAGGCGAGCTTCTATGCATGGGTGACGGGAGCCTGGTCGGGGCCGGGCCTGATTCGAGGAAAAGGAAAGATCGTGAACGATCGAGTGCGGACGGCGCGTGCCTTGCTTGCGGTGGCGGTGTGCGCTGTCGCGCTGGCGGCCTGCGGCGGCAACAACCAGAACGCCGGCACCACGGATGCCGCGACGACTGGCGGAGCTGACACGGCAGCCAAGGAGCTGGCCGGCGATGTGAAGGTCGATGGCTCCAGCACGGTCGCGCCTTTGACGACGGCGGCGGCGGAGCTGTTCCAGGAGCAGCAGGCCAAGGTGCGGGTCACGGTCGGCACCTCGGGCACAGGTGGAGGTTTCGAGAAGTTCTGCGCCGGTGAGACCGACATCTCCGACGCGTCCCGGCCGATCAAGGACGAGGAGAAGACGGCCTGCCAGGGCAAGGGCATCACCTACGAGGAGTTCACCGTCGCCAACGACGCCCTGACGGTCGTGGTGAACAAGGACAACACCTGGGTGAACTGCCTGACGGTCGACCAGCTGAAGAAGATGTGGGAGCCCGGCTCGAAGGTCAACAACTGGAACCAGGTCGACCCCAAGTTCCCCAACGAGCCGCTTAAGCTGTTCGGTGCCGGCACCGACTCGGGCACCTTCGATTACTTCACCGGCGAGATCAACGGTGAAGAGGGCAAGAGTCGTACCGACTACAGCCCCAGCGAGGACGACAACGTGACCGTCCAGGGTGTGGCCGGGTCCAAGGGCGGGCTGGGCTACTTCGGCTTCTCCTACTTCGAGGAGAACACCGACAAGCTCAAGGCCCTCCAGATCGACGGCGGCAACGGCTGCGTCGCGCCGAGCGTGCAGGCGGCCCAGGACGGGTCGTACAAGCCGCTGTCGCGGCCGCTGTTCATCTACCCGAAGGCCGCATCTCTCAAGCGGCCTGAGGTGCTCGCCTTCGTCGAGTACTACGTGGCCAACCACAAGCAGATCTCCGAGGACGCCAAGTTCATCCCGCTGAACCCGCAGCAGGAGACCGAGCTCAAGGCTGACCTGGACAAGCTGAAGGCCACGGCCGGCGGATGAGTATGACCGGCACCGCGTCCTCCCCTACCAGCCCGAAGGGGCTGTTGGGGAGGGCGCGCTCGCGCTATGGGGAACGCGTCGTCCAAGTCGTCCTGGTCGCCGCCGCTCTGGTGTCGGTGGCCACGACCGCGGGCATCGTGATCTCGCTGGTGCCGCCGACCCTCGAGTTCTTCGAGGCGGTCAGCGTCAGCGAGTTCTTCACCACGACTGACTGGGCGCCGCTGTTCGAGCCTCCGGCTTACGGTGTGCTGCCGTTGGTGAGCGCTACGTTCCTTATCACGATCATCGCCATTGTGGTGGCGATCCCCCTCGGGCTGGGCGCGGCGCTGTACCTGAGCGAGTACGCACACACCCGTACCCGCAAGATCTTCAAGCCGATCCTGGAGGTCCTGGCGGGCGTGCCGACCGTGGTGTACGGCTTCTTCGCCCTGCGGTTCGTCACCCCCACGCTCCAGGCCTACCTGCCTGCCAGCCTGCAGCCCGACATCTTCAACGCGATCTCGGCCGGCCTGGTCATGGGCGTCATGATCGTCCCGACGGTGGCGTCGCTGTCGGAGGACGCCATGTCGGCCGTGCCGCGAGGTCTACGGGATGGGGCCTACGCTCTGGGGTCGTCCACTCGCCTGGTCGCCGTCCGGGTCGTGCTTCCCGCGGCGTTGTCGGGTGTCGTGGCCTCGTTCGTGCTGGCCATTTCCCGCGCCATCGGCGAGACGATGATCGTGGCCATCGCCTCGGGCAACAAGCCGGCGTTGTCGTTCAACCCGCTGGACGCCATGCAGACGATGACCGGGTTCATCGCCCAGGCGGGCTCGGGTGACCTGCCGACCGCCTCGCTCGATTACAAGACCATCTTCGCTGTCGGCGCCCTGCTGTTCCTCATCACTTTCGCGATGAACTTCATCAGCGCTCGGCTGGTCCGCCGGTTCCGGGAGGTGTACGAATGACCGCCCCCACCAGCACTCTGCCCGGGGAGCGCAAGCTCCTGCTCTCGCGGCAGCGCGTCCCGTGGGCCGACATCATCTTCAAGATGCTGCTGCGGCTGTGCCTGGCCATCGCGGTGGCGTTCCTGGTGACGCTCTTGGTCTATGTCGTTTACAAGGGCTGGTCGCGCCTGGATCCCCGGTTGTGGGAGAACTTCCCGTCGATCCGGCGGCCGGAACGGGCGGGCGCGAGATCCGCGTTGTTCGGCAGCCTGTGGGTGATCGGTCTGACAGCGGTGATCTGCCTGCCGATCGGCATTCTCGGCGCGATCTATCTGGAGGAGTACGCCAAGCCCGACCGCTGGTACAACCGGATGATCGAGCTGAACATCGCCAACCTGGCCGCGATCCCGTCCATCGTGTATGGCATCCTCGGCCTGGGCGTCATCGCCCGCGGCTTCGGCTTCGGCACCACCATCCTGACCGCGTCCATGACGCTGTCGCTGCTTGTACTGCCCATCGTGATCATCGCCTCACGTGAGGCGATCCGCGCCGTCCCGAACTCGATCAGGAACGCCTCCTACGGTCTGGGTGCCACCAAGTGGCAGACCGTCTGGCGCCAGGTGCTGCCCTCGGCGATCCCCGGCATGGCGACCGGCTCCATCCTGGCCCTGTCCAGGGCGGCCGGCGAGGCCGCGCCGCTGCTGCTGCTCGGCGGCCTGACCTACGTCGCCTACGTCCCGGACGGGATCCTGAGCGGGTACACGGTTCTGCCGATCCAGATCTATGGCTGGATCAGCCAGTCCCGCGAGGAGTTCCACGACCTGTCCTCAGCGGCGATCGTGCTGCTGCTGGTAGTGATCATCGCGATGAACTCCATCGCCATCTTCGTCCGTAATCGCTCGCAGAAGCGGTGGTGAAACACATCCATGAGCTCTGACATCACAGTGAAAGTCACCAACAGCAAGGACATCGACATCGCCGAGGTGCTCGACCCGGTCTTCACGCTGGAGGACCTGTCGGTTTTCTACGGTGACTACGAGGCCGTACGCGGTGTGAACATGCGTATCGCGCCGCGGGAGATCACCGCGTTGATCGGCCCGTCCGGCTGTGGCAAGAGCACCGTGCTGCGCTGCCTGAACCGGATGAACGATCTCATCCTCGGCGCCCGGATCGGCGGAAAGATCAGCTTCTACAGTGAGGACCTGTACGGCGAGCATGTCGACCCGATCGAGGTGCGGCGCCGGATCGGCATGGTCTTCCAGAAGCCCAACCCGTTCCCCAAGTCGATCTACGACAACATCGCCTACGGCCCGCGCATCAACGGCCAGCGCAAGGGCCTGGACGACGTGGTTGAGGAAGCCCTGCACGGGGCGGCCCTGTGGGACGAGGTCAAGGACAAGCTCAAGCAGAACGCTCTTGCACTGTCCGGCGGCCAGCAGCAACGTCTCTGTATCGCCCGCGCCATCGCGGTCAAGCCCGATGTGATCCTGATGGACGAGCCCTGTTCCGCGCTGGACCCGATCGCCACCACCAAGATCGAGGACCTCATGCAGGTGCTGGCGCGCGATTACACGATCGTGATCGTCACCCACAACATGCAGCAGGCGGCCCGTGTGTCGGAGCGCACGGCCTTCTTCACCGCGGAGGTGGACGAGAAGGGGGTACGGCACGGCCGCCTCGTCGAGTTCGACAACACCGCGCGGATCTTCAGCAACCCCGCCGACAAGCGTACCGAGGGTTACATCACCGGGCGCTTTGGCTGAGCAGAAGGGGAGCCGAGCAGACATGAGCCGCGCGACAGCCGCCGTCTCGCTGCCCGCTCAGTGCGGCAGCGAGGAGGCCCCCAGGACCGGCCCCGTCCTGTTGGTCGCCGACCCGCAAGCCGAGCTGGGCGGCCTGGCCCAGCACGGCGTCACCGTCGTGCAGTGCAACGACGGCATGGAGGCGTTGCTGCGCATCGGTGCCGAGCGTCCGGACATCCTGCTGCTGGGCCCGGATCTGCCTGGCATCGACGCGGTGACGCTCATCGCCACGTTGCGTCGGCAGATGGACCTGCGGATCATTTTCGGCGCAGGGGCCGAAGACGCCGAGGTCGCCATGCGGGCGCTGCAAGCGGGTGCGACGGCGTGCGTGGCCAGGCCGTACCGTATCCCGGAATTGCTGCCCATCATTCAGGTCACGGCCAGCTCGGACATGCTGCTGCGTGTGGGCGAGGTCGAGCTGGATGAGCTGGCACATGTGGTCAAGGTGTCAGGACAGCCGATACACGTCCCGCTCCGTGAGTTCGAGTTGCTCGCATATCTGATGCGAAATGCCGGTCGTGTGGTCACTCGCAGCGAGATCAGCCGAAAGGTGTGGCATAGCAGCGTCGCTCCGCCCAACAACACCATCGCGGTGCACATCAAGCGCCTGCGCCGCCGGATCGGCGACGACGAGAAGAACCCGACGCTCATCCACACCGTTCGCGGCGTCGGCTACCGGCTCGCGCTGATCGAAGATCCGGCCGAGGAGAAGTGAGGGCCTCCTCCTCGGCCGGAGGCTCTGGGCGAACCAGACGAGAGGGCGATTGCGCTGCCTGCCCGTCTCGCCGGCCTTCATGACCTCGCGTTTGAACCTGCCGGGCTTTGCTTCGTCGGCGTCCCGCTCAAGGCGTCACGCTCAGCCCGGATCCACCGCGTGATTACGCAGACGCAGCGTCGGCTCTCCAGTCCTGCCTCCCGCGCTGGACACAGCGGGTGCGGATACCCAAAAATAGATGAGTGTCTATGGATCCGGAGGCGCGGCCCGCCCTGCCTGCTGTCGATGCCTGTTCAGGCTCGGTGCCTGGTCCGCCGCTGCCTCCGCAGTTGGCCGTCGACCTGGCGGGGCGATTGGGGTCGCTGGCCGACCCGGCGCGGCTACGGTTGGTGAGCATCCTGCTTTCGCATGAGCAAGGTGGAGCGGATGTGTACGAACTCAGCGACGCCTTGGATCTGACCGAACCGACGCTCAGTCATCACCTCAAGGTGCTGCGTGACGCCGGGTTGGTCGACTGCGAAAGAACCGACGTTCGCGCCTTCTACAAGGTCGCTCCGGTCGGCTCGGACCTGTTTCCGCGTCTCCTGCGTCTCCTTGCCGACCTACCAGAGGTCGCGCCATGAGCCTTCCGCCCCTGACGCACCGCTGTCGAAGCTGGGCCGCAGGCATCATCGCCACGCCACGGGAAGCGGGCGGCCTGGTGGTCGTGGTGGCCACGCCGCTCGATGCGATCGCCTGGAACATCATCACGCGGCGCTTCGGCTTGCCTGCTGCTTCTCCCGTGCCAGCCCTGCGCGATCTTGGCCTGCACCGACACAACAACTACGGCAAACCGCGGCAGGCGATAGGGGGGTGACGACAATGCCCACCTTGGTGGCTGCGGACCCCGAGGACGAGCTGAGCGATCTGTCCGGTTGCGGCTTCATGGTCGTCCACGCCAGTGGCGGTCTGGAAGCCTTGCTGGGATCGGCGCCATGCACCCCGAGATTGTGCTGCTCAGCGCGCAGTTGCCCGACATCGACGCGGTGACACTGATCACCGCCCTGCGTCGCATGCTCACTGTGCCGATCATCGTTGGCATCGGCCCTAGTGACGCCGAGATCACCGTCCACGCCTTGCAGGCCGGCGCGACAGCCTGCGTGGCCAGGCCGTACCGTAACGACGAACTGCTGCGGTTGATCACCTCATTGTCTCGCAGCGGCGCCCCGGAGCCGTTGCGCGTGGGTGACGTCGAGTTGGACGAGGCGGCCCACCACGTGCGCGTCTGCGGCAAAGATGTCCACCTGCCGCTACAAGAGTTCAAACTGCTGCGCTATCTGATGGTCAACGCAGGGCGGCTGGTCACCATGGATGCGATCGCCCGCAACGTGTGAAACAGAGAGGACTCTTTCTCGCGCGTCACCATCCTTTCCCACATCAAACGCATCCGGCACAGGATCGGAGACGATGAACGGCATCCGGCGATCATCTGCACCGTCCGCGGACGCGGCTACCGGATGTCCGCTTCATGAGGCGATTGACCACAACCATGTAGCTGGCGCAGTCGTGTACTCAGGACCCGCGCACCATGCCTGGCAAGCGCCGCCAGCGATATTCATACTCTGCCGAGTCAACGCGTGACCAGGGCCTGACGGTCATGCTCGCCATAGCCGCCGCCGTTCTTTGTCCGGGTGGGCGGCGCGGCGTGAGCCGCACGGGTGGAGACTGTTCACCTCCCCTTCCCCTGCTCGTTTACCGGCGATGCCACTATCGGCTTCTATCGAATAGATACTCATCGATGCGATGGGAAGTGCTCATGGCCAACACCTACAAGCGCGACGATCTGACCATTGACCAGCAACTTGCACTGGACGGTGCCGCCGCGCGACTGAGCGATGAATTCACCGGCACGTTCGGCACTGAGACCATCGAACGCTTCCTGCACAGCAGCTATGACCAGTTCGCCGATCGCGCTACCGTGCCGAACTTCCTGCCGCTACTGGCTGAGCGCTTCGCCCGCCAGCGACTCCAGGCCCTGGCGCGCATTGAGGGCAAGGACACCAGTGGCACGCCGATCGTGCTGTTCCTGTGCGTGCACAATGCTGGACGCTCCCAAATGGCACTCGGCCTCTTCACCAAGCTGGCGGGAAGTCACGCGATCGCCTGGTCGGGCGGATCCGAGCCCACCGATCAGATCAATCCCGCCGCGGTCGAGGTGATGCGCGAACGCGGCATCGACATCATGGGCGAGTTCCCCAAACCCTGGACCACCGAGATCGTCCAAGCCGCAGACGTGGTCGTCACCATGGGCTGCGGCGACGCCTGCCCCATCTACCCCGGCAAGCGCTACCTGGATTGGGAACTCGACGACCCGGCGGGCAAGACGGTCGAGGAGATCCGCCCGATCCGCGACGAGATCGAACGCCGCGTACGCACCCTGCTGGTGGAACTCGACGTTCCCATTGCCTGAGAGCGACCCGCGATCTACAGGCGGGAACAGCCCTGCCTACTTGTATCGCATCGACATCCGTCTATATTAAGATGCATAGATAGATGTCTATGTTAAACCTCAAGACGTCGATGGGATGGGCTTGGATGAAGCCTTTCGGGGTGCTCGACCCTGCCGGCCGCGTGCCGCCTTACAGGCGAGCCGTCTTGGGGGCGCGACAATGGAGCTGAGCCGGCCTGACGCCTTGCTACGCAGGATCGCTCAACAATTGCTGCCGCGCTTTCCTGGGATCTTTTCCATCGAGACCGTCGAGCGGTATGTGATCGAGTCATACGAGTCACTCGCTCGCGGCGCCCGCATCCGCCAGCACTTGTTCACCCTCACCCAGCGACTGGCCGAGGAGCGGCTTACCGCACTCGCGCAGAGCCGGGGTGAGATCGGTAAACCGGTGTGTGAGGTGTTGTTCGTCTGTACGCACAACGCCGGGCGGTCTCAGATGGCCGCGGCCTTGATGAGCCATCATGCGGCGGGCCGCGTTCATGTTCGAACGGCAGGCACTCCCCTGCTCATGAGATCGAGCCCGCCGTGGTCGAGGCGCTTGCTCTCATGAAGGTCACGATCGGCGCCGAGTTCCCCAAGCAGCTCACCGATGAAATCGTTCTGGCCGCAGATGTGATCGTCTCCATGGGCTGCGGAGACGCCTGCCCCATCCACCCTGGCAAGCGCTATCTGAACTGGGACTTCTCTGACACACGAGGCAAGTCGCTCGATGAGGTTCACGAGCTGTGCATGATGATCGACCTGATGGTGCGTGACTTGCTCGACGAGTTGATCCCACATCCCGCGAGCCAGTAGCAATGGTGCCTCGTGGGGTTCATACAGTTCGCCTCACACGTGCGAGGAGACCGATGTGGCTCCCGGCAACATCACCGACTCCTGCGCCGACCTGGGAGGGCAGGCGCTAAGAGGACACTGCCTGGCTGCTTGCGGACGCGACGCCTCGCCCAAGGGACGGTCCGGGGCGGCCCGCCGGGGCGATGCCGCCACGCCGCCCATCAGTGCATTGCGAGCCGATCTCGGCTGCGGCGACCCGCTCGCTGTCGTCGGCCTACGCGAGGGGCAGATCATCTTGGAACTGGGCTCCGCGGGCGGCATCAAAGGTGCTCATCGCGGCAGGCCGAGTCGGACCGCTAGGCACGGCCTACGGCCTGGACAGCAATATGGAGATGGTGGAGCTGTCTCGCCGAAACGCCGCCGCGGCAGGAGTAACCAACGCCGAGTTCCTTCACGGCAGCATCGAGGCGATCCCGCTGCCGGACGAAGCGGTGGATGCAGTCATCTCGACGTGTGTGAGCAACACGGCTCATGACAGGCTAGGCGTGCTGCGGGACGCGTTTCGGGTCCTGCGGCCCGGCGGTCATCTGGTCTTGGTCGATGTCGTAACCGCTAGACCGTTGGATGCCACGCAGCGGGCGGCGATTGAGCAGCGCACCATCTGTGTCGCCGGCGCCCTCAGCATTGCCGCCTATCATGCTGCGCTGACCGCTATCGGCTTTGCCGGCGGCGCTATTACCCTGACTGCTCAGCACGGTGACGACGTGAGATCGGCGATCGTCCAAGCGACCAAGCCCAATCTCTCTACCAGTCCCCCCAGCGGATTGCGCCCCGGGAACGTGGGTTAGTACCCGGCCGCGTTCCCACGCGCAAATACAGGCGGGAGCGCCCACGGCGCGGCCCAGGGGATCGCGCACGTTTCCCACCAGGCCCGATGAACCGCGCTAGGGCATGTATTGAGTCGTGATCAATGGGTGGTTTCGGGTGAGGTCCTTGATCCAGATCATTGAGGCCCGCAGGTAGAGGCCGGCGAGGTAGCTGTCCGGGGTCTTGTCGTACCGGGTGGCGATGCCTCGCCAGGCCTTCAGCTTGTTGATCAGCCGCTCGACGGTGTTCCGCTCCTTGTACAGGTCCGCGTCGTGGCTGACGGGCCGACCGCCTCCGGAGCCCTTCTTCTTCCGGTTGGCGGCCTGGTCCTTCTTCTCCGGGATGACCGCCTTGATACCGCGTTCCCGCAGGAGGACGCACGTGCGCCCCCAGGTAGGTCGATTGGGCCGCACTGCTGAGCAGAACACCCACCGGATCGGCGCGCATACCGGCGATCAGCCGCTGCAGGCAGACAATGCCCTTGCCGCACTCCGCACGGCGCGGCACTTCGTCGACCTACTGCTGTCGTACTACCCGCGGAGGCGTTCGAGCCCGTCCAAGAGCAGATCAAGGGTGAACTCGAACTCGACCTGGCTGTCGCACCAACCCAGCGCGGGGTCGGTGACGTCATGGAGCCCGGTTGCCACCATCGCTGCCAGATGCGGCAGGGCTTCGGCCATCGCGGCCAGGTCTGCCTCTGCGACGTCGGCCTCCATACTTCCGCCGGCCGACGCCGGGCTGAAGATCTCCTGCACGAACCCGAGAGGCATACTGCCGAACGCGTGCAGCGCCCGATGCGCGAGGTGGTACGAGAACCCAGCGCCGACCAGCGTGCCCACGATCCCGTCGTAGTATGCGTACACACTGGCCGGGATGATCCGACGTGAGCCCAACAGCCCGGGCACCCACGGGTGACGCAGCATGACTTGACGCGCCGCGAGGAACTGCTGCCGCAGCCGCGTACGCCAGTCTCCGGTCGTGTCGAGGCGGCCGACTGCGTCATGGATCTCCATGATCACGGTCTCAACGACGCCGTCGAGCAGGGCCTCCTTGCTGGGCAGGTAGTAGTAGAGCGACATGGCCTCGACATCGAGATCGGCGGCAAGGCGACGCATCGTCAGCGCCTTGATCCCCTCCGTATCCGCCAGGACGACCGCCGCCGCCAGCACCCGCTCACGGCTGAGCGGCTCCCGAAATGCCTTCACTGCCATCGGTCTCTCCACACTTGTTCCACCTTACCGCGTAAGATACCTTACGCGGTAAGACGGGTGGTCGATTTCGTGATCACTTCCACACCACCACAGCCACAAGGAACGATCATGCATGCGCTGATCCGCACCGCCCGCACGACCGGGCTGCTCTACCTTGGCCTCGCCGTCACAGGTGCACTAGGTTTCCTGCTCATCCGGCCACGACTCTTCACGGTCGACGACCCCGGTGCGACGCTCGCCCACCTTGTCGAGCACGAATCGCTCGCCCGCGCCGGGGTCGCCTTAGAACTGCTCATCGTCGTCACGCAAGCCCTCGCCGCCGCATGGTTCTACCGCCTGTTCCGCAATGCGGAGCCGCTTGCCGCCGGCGGTATCGCCGCCTTCGGCCTCGTCAACGCGGTCGCAATTCTCGCTAGCGCTGCGCTGCTCGCCACGGCGGTCCAAGTCGGGCTCAACCCGGTCGGCGACGCGGCAGCCGCCGTCCAAGTCCTGTACCTGGTCAGCGGCAACCTGTGGGGGGTGGGAGCACTGTTCTTCGGCCTGTGGCTCATCCCCATGGGCTCGTGCGTGCTCCGCTCGGGCTGGATGCCCCGCCCGCTCGGCTGGATTCTCGTCGGCGGTGGCATCGCCTACCTGCTCGGCGCGTTCGTCAGATATCTCGTCCCCGACTCATCGGGCATCGCCGACGCTCTCGCCTTGCCCGCGACCGTTGGCGAGTTCTGGATGGTCGGCTACCTGCTAGTCCGCGGCGTCCGCCGTCACGCACTCGACCAAGCACCGTCGAATGAGCCCACGGCGGCACCAGCGGCGAGTTAGGGCATGGATTGAGTCGTGATCAATGGGTGGTTTCGGGTGAGGTCCTTGATCCAGATCATTGAGGCGCGCAGGTAGAGGCCGGCGAGGTAGCTGTCCGGGTTCTTGTCGTACCGGGTGGCGATGCCTCGCCAGGCCTTCAGCTTGTTGATCAGCCGCTCGACGGTGTTCCGCTCCTTGTACAGGTCCGCGTCGTGGCTGACGGGCCGACCGCCTCTGGAGCCCTTCTTCTTCCGGTTGGCGGCCTGGTCCTTCTTCTCCGGGATGACCGCCTTGATACCGCGTTCCCGCAGGTGGGCACGGTTACCGCGAGACGAGTAGGCCTTGTCGGCGGCGACCGCGTCCGGCCGGGTGCGAGGGCGGCCGACAGGCCCGCGGACCCGTACCCGCCCCAACACGGGGACGAACTGCGGGCTGTCCGCGGCCTGGCCCGCGGTCAGGACGAACGCCAGCGGGCGGCACTTCCGGTCGGCGGCCAGGTGGACCTTGCTGGTCTGCCCTCCCCCGGAGCGTCCAATGAGGGCGGCCTTCAGCCGGAGATTCCGCCGGCGCCGGATGCGCCGCCGCTGTTCCCGCTCGGGATCGTCTTCGGTGTCCTGGCCGGTCGGTTCGCCGACGCCGCCCCTTTTGACCTGGTCTTCTCCTGCTCGGCGGCCTTCTCCAGAGCGGCGACGACGTCCTGGTCCAGGCACATCCCGGCGGCGTCGTGGTGGGCCCGGGCGGTGGTGGAGTCGATACTGACCAGGGACAGGTCCACCTCACCCCGCAGCCCGGCTTCCGCGATCAAGCCCTCCAGCAGGGCCTCGAAGACGCCGGCGTCACGCCACTGCCGGAAACGGTTGTGGACAGTGGACCAGGCACCGAACTCCTGCGGCATCTCCCGCCACTGCCCACCCGTCTTGAACCGCCAGATCACGCCCTCGAACTGCTGCCGCAGCCGCTCGGGGTAGGGGCCGTACTCGCCGATTGGCCGGTACGGCCCGATGAACTCCCACTCCGCATCCGTCAGTTGCACTCGCGTCACGCAGCAAGATCTACCGGTCCAAGCCCCGACGCGAAGGCGAATCCCACAGATTGATCACGACTCAATACGCGCCCTAGCCCCGCCGCGGGCCGAGAGCGCGGCGGGGCGAGCGTTGCCGCTCAGCGGCGAGTGAGGATCTGGGAGAGCACCTCGTGCACGTGGGTGTTCGGGTGCTTGCCGGTGAACTGCTCAGCCAGCGGCCCCTCGGCCGTGACGGGAACGTCGACGCCGGTGTGCCCGCTGGTGGTCCAGTCCATGACGAACTGCAGGTTGCTGCCCTTGACGGGGAACGGTCCGTCCTCGGTCGAGGGCGCGCTGCCGCTCTCGTCACTGGAGGACGTGTCCTCCACGGTCAGGCCGCCGCACTCGTGGTCGCCGGTGATGACGAGCAGGGTGTCGGGGTGAGTGGCCACGTAGGCGCGGGCGACCTTGACGGCGTTCTCCAGCGCCTGCATCGTCTGGAGCACGCGAGTGCCGTTGTTGTCGTGGGCGAACTCGTCGATGCCCTCTTCCTCCACCAGCAGGAAGAAGCCCTTCTTGTTGGTGGAGAGGGTGTCCAGCGCCTTCTTGGTCATGGTGGCCAGGTCCACCGCCGGGGAGTAGATGTCCCCCTCGCCTTCGGCTCGCTGCTGGAACAACTCCTCGTTGCTGAACAGGCCGAGGAGCTTGCCGCGCTTGGCCGCGGCCAGTTCCTGGGCGCTGGAGACGTACTGGTAGCCGTTGGTCTTGGCCTGCTCGATGAGGTTGCCCTTGGTGCCCTTGCTGGCCTCAGTGGGATCCTCGGCGGGCTTGTCCGGCCAGGCGCCAGGAGTGCCCGCAGGCAGCCACCAGTCCTCGCCACCACCCAGGATGACGTCCGGCTTGCTCACGTCCAGGTACTGACGGGCGATCTCGTCCTGCGCCGAGCGGTTGGCGGTCTGGGCGAAGAAAGCTGCGGGGCTGGCGTCGGTGACCTGCGCGGTGGTGACCAGGCCAGTGGCCTTGCCGGCCTGCTTGGCCTGCTGTCCAAGGATGGGCAGCGGATTGCCGTTGACGTCCACGCTGATGGCGCCGTTGTAGGTCTTGACGCCGGTGGCCCATGCCGTGGCCGCTGCTGCCGAGTCCGTGATGGCGGTCTTGGGGTCGCGCGGGCTGGTGGTCAGCTGCCCGGAGACGGGAAGTCGGTCCATGTTGAGCTGGCCTTCGAGCCCGGCCAGGTACAGGCGGGCAGCCTCACGGTGGGCGGCAGCCATCCCGTCGCCGTTGATGAAGATCACGCTGGTGGCCCGGCCACGGCCGTAGTCGCGATCGGTGCCCGTGGCCGCGTCGGCGGACACGATGGGGTTGAACGCCGCGACCGCGAGGGTCGCGGCCAGCGCGGCGGTCGCCGGTGCAATCAGGCGCCGGCGCTTGGGTGAGGAGTGCATTTACGCCCCTATGCAGAGACCAATCAAGCAGAACAGGACATATGGGATCCTTTAGGTATCGACAGACATCTATTTGTCGCGTGGGCGACCATTTGATGAACAGAGTCTGATGCGTCGATGTCGCACTTCAGGCGGCTACGGGAGGCGGCTAGGCTCGCGCCAGCCAGTGGCGAGCCGTCTGCTGCAGCGCGTCCCAGGGACTTCCAAGAGGCGGGGTGTAAGCCAGGTCCAGGTCGAGGATCTCGCTGACGGTAATGCCGTGGTGAATGCCGGTCGCCAGGATATCCACTCGCTTCGCGATCTCGGCGCCGCGCCGTCCGATCAACTGGCCACCCAGCAGCCGGCCCGTCCGGCGGTCGCCAGTCAGCCGCACGTGGATCGGGGTGGCGCCAGGGTAGTACGCCTTGTGGTCGTCAGCGGTGGCCTGCACCGTCAGCGTTGACAGGCCCGCCTGGGCAGCCTCCGCGTCACGCAGCCCGGTGGCGGCCGCTACCACGTCGAAGACCTTGACCACTTGGGTGCCGAGCACGCCCGCGAAGGTGCGGTGGCGGCCGGCGGCGTTCTCACCCGCGACGCGCCCCTGCTTGTGCGCGGTGGTGCCGAGCGGAATGTAGGTCGGCTGGTCCAGCAGACGGTGATGGGTGTGCACGCAATCGCCCGCCGCGTACACGTCCGGCAGGTTGGTTCGCATCCTGCGGTCAACGGCGAGGGCGCCACCCGCTCCGGTGTGTGCCCCGGCCGAGATGGCCAGTTCGGTATCCGGCTGCACGCCGGTGACCACCAGGACCAGGTCGCCACTGTGCTGCTTACCGTCTTTGCCCGTCACCACCAGGCCGCCACCATCATGGCGGGTGATGGAGGCCACTGTGACGCCGCAATGCACCGCGACACCGTTACGATCCAGTTCGGCGGCCAGATGCGCGGCCTGTTCGGCGTCCAGGGAACGGGCCATCACCTGGTCGAACCGCTCCAGCACGGTCACCAGCAGGCCGCGGGCGGTCAGCGCCTCGGCCATCTCCAGCCCGATGTAGCCCGCACCGATGACGATGGCCGATCGCATCCCGGGCTGTTCCAGCGACGCGATCAGTCGGGCCGTGTCGTCCATGGTGTGCAGCTCATGAACTCCGTCGTCGGGGCCGAGGGCCTCCAGCCCGGCGATCGGCGGGCGTTGGGGGCGGGCTCCGGTCGCTACGACCAGCCGGTCGTAGCTGAGGCGCTGTCCGGAGGCGGTGGTGACGTTGTGTGCCGCCGGGTCGATCGCCACGGCCCGCTCGCCGAGCCGTAGCTGGAGGCCGGCCGCCTTGAGCTCGTCGGCGTCGCGGTGGGCCAGGTTACGCGCCTGCGGCACTTCGCCGGAGACGTGGTAGGGGATGCCACAGATGGAGTAGTTCGGGTAGTGGTCGGCCACCAGCAGGCTCACCTCGATGGCATCGTCCACGGCGCGAGCGCCCAGTCCGGCCTCGATCCCCGCGTCGCTACCGCCGATGATCAGCAGGCGCATGTTTGTTGCTCGTTCCTTTTTCGTGTTCAGCCGGTGAGCTCGCCGATGAGCTTGTCGATCCGGGCGCGGATCTGGTCGCGGATCACCCGGACCGCCTCGATGCCCTGGCCCGCCGGGTCGTCGAGCTTCCAGTCCTCGTACCGCTTGCCAGGGAAGATCGGGCAAGCATCCCCACAGCCCATGGTGATGACCACGTCGGAGGCCTCGACCGCGTCGACGGTGAGGATCTTGGGCTGTTCGGCGGTGATGTCGATGCCGACCTCGCCCATAGCCTCGACGGCGGCCGGATTGACCTGGTCGGCGGGAGCCGATCCGGCCGAGCGGACCTCGATCGTGTCTCCGGCCAGATGCGACAGCCGGCCCGCGGCCATCTGGGACCGTCCGGCGTTGTGGACGCAGACGAACAACACGCTTGGCTTATCGGCCATGGGGGAGTCTCCCTTGATGCGTTGACGCCACGCCTGCGGCCTGACGGGCGGCGGCGCAGGTCATGCAGGTAAGCAGCCGTGCCGGTGGCTCCACCTGAACCACCCGATTGAGCGGTACGACCGTCGTGCGATGCACGACCTCAATGTACGCATGCTCCAGGCACATCGCGGCGCCGCAGTCGACGCAGACCCCCACGGCGAGAACGTCCAGATGTTGACCGGTGAGACAGTCAAGGCAGTTCATCGGGACACCTCAGCGGAGCCGAAGAAGCGCCGGGCCCACAGGGAGACGTAGACCAAGGCGACCAGCACGGGCACCTCGATGAGGGGACCGACGACGCCCGCCAACGCCTGGCCGGAGGTGACGCCGAAGACGCCCACCGCCACTGCGATGGCCAACTCGAAGTTGTTGCCAGCGGCGGTGAAGGCCAGCGTGGTGGTCCGTTCGTACGACATTCCGATCGCGCGGCCGGCCAGGAATGAGCCACCCCACATCAGCCCGAAGTAGGCCAGCAGTGGCAGTGCGATACGGGCCACGTCCAAAGGCCGTTCACTGATCGTGTGCCCTTGCAGGGCGAAGAGGATGACGATGGTGAACAGCAGCCCGTACAGCGCCAGCGGCCCCACCCTGGGCAGGAATCGGCCCTCATACCAGTCGCGGCCCTTGGTGCGCTCGCCCCACGTACGCGACAGGTAGCCGGCCAGCAGCGGGATGCCTAGGAAGATCAGCACGTACTGGGCGATGTCCCACATCGACACCTCCAGAGCCGCCTGCGACAGGCCAAGCCAGCCCGGCAGCACCTGTAGGTAGAACCAACCCAGCACGCCGAACGCGACCACCTGGAAGATCGAGTTGATCGCGACCATCACGGCTGCCGATTCACGATCGCCGCAGGCCAGGTCATTCCAGATGAGCACCATGGCGATGCAGCGGGCCAGCCCGACGATGATCAGACCGGTGCGGTACTCGGGCAGGTCCGGCAGGAAGATCCAGGCGAGCGCGAACATCAGCGCCGGGCCGACGATCCAGTTCAGCAGCAGCGACGACAGCAACATCCGACGGTCGCCGGTGACGGTGCCCAAGCGGTCGTAGCGCACCTTGGCCAGCACCGGGTACATCATCAGCAGCAGTCCGAGCGCGATCGGCAGCGAGATCTCGCCGACCTTCACCGCTTCCAAGGCGGTGTTCAGGCCCGGTACGAAGCGGCCCAGGAGCAGCCCAGCGACCATTGCCGCACCGATCCACACCGGCAGGAACCGATCCAAGACCGACAACTGGCCGACAACAGCCATGGTGACGTCCTGCGTGGGCGCCTGGGTGCGGGCAGCGTTCGAAGACATCTGTTTCTTTCCGGGTAGAGCGGCCGTCAGACCGTTGCGGGGATGTTCAGCAGGGCCGACAGTTGGGCCAGGCTCTCGGGGACCAGCCGGTAGTAGACCCAGGAGCCGCGCCGCTCATAGGTGAGCAGGCCGACATCCTTGAGCACCTTGAGGTGATGGCTGATCGTGGGCTGGGTCAGGTCGAAGGCGTCGGCGATGTCGCACACACAAGCCTCCCCACCCTGCCGGGCGCCCACGATCGACAGGATGCGCAGCCGGACCGGATCACCCAACGCCTTGAAGACGCGAGCGACCTCGGAAGCCTTGTCGACATCCAGCTCTTCGCGCACCAACCGCGGGCTGCACCCCAGGATCTGTAGCGGCTCCACGTGACCCCCGTATAGACGTTCGTCGAAGTGACAACTCATATTTACACACGTCTATGTATGCACGTCAATCGGCCCTACGGGGTGCTGCCCCTCTCTGGCCAGCCACCAGGTGGCTCTGACGTCTTCCGGATCCTGGCGGACACGGCAGCCAACGAGGCAGCCCCGAGCAGCACACCCGCATGTGGCCCAGGAGCGCGGGACCGCGCGTCGCATGCCTGTAGAGGCAAACACGCGGTTTGAACCATTTGACGCGGTTCGCCGACCGGAACGATGCAGGTCAATCATTGATCTCTACTTGACGTAGTCATTCAATTACCTAAAGTAATCCTCCTGGAGCTGTAAAGGATGGAGGATGCAATGGCATCACGAGCAAGTGGATCGATCGCGCTACTCGTCAGTGGACTGATCCTGAGCGTCGCCGTACCGGCATCGGCTCAGGCGTCGGGTTGGCGAGACGGCTACGCCGACGGCAGCGTGACCGTCCCGGCCGACCGATCGTCGATCAGAGTGTGCGACGGCAAGGACGACAGCCACGTCTACAAGGCGGTCTGGCATAACGACAATCCCATCGACGCCAGGAAAGCCTTCGAAGTACGGGCGCCCCAGGGTAGCTGCGCTACGGACGACTCCTTCTGGGGATCGGTCAAGGTCTTCAAGCTCTGTTATGGGCACCTCGGTACCAACAGGCTGGTCGTCTGGGATGGCTGCAAGGCGTCAGTGTGGCCAGGCGGTCACTAGGTCGACACCCCTCTTGACGCGCCACGTCCTCTGGCCTCGCACAGCATTGAGGCCGGAGGGCGTGGTTCTCTCCCGACTCCTCTTCGCGGCCTCACTGAGGGACTATAGCCAGACGTAACAGTTAAATTACTTACCGTAGTTGCTGGCTTCTGTGGATCTATGGTTGAGGCCATGACGCCGTGGACCTACGTTCAGGCCTTCCTGGATGTGCGTATTCAACGTGCCCGCAACGCGCCAAGTCGGGGCGCATCAGCGGTTGAATGGGTGATCATCACTGCCGTCATCGCCGGGGTCGCGATGGCCCTCGCTCTGCTGATCAAGAGCCTCGTTGGGCAGGAAATGGGCAATCTGGAGAAAGCCTTCAACACCCAACGATAAGCCTCGCAAAGTGTGGCTTCCCGACGCAGACGCCTGGCGGGTCGGGAAGCCCGCCTGGGTATGGTGAACCGCCCCGACTTTGATGGAGACCTTGGTGTGCCCTGGGTTCGCGTCGCTACCCAAGCGGTGGATGGCCGAGCAGGTCTAGGGCACCCTGATGCTGCACCGCCGGCTGGCTCGCGACTACGAGACACGACCCGCCAGTTCGGAGTCGATAATCTACTGGTCGATGACGGACAACATGGTTCGCCGCCTGGCCGGGACGGCCACGTCGACCTGGCGCGATCCCGTCCCGGTGGCGACGTAGCAGAGCCGGGGGACGCCGATGCATGAGTTCCTCGAGCGCCTGGCCGAGCGGGAGGCCGCCTCCCAGGCCGAAGTCGACCGGCTGCGCGAGCAGATCACCGGGCTGACACACCGGCTGAACGCTGCCGAGCAGGTCTAAAGTCCCGAACACCTGCGCTGAAGAGTTGCACGGTTCTTGCGACATCCACCGGTGCGCGCGATCTCTCTGCATGGTGATGCTGGGAAGGCGCTACGAAAGACGAGGCCGCCATTCAACCGAGGTCGCCGGCGAGGCCGGCCTTCTTGATGAGTCGGCCCCAGCGAGCAGATCGGTCGAAGGCTTGGGCTATGGCCCTCCCTGAGGGCAAGTTTCCGTCCTGTCTCCGGTTGGCCTGGGCCCATTGCCATGCCGATTGGTGGAGATCTCGGATACGGTCTCGCGGCGAACTGCGGTCACGTCCACGGACGTGGTGTATGAATCGATCTTCGCGTGATCCTGTTTCTGCAGGTTAAGCGGTGAGTGTCTGCGGGAGTGGGTTCTGGGC